>JAJYJB010000126.1 GCA_021789735.1 Nitrospirota bacterium
GCCCCGCTCGATGGGCAGGGCCAACACGATAAAGAAGAGGATGTCTCACATCACGATTCTCTTGTCCGATGAATAAAGAGGAGGGTTTTTAATTGGGTCAGAAGACGCATCCGACGGGAGTAAGGCTTGGCATAATAAGAAACTGGGAGTCCAGGTGGTTCCAGAAGAAGGGATTCGCCGATCAACTGGTCGAGGACTACCATATAAGACGCATGATAAAGAAGAGGCTTTACCACGCGGGAGTGGCGAGCGTGGAGATAGAGCGCACCCCGCAGAAGCTGCGCGTGATAATTCATACGGCGCGCCCCGGGATCGTCATCGGCAAAAAAGGGGCTGAAGCCGAAAAGCTCCGCAAGGACCTGCAGGAGGCAACCGGCAAGGATGTCTCCGTTGACATAAAAGAGATAAGGAAGCCTGAGATAGATGCCCAGCTTGTGGCGGAGAACATCGCGCTCCAGATAGAAAAGCGCGTCGCCTTCAGGCGGGCCATGAAGAAAGCAGTGGCATCCTCGCTGCGCTTCGGCGCGCAGGGCATCAAGGTGACCTGTTCCGGCAGACTGGCCGGGGCCGAGATAGCGCGCACCGAATGGTACAGGGAGGGCAGGGTGCCTCTCCACACGTTCAGGGCAGATGTGGCATACGGCACGGCCGAGGCCAACACGACATACGGTGTGATAGGCGTGAAGGTCTGGATATATCACGGGGACATTCTTCCCGCGAGCAGTTCATAGATTTTTTTAAAAAACAAAAACTAGTGAAGGGGTTTTAGAAAGGCATAATATGTTAGCGCCCAAGAAGGTAAAGTTCAGGAAGATGCAGAAGGGCAATATGGACGGCAAGGCCTACAGGGGTTCCGAAGTCAAGTTCGGGGATTTCGGCGTTAAAGCCATGGAGCCCGGCTGGATAACCAGCAGGCAGATAGAGGCGGCCAGGATTGCCATCACGAGGCATGCAAAGAGAGGCTGCAAAGTCTGGATACGCATATTCCCTGACAAGCCGATAACGAAAAAACCTGCTGAGACGAGGATGGGCAAGGGTAAAGGCGCCCCCGAGTACTGGGTGGCAGTCATAAAGCCGGGCAGGGTTCTGTATGAGGTTTCAGGGGTCACGGAGCAGGTCGCCAAGGAGGCGATGAGGCTTGCCGGCTTCAAGTTGCCGATGGCCACAAAGTTTGTCAAACGTCAGGAGGAGATGCAGTGAAGCCCGACGAATTCAGGAATTTGACCGTGGATGAGCTTAAGGCGAAGGAGGCCGATTTCAGGAAAGAGCTTTTCAACCTGAGATTCCAGCAGGCCACCGGGGAGATAGAAAACCCCAAGAGGATGCTCGCCGTAAGGAAAGACATAGCACGCGTACTCACCGTTGTGCAAGAAAAAGAGCGCGAGGGCGGTAAATAAATATGGCTAAGAAAGTTTTCACCGGCACGGTAGTCAGCGACAAGATGGACAAAACCGTAGTGGTTGCTGTGACGAGGCTGTTCCAGCACCCCGCCTATAAAAAGACGGTAAAAAAGGTGGTAAGGTTCAAGGCCCACGACGAGGAGAACCGCTGCAAGACGGGCGACAAGGTGACGGTAGTGGAGTCCAGGCCACTTAGCAAGGACAAGCGGTGGAGAGTGGCTGATATATTAAAGGAGACGGGGAAGTGATACAGGTCCAGAGCATACTAGACGTGGCCGACAACTCAGGGGCCAAAAAGGTCTGCTGCATAAAGGTCCTGGGCGGCACGCGCAGGCGGTACGCCAGGCTTGGGGACCTTATAATGGTCAGTGTAAAGGAATCCACCCCGGAGGGGACCGTGAAGAAGGGCTCGAAGGCGAAGGCGGTGGTGGTGAGGACAAGGAAAGAGAACCGCAGGCCTGATGGCACTTATATCAGGTTTGATCAGAACGCCGTGGTGCTTATAAACCAGGCGGGTGAGCCGCTGGGCACCAGGATATTCGGGCCGGTGGCAAGGGAGCTCAGGTGGAAGGAATACATGAAGATCATCTCGCTTGCGCCCGAGGTCCTTTAAGGAGGTTGGTGAACTAGAAATGGGGCTTGGAATAAAGAAAGACGATATGGTTTATGTGCTGGCCGGCAAAGAGAAGGGCAAGAAGGGCCGCGTACTTGCGGTGTTGCCGGACAAGGACAAGGTGCTTGTAGAGAAGATAAATATCATAAAGAAGCATATGAAGCCCTCGAAGAGCAACGAGCAGGGGGGGATCATAGAGAAGGAAGGCTCGATCCACATATCCAACGTGATGCTGGTCTGCCCGAAGTGCGGCGCACGCTCCAAGGCGGCTAACCAGGCCACGGATGGCGGAAAAAGGATGAGGGTCTGTAAAAAGTGCAAGGAGGTCATTGACTAGGATGCCGCCAAGGCTCATGGAAACGTACAAAAAAGAGATACTGCCCTCGCTGATGAAGGAATATTCCTATAAGAACGTCATGCAGGCGCCGAAGATAGAGAAGGTCGTCCTGAACGTGGGGCTCGGCGAGGCTGTCCAGAATATAAAGCTCCTTGATTCCGTACAGAACGAGCTTACGCAGATAACCGGGCAGAAGGCGGTCACAACGAGAGCCAAGAAGGCCATAGCCACCTTCAAGCTGAGGAAGGGCATGCCCATAGGATGCAAAGTTACCCTCCGCGGCGACAGGATGTATGAGTTCCTGGACAGGCTCATAAGCGTGGCCCTACCAAGGATAAGGGACTTCAGGGGCCTTTCGGACAGGTCCTTCGATGGCCGCGGCAACTACAACTTTGGCATAAGGGAGCAGTTCATATTCCCGGAGATCAACTATGAC
>JAJYJB010000068.1 GCA_021789735.1 Nitrospirota bacterium
ACGCTGATCCGATATCCGCATTAAATTAAAATTTCTGATGGATGGGGAAAGTAAAATAACCTGTAAAAAAGTGATACGGTTGGCCTTGCTTTTAATATCCTGTTGCATATTTTTGGGGCCGGCAAGGGCGAGAGCCGAAAGCTCATGTGTAAAGTACGCATCCACTGGGCAATACGACGATAATTCATTAAAGGCATGCACGGACGAAATAAATTCCGGCTCTTACACCGGTGATGACCTCGCAGTTTTATATGCTGACCGTGGCATTATCCATGACGGGAAAAAGGAATACAGCCTCGCGATATCGGACTTAAATAAAGCTATTGAAATAGACCCATCAAATGCCAACGCCTATTGCGACCGCGCCAAAGTCTATAAAGAAATGGGAGATGCCGGCGGGCCGGAGCCGATGTGCAAAAAGGCCTGGAGTTAGGGGCCGGTTCCGCTTACTGTCATTGACCGGTTTCAGTGGTCCCCGTTCAGGTCCTTTTGGGATCCTGACAAAAACCTGTCTTAAAATTGACCGGGCGTGGCAATGCGAGCATTTGAGCGATGCGCAATGGGAGATGATACGGGAACATTTTCCGAAAGGCACATTCCGGATTACTATCCGGACGCGGTCTGTTTTTGACGCCGTCCTCGGGGCACCTAAACAGAAGACCGGGGCCCCGCGGAGGGGCCCCGCATTTTTTATCTAAACCGGCTGCATCTGCTCTCCGCAGCAGACTATGTTCACCATGTCCATATCGCCCCACTCGTCCACGGTGACCATAAGGCCGCAAACCTCGCAGCCATAGCGGGCCTCCTTGGAAGCTGCAGCGGCCTGCCTGGCAGCGGCGCGTGCCGCGGGTTTCCTTGCAGCCGGCCTCTTTGCGGCCGTTTTAGCAGGTCTGGCTGCCGCCGCCTTCACCGCTTTGGCCGGCCTTTTTGCACTGGTCTTGCCTGCTGCGGCTGCTTTCTTCGGGGCCTTCGCCCCCCTTGCGCCAGCTTTCTTTACCGCCATAAATATCCGTCCTCCTTTTGGAGATTTTTAATTTGAGGCTTTTACAAGCTACATATATCACATAATGAGAGAGTTTTGAAGAAAAAAGAGACGTTTTAATTTTTTGTCTCCCATAAATGGCCTTCTCAGAGGGTGCGCTTGAAGGTGATTATGGAAAGGCCCATCATTGCCGCGGTAAAGAGCGAAAGGAAAAGCAGGTCCCCCATGATGTTGCCAAGGCCCGCGTTTTTAAAGAGCAGCGACTTCATCGCATCCACGGCGTAGGCCTCCGGGTTCACCCTGGCAAAGGATTTCAGCCAGCCGGGGAAGCTCGCCACCGGGTAGACGGCGCCGCTTGGAAAAAACAGGATGACGTTCAAAAACCCGCTCAGGACGCCGACAATGCGCGGATGGCTTATCCTTCCCAGGATGGCGAACATGAGGCTCAAAAGACACAAAGTGGTAAGGACAACCACGAGCAGAACAGGCAGGAAGTTCCCGAACCCCCTTGAAAACGGGATGCCCGTTATCAGCACGCTTGTCGCGAATATGAAAAGGGCGTTTATGGTGGTTATGGAAAGGCCGCTGATGATGAGCCCTCCCACTATGTGCCCCTTCGAAAGCGGAGTAAGCAGGTAGCTCTCCTCTATGCCAAGAAAGCGGTCCATGACAAGGTTGAAAGCCCCGGTGGTAAGGGTGCCAAGGAATATGGCCATTATCACCACTCCAGGCACCAGGGACTGGGCATAGTCCACCTTTGCATAGAGGTTTATGTCCCTGAGGAGCGGCGTCCCGTCCGGCTCCCTTATCGGCACGTACTCGGACTTTAACGAAGGCAGGGCCGCATCTATGAGGTTCCTGATCGTGTCCGCGGAGATGCTGTCCGTGTTGTCAAGGAAAAGGCCTATGACCGGCCTGCCGTTCACCGCGGCCCTTTTGCTGAAATCCGGGGGTATGATGAGCGCGGCCTTGTACTTGCCCGCCCGGACCCCGTCCACGGCCTTTTCCTGGTCGTCCATGGGCAGCACCAAAAAGGTCTTTGGTCCGGCCTGGATCGCCATCAGGTATTCCATCAACCGTTTGGCGTAAGGGCCCCCGTCCTGGCTGACCACTGCCAGGGGCAGGTCCGTGAGCTTTCCCTGGAAGGAGTTGCCCAGTATCACCAGGTAGATGATGGGCATGAGTATGCTCATCCCGAGAACGACCGAGTTTCGCTTGAACTTTTTCAGGTCCCTCTCTATGACCGCAAAAAGCCTTGTCATCTGCCGAGCCTCTGGGGCATTCCCGCCCCAACCAGGAAACTCACCTTTTTTGCCTCTTCCTCCCTTATGGACTTTCCCGTGTAGTGGATGAAAACGTCCTCCAGCGACTGCTCATGGACGGAGGCGGCAAGGATCGTCCCTCCGGAGGCCCGCACGGTGTCCATGAGCGCGGGCAGGTTCTGCGCCCCGTTGTCCACGAAGACGGAGACGGAACCTCCATCCGTGTTTACCTTGTGAACGAAAGGCAATTTCCCCATCGCCGCGGTGATATCATCCGTAAGCCCGCCAAGGCGCAGGGTGACAATGTCGTTTCCCGCTACGCCCGCCTTGAGCTCCGCCGGGCTCCCCATTGCTATTATCTTACCGGCGTCTATTATCGCAACCCGGCCGCACAGCATCTCCGCCTCTTCCATGTAGTGCGTGGTCAGGAATATCGTCATGGCGTCCCCCTGGATGAGCTTTTTCAGGAGCTCCCACACCACCCGCCTGGACTGTGGGTCAAGCCCGATGGTGGGCTCATCCAGAAAAAGCAGCGCCGGCCTGTGGACAAGCACGCGCACGATCTCCAGCCTCCTCCTCATGCCGCCTGAGTACGTGGCCACCAGGTCGTCCGCCCTCTGCGCCAGGCCAACCATCTCAAGCAGATAGTCCGTCCTTTCTTTCCTTTCCGCGGAGTGGATGCCGTAGAACCTGCCGTATATGTCCATGTTCTCGCGGCCGGTAAGGTCCAGGTCGCTGGTCATGGCCTGGGGGACAACCCCTATGAGCTGCCTGACATGGGAAGGGTGCTCCGCCACGTCGACCCCTGCGACAATGGCCTGTCCGCTTGTGGGCTTGAGAAGGGTGGTGAGCATCCTTATGAGGGTCGTCTTGCCGGCCCCGTTGGGGCCGAGAAAGCCGAAAAACTCCCCCCTGTCCACCTCGAAGCTTATCTCGTCCACGGCGGTGGCGGGACCGAATTTCCTGGTTATCCCGGAGACGGCAATTGCCTTGTCACATTTTTGCATGATATATATATGGGCGCGCGCCGCTTGCCGCGTTGCCCTTCCGGCCATCCTTTATCCCGGAGGTATCCTTACCTCAACCGTCATGCCGGGCTTCAACATCCTGTCCGGGTCGTTCAGGACCTTGACCTTTACCCTGAAGGTCTTTATGTCCTCCCGGCCCCGTATCACGTCCCTCTGGGTGGCGAACTCCGCGTACCGGTCTATCTCCGTGATCCTGCCCTTGAAGACCTTTCCAGGCAGCCCGTCCACGGTGACATAGGCCGGCTTGCCAAGCTCCACGCGGCCTATCTTCGTCTCGTCTATGTCCACCCTTGCATAAAGGCCGTCCAGGTCCACTATCGTCAGGATGGTGTCCCCCGGGCTGACCGTTTCTCCCTGCTCATGCGCCTTGAATATGACGGTGCCGTCCACCGGGGTCTTTATGATGGTATCGTTCAGCTTTGATCGGTAATAGGCCACATTGGCCTGAGCCTCTCCGAGCATTGCCTTTGCGGACCCAAGCTGGCTTTTGGCCGCGGCAAGCGCGGTTTCTGCCGCCTCTGTCTTTGCGCGGGCCGAGGAGAGCCTGTCCACCGAGGAGTTGTATGCCGCCCTGTTTACGTCATAAACGGAAACCGACTGGTCGCGGGACTGCGTGGATATGAAGCTCTCCCTGTAAAGCTTCTGCGCCCTTCCGGCCTCTCTCCTGGACTCATCCTCCTGGTCGCGGGCCATCACCACATCCGCGGCGTCGCTTTTTTCGTCCGCCTCCGCGCTCAGTATCCC
Organism: Nitrospirota bacterium; assembly: GCA_021789735.1. The sequence goes on from JAJYJB010000068.1 coordinate 4,017, forward strand.
TGCCCTTGCGTTTTCCACCTGCGCCTCGGCCGCGCTGATGTCGTCCTGCGCTTTTTCCCTGGCGGCAATGGCCTGCGCAAGCGACGCCTTTACGTCCTGGCAGTCCAGGGTGATCAGCGTCTGCCCCGCCTTGACGGCATCGCCCTCGTCGGCCCCGATCCAAGAGATACGGCCGGCTATTTTCGGGGAAAGGTTGACCTCGTAGCCGTCCATGATGCCGGTCTCGTGGATGGAATGGATGGTATTTTTACGCTCGGAGCGCAAGGCCATCAGGACGGCAAGAAATGCCGCCGCGGCTACTGCCAGAAGCGGGACTACCAGGGCCCTTTTTTTGGCGGGCCTGCCGGTGTTAGCGTTCACTTACCTATTGTATTGTCCGATAAAAGGAAAAGTCAAAAAATGGAATGCCCCGGCCGCGCGAAAAAAAAGGCCCCCGCACAGCAGGCGCGGGGGCCTTTTAAAAAATATTCTCTTGGAAATTTCCTGCCGGCAGTCCTGTATCCTTTAAACCTGTGTGGACAGGAAGACGGGCAGCGTCATCTGGCCGATCTGGTCCTGGAGCTCCTCTATGCCGTCGATATGGCCGTCCTCATCGTTCAGTATCTTTTCCAGTATCTCCCTGGTGGCAAAGTCGCTCACTTCCCCGGCCAGCTTTATGCCCTCGTTGTACCCCTTGATGGCGATCTCCTCCAGGTTGTGGTCGCTGTCAAGCTGTTTGGACACATCGCTGCCAACGCGTATCTCCCGCAGGTTGGAGACGATCGGGATGCCTTCCAGGAAGATTATCCTGCCGATAAGCGACTCGGCGTGCTTCATCTCGGTAATGGCCCTCTTCTCAAAATGTTCGTGCAGTTTCCCGTATCCCCAGTTGGCCGCCATCTCCGAATGCACCATGTACTGGTTGATGGCCGTCAATTCGTCGGCAAGAAGCGAATTAAGTTTTTCGATCAGCTTAGGATTGCCTTTCATGGTTTTTTTACAAAACCTCCTGTCCGGTTTTTTGACATATGAATTTCTGGAAAAAATGATAGCACTTTTTAAGCTCTTTGCAAGCTGAAAAAACTCCAAAAAAGGCCTCAGAGCCTTTTAAGTATCTCCCTGGCCGCGATGACCCCGGAAGCCGATGACTGCACGAGCCCCCTGCTCACTCCCGCTCCGTCGCCCACCGCGAAGAGGTTTTCTATCCCGCTTTCAAGAGAAGGGCCCAACCTGGGCTTCATCGAATAGAACTTCACCTCAACGCCGTAAAGAAGCGTGTGCCTGGAATTTACGCCGGGGGCCAGCTTGTCCAGGGCCTCCATCATCTCCATTATATCGCTCAGATACCGGTACGGAATGACAAAGCTCAGGTCCCCGGGCGTCGAGTCCTTGAGCGTGGGGACCACCGTGCCCTTCTCTATCCGCTCCCGCGTGGAGCGCCTGCCCTTCTGTAGGTCTCCAAGCCGCTGCACAATGACGCCCTGGCCAAGGAAGTTGGCCAGCCTGGCTATATGCCTTCCGTACGAGACAGGCTCATGGAAAGGCTCGGTGAACGTGGTGCTCACCAGCAGGGCAAAGTTCGTGTTAGGCGTCCTGTGGCCGGCATAACTGTGCCCGTTCACGGTCCATATGCCCTTCAGGTATTCTTTTACCACCTCTCCGTAAGGGTTGACGCAAAAGGTCCTCACCTTGTCATCAAAGGCCCTGGAATAAAAGATGAGCTTTGGCTCATAAGTGGCCCTTGTCAGGGGCTCCATCACGGGGGCGGGGACCTCGACCCTGACGCCGATGTCCACAGGGTTGTTTATGGTCTCAAGCCCCAGCCTTTTGACTTCTTTCTCAAGCCACTTGGAGCCCTCCCTGCCCGGGGCGACTATTACAAACCCGGCCTCTATCTCTTCTCCCGTTGCAAGACGGACACCCGTTGCCCTGCGGTTTTCCCTGCCCCGGCTGTCCTTTTCGCCGGTCAGGACCCGTTCCACTTCGCTTTCAAAGAGCACGTCGACCTTGCCCTCCAGGTATTTCCGCATCCGGCTGAGGACGCCCTTCGCCCTGTCGGTGCCTATGTGCCTTATCCTTGATCGGACGAACAAAAGCCCGTTTCTGGCCGCCTCCCTGGATATATTTTCAATCTCTTCGCTCTCCTGGCCGTAATATTCCCTGGGTGCGCCAAACCGTACGTAGACGCTGTCCACATAATCTATCATCCCAAGAAGCGTCTCCTGGCCTATATAGTCCTTCAGGTATCCTCCCACCTCCGGGGACAATGAGAGTTTTCCGTCGCTGAAGGCCCCGGCCCCGCCCCACCCGCTTAACAGGCCGCACAGGGCGCAGGCCGCGCAGGATATCTCCTTTGTCTTCATCGGGCAGACCCTCTTGCCTATGTCCCTGCCTTTTTCAATGATGAGCACGCTTGGGGCTTTTCCTTTTTTTGCGCCCTTCCCGGAAGGGGCAAACGCAAAAAACTCCATTGCCGCGAAAATGCCCGCCGGCCCCGCCCCTACGATGACCACATCGTACCTTTTGGTCCTCTTGCTTTTGCCTTCCAAAAAATGCGCCGCCCTTCAGCTCTTTATTTTTCGTTTTCCGCTTTTTTCTTTTTCAAAAAAAAAGGAGCGCACAAAAACGATTTTTAATTTTTACTTTACTTTTTTTCTTTTTTTCTTTCAGCCCTTGATGATCTTGACCACGCATCTGCGATGGCGCGGCCCGTCGAATTCGCAGAAATAAATGGACTGCCAGGTGCCCAGGGTGAGCTTTCCCGCCTCTATGGGCACGCAGGCGCTTACCCCCGTAAGGCCGGATTTCACGTGGGCGTCGGAATTGCCCTCGCGGTGGAAATACCCCATGTCGTGGGGCACGAGACGGGTAAGACTGTTAAGGATGTCCCGCTGGACCGAAGGGTCCGCCCCCTCGTTTATGGTAACACCGGCGGTGGTATGGGGCACGTATATGTAGCAGATGCCCTCTTTTATGCCGGATTCCCCCAGGGCCTCCTCGACCTGGGCGGTGATGTCTATGAATTCGTTTCGCTGCTTGCTGCGGATGTTCAGGTACTTGATCATGCCAGTTGTCCCCCTAAACAAGAATACAAGCGGCAAGTACAAGCAAAGCGGACAACATCTACTGAAAACTACCCGTCCCCGTCTTCTTAAGGACCTCTTCGTAAAAACCCGCTCCCGCGTGCATCTCCACGGAGAGTGAATAAAAACCGGTTCCCTTCCGGCGGGCGTCTCCGAGCCTCATTATATCCTTTTCGGTAGTGATAATCCACAACCCGCGGGCCTTGTCCCTTATGCGGCCAATGTCCGCCTGGCTGAACGCATGATGGTCCCTGAACTCCATAAAACCCTTTATGACGGCCCCGGCTTCAATAAGGCTCTGCCTGAAAGAGTATGGCTCGCCGATGCCGGCAAAGGCAAAAACCTCCTTTCCGCGCAGGCAGTCAACCGGATAGGTTTCGCCGGTAGCGCAGCGGGCCACGCGGCGGGCCTCGTACCAGGCGGGATATACAGGCGCATGGGCATTATATCTCCTTATCTCCCTCTCAAAGGTTTTTGGCACCTTCCTGGCCTTGCTGACCACTATGATGTCCGCCCTCTTCATGGCGGACAGGGGCTCGCGGAGGCTGCCCACCGGGATGAGCTTTTCAAAATAGAACGGGTCCGTTGCGCTCAGCAGAAGGATGTCCAGGTCGCGCTTCAGCCTCCAGTGCTGAAAGCCGTCATCGAGGATGAAGAGGCCGGGCGGGATGGCGTTCGACTGCCTGGCAATGGCCCCGGCATAGAGGCCGGCCTCGTACCTGTTTGCGCCCTTTATCACGGGAATGCCCGGCAGCTCCAAGGCCATCATGAGCGGCTCATCGCCCGCCTGCCCCGCGCCAAGCTCCGCTGTTATGAGCGCGGGCCCCGGAAGGCTGCCCTTGTAACCGCGCGTGAGGATGGCGATATGATGGTTTTTGTCTTTAAGGAAGCGGGCAAGCGATATTACAAGCGAGGTCTTGCCCGTGCCACCGGTCGTAAGATTGCCAACGCTGACCACAAAGCCCGGGAGCGCCCTGGCGCCCTTTGACTTGCGGCGCTTGTCCAGCCTGTATCCCAGGTAATATGCGAGCTCAAAAAGACCTTTCACTTTTTTATTCTAACCCGAACCGGGGCACAAAAGAAGTAACTCTTCAGATTCTGCCTGGGCACACTTTTTTGTCATGGCTGTATACGCCCGGGACCGCACAGCCCGAACGAAGGGGCCTGGCGGATACGGCCCTGCACTTCCCGGAAAAACTCCCACGATCTACCCACGCCGGAATCTGAAGAGGCAAAAAATGGTTGGTTAATTCGTCTTCAGACGGGCCATTATTGCGTCCAGCGTCCTGCGAACGGCCCCGGAGCGCTCAAGATAAAACCGCCTGGCCCTGCCGCCCATTTCGGCCCTCATGACCTCATCGGACAGGAGCCCTTCGAGCGCCTCAAAAAGGCGGTCAGCCTCCACCATCAACGCTCCGCCCGCCTCTAAAAGCCCGCCCATGAAAGGGAAATTGCTCATGTCGGGGCCGCATATAACGGGTTTGCCCCAATAGGCGGGCTCAAGAGGGTTCTGTCCGCCCCGGCAAACGAAACTTCCGCCAACGATGACGGCGTCCGCCCTTGAATAAACGCTGAAAAGCTCTCCCACGGTGTCCACCACGACGACCGGCTTTTTTGGGGATATGGCCTCCTGCCCCGAGGCCTGGGAGCTCCTCACATAACCAAGGCCGGCCGCCTTCAGCTCCTCTTCCACCTCGGGCACCCGCTCCGGGTGCCTGGGGGCAAGCACAAGCCTTAGCCCCGGGAAATTCCCATTTTTCTCTTTGAGCCTCCTGTAAGCCGAAATTACCAGCGCCTCCTCGCCCTTGTGAGTGCTGCCGGCAACGACCACAGGCGCATCAGCGGGGAGCTTTTCCAGCCAGGAGGGCATGCGCCCGGAGGGTTTTATCTCGAATTTGAAGTTCCCGGTCACCTCCACCTTTGCGGCCTCAGCCCCGATGGAGGCCGCGCGCGCGGCATAGACCTCCTCCTGCACGCACATTAGCGACACCAGGCCCAGCACCCGCCTGAAGAAAAACCTCAGCCTGCGATACCCGGCCGCCGATTTCTGCGATATCCTGCCGTTTACGATAAAAACGGGTACCCCCCGGCCAGCCATCACCCGTATGGCGTTTGGCCAAAGCTCCGTCTCCATGAGAATGAAGGCCCGCGGTCTTATGCGGTCTGCCGCCCTGCCAAGCGCGGAGGGAATATCAAAAGGCAGATAGACAACTCGCATGCCGGGGAACTTGGACAGGGCCACCTTGCGCCCCGTATCGGTAATGGTGGAAATGACGGTCTTTAGCCCGCGCTCGTTCAGGGCCTCTATGAAGGGCGCGGCCGCCATTACCTCCCCAACGCTTACGGCGTGCACCCATACCGCCCCGCCCGCATCCACCTCGAAAAACCCGAGCTTTTCAGAAAACCACTTCCTGCGCGCCCCCTTTGGCCTCTTCAATATCTCCCGCGGCAGGAAAAAAGGCAGCGCGAGAAGGTAGATGACGGTATAGATAAAAAACAAGGTCTTTGTCCTGTTGCCTGCTTCCCTTTGGTTTTTACCAGCCGGCCATCCGGCAGACTATCTCGGAAACCCGTTTCGAGGCGCTTTTGCCCTCGAAGAGGGCCTTTACCTGCCTGAAGCGCGAAAGCATGTCCTCCCGGTACCTGGCGTTCCCGATCATCTCCCGCAGCTCCGCCATTATCAACTCCGGGCGGGCGTCTTTCTGCAGGTACTCCTTCACGCTCTGTCCGCCGGAAAGTATGTTCACGAGAGAGACGTATTTCACCTTCACAAGCGCCCTGGCTATGTTGAACGTGACGGGCGAGAGCTTGTAGATAACGCTGAAGGGCTTTTCGAGGAGCGCCCCCTGGAGGGTCGCCGTGCCGGAGGCAATAACTGCCGCATCACAGGCGAGAAGCACGTCCAGAGCGCTCTCCTTTTTTATCACCGCCCCCATCTGCCTCAGCGCGGTGAACTCCTCCCCGAAGGGCGCGGTTTTCAGATTGGGCGCAATGGGGATTAAGAACTGCCACTCAGGGAACTCCCTCTTGAACATTGCCATCAGGTCTGTAAGGATGGGCAGGTGCTTCTTGAGCTCAGAGGGCCTGCTGCCAGGCAGCATGGCAAGTAGCGGGCGTTTGGCATCAAGCCCAAGGCGGGAAAGGAAAGCCCCCGGCTGCTCCTTCTCCATCATTGCTATCTCATCCAGCGCCGGGTGGCCCACGAACTCGTGGGGCATCCCGGCCCTGCGGTAGATTTCTTCCTCAAAGGGAAGGATGAGGGCCATGAAATCGGCCAGCCTCTTTATCTTCTTTATCCTGCCGGCCCTCCATGCCCAAAGCTGCGGGCTTACGTAGTAGAGCACCGGTATGCCCATTTTCTTGAGGCCGGCCGCCACTTTGAAGTTGAAATCCGGAAAATCTATGAGCACCGCCGCCTGGGGGCGCATCTGGGCGGCCTTTTCCATAAGCCCCCTGAAAGTCTGCCGGAGGTCCTTTAGATGGGAAATAAGCTCTGTAAGGCCGAACGCGCCGGATATCTCGCGGACGATCTCCACCCCCTGCTGCCTCATGCGCTCTCCGCCCGCGCCAAACAGCCTGACATCCGGATGGGCCTTTTTTATCTCAGCGGCCAGAAGCGAACCGTACAGCTCGCCCGAAGACTCCCCGGCCACTATAAGGAGGCTTTTAGACACTTTTTACTTTATGGCGCTGCAGATGCGCTCTATGACCGCGTCCTCAAGCTCCGGGTATATGGGCAGGGAGACCACCTCCCGGCAGGCCGCCTCCGCAGCCGGAAAATCTCCTTCCCTGTGCCCCATGAACCTGAGCGCAGGCTGAAGATGCATGGGGACCGGATAATATATCATAGAGGAGACCTGTGCCTCCCTCAGCTTTTCCCTCACGGTGTCCCTGCGCGGGTGCCTTATCGTATACTGGTGGAACACATGCGTGAAAGTGGAACTGCCGCCTCCAAGCGGCGGGCACGCCACGCCGGGCAACCCGGACAAGAGCCTGTTGTAAAGCGCGGCCTTCTGCCTTCTCATTTCGTTGTATGAGTCTATTTTTTTAAGCTTCACCAGGAGGATGGCCGCCTGCAGCTCGTCCAACCTGCTGTTGAAGCCGATGGCGCTGTGCATATACCCGCCAGCCGAGCCGTGGTTCCTTAAAAGCCTTATCTCCGCCGCAAGAGCGTCGCTGCCAACACAGATGAGCCCGGCGTCGCCGCAGGCGCCCAGGTTCTTGCTCGGATAGAAACTGAAACAGCCCGCATCCCCAATGCTGCCGGTCATCTTCCCGCCCAGCGTCGCCCCAAACGACTGCGCGCAGTCCTCTACTACCTTCAGATCATGCTTTCCGGCGATCTGCAGGATAAGGTCCATCCTGGCCGGGCAGCCGAAGATATGCACCGGGATGACCGCCTTTGTCCTGGCCGTGATCTTTTCCTCTATTTTTGAGGGGTCTATGTTGAAGGTGTCCGGCTCTATGTCCACAAGCACCGGGGTCGCGTTCAGGTATAGTATCGCCTCCACCGTGGAGAAAAAAGTAAAGGGCGTGGTTATCACCTCGTCTCCCGGCCCGACGCCCAGCGCCTTGAGCGCAAGGTGGAGCGCGTCCGTGCCGGAGGCCACCGCTATGGCGTGCCTGGCCCCTATGTACTTGGCGGCCTTCTCCTCGAACCCGGAGACCTTCTTGCCAAGTATGTACTGGCCGCTTTCCAGCACCGCGGCCACTTCACTCATGACCTCATCCCTGATGCCATCCATCTGTTTTTTCAGGTCCAGCATTGGAACCATATCAGCGGGCGCTCCTTACTGTGTCAGAAATTTTAAGAGCAAGCTCAAGGGCGCATTCGGCCTCCCGGGGGCTCACCCTCGGGGCCGTTCTCGTCCTCACGCAGCTTATGAAATCCTTGATCTCTTCCTTCAGGGGCTCGGCCGTTCCGGAGTCCATATGCTCCTCGCCCCCGGCGGTCTTTACCATCAGCTTTTTCAGAAGGAAATCGGCCTCGACAATCTTCCCTTCCATGAAAAAAGCCATCTTCCGCCTCTTTTCGGCAGCTATCCGGCTGGCGCTGAAAAAAGCGGACCGGCCGTCCTCGAAATCCACCCAGGCCTTCACGGAATCGAGCTTGCCCGGCGTGACAACGCTTGCGCCGGCCGCCCGTACCTCCTTCACCGCCGGGCAGCCCAGGACGTGGAGAGCGAAATCCAGGTCATGGATCATCACGTCCAGGGTAACGTCCACGTCAAGCGACCTCTCCGGGAAAGGAGATATGCGTTCGGCCTCGATGAAGAAAGGCCTCTTTCTGTCAAGAAGCGGCAGCGCCATGCCGGCCACAGGGTTGAACCTCTCTATGTGCCCCGCCTGGAGTATCAGGCCTTTTCCGCTAGCAAGGGTGGTCAGCTTTCGGGCCTCCTCGAGGGTGGCGCAAACGGGCTTTTCAAGAAGGATGTCCTTCCCCGCAGACAGGCAGTCCGCCGCGATCTCGTAATGGGAGACCGTTGGGGTCACGATGCTCACCGCGTCCACCAGCCCCAACGCCTCCCTGTAATCCGTGAAAGGCCTCGCGCCATATGCCTCCGCCACCTCGCGGGCCCTGCTTAAGTCCGTGTCGCAGACCGCCGCAAGCTCGACCTGGGCGGTCTCCCGCGCCAGCAGGCTGTAGACCCTCGCATGGTGGCGGCCCAGGTGTCCGGTGCCTATTACCGCCGCTTTAATCATTTGAACCCATCACTATCACCATCGGATATTTTGCATTAAAAAGCCGGGTTTGGGCAAGTATGGGGCAAATGCGGCAGTGTCCCGGCAGCTTGATACAACTTAATGAATCACCTTGCAGCAAGCTGCCGGGTATCAAGTCAAAAACCAAGGCCGGGATCCCCTCACCCCAAACCCTCCCATTGGCAGAGGGGCATGCGAAGCGGATTTGTTTTCCCGGTTGACCGGAAAATCTGGAATCAGATGTCGTTTGATGGGCAGATATTAAAAAGGCCGCATTCACTGTGCTTTGGCGCGCGGGCGGTGCAGATGCGCCGCCCGTGGAGGATAAGCATGTGCGAGAGGTCAGCCCACCTCTCGCGCGGCGTTATGTTCATGAGGTCCTGCTCTATCTTCACCGGGTCCGTTTTTGTTGTAAGCCCAAGCCTTTGAGAGAGCCTTTTTACGTGGGTGTCCACGGCTATGCCCTCGTTCTTTCCGTACACGTTCGAAAGCACTATGTTTGCCGTTTTCCTTGCGACCCCCGGCAGCTCGATGAGCGCAGCCATTGTGTCGGGCACCTTGCCTCGGTGCTTCTCGATCAATATCTTCGCGCAGGCCTTTATGTTTTTTGCCTTGTTGTGGTAAAAGTTGATCCCCATAACCATCTTTTCTATCTCTTCCACCGGGGCTTCCGCGAAATCCTTTACGGTTTTGAATTTCCTGAAAAGCTTTTCGGTGGCCCTGTTGACGCTTGCGTCCGTGGCCTGGGCGGAGAGTATCGTTGCCGCCAGGAGCTCAAACGGGGTCTTGTAGACAAGCTCGGTCCGCGGAGATGGGTACAGCCTTTCAAGCCTTTTCATGATCTCAAGCATGCGCTCCCGGTTTCCGAACATTT
>JAJYJB010000069.1 GCA_021789735.1 Nitrospirota bacterium
TCAGGATCAATGAGATCCGCATCCGAGATACTGGACCTGATAGAATCCCATGACAAACTGATCATGTGGTAGGTTTTTTTGTTTTTGGTTTTGGTTTCTTTTTGGGCTTTAACAAGACCAAAAAAAAGGGCGGGAAAAAATTCCCGCCCTTTTTTTTGGATAATTTTACCCTCCAGCCTACTTGTCGTAAGCGGCCATAAGACAATGGCGCAGGTTCCTAGCCAGCCTCATCATGAACTGCATGCCCATCTGCACCTCGGGGTCCCTCATGGTAGACATCAAGGCCTTGAACCCCGGCTTCGGGGGATCGGACTTTGCCTCTTCCACGGTCTTTGACATACAGCTGAGCGTGCCCCTTATGATGTCGGTAAGGTGCGGAGTTGCAACCTCCTCGACAAAGGCCGATGTGAAGGAGGCCAGCCTCTGGACCATGCTGTCCGTCATTGCGTTCGTCATGAAAGCCAACATGTACGAAGCCTCGGACAGGGTCTTCAGGTTCCCGGATTTCTGGAGGTTCTTGATCTCACGGACCGCTTCCAGCATGGAGGGATCAGCCGCCTCGTTGGCGATGCTGTAAAGCTCCTCCATTATGGCCGCGTTCCTCTCGACCATCTTGGTAGTGGTAGAGTTCAACATGAAAGAGATGTTGTCTGTAAGCTCAAAAAGGTCCTTGAGCTTTCCCGTCCGGTGGATCTCCTTCAGTTCCTTCAGGGATGCCATGATCTCCGGGCTTGCGGCCTCGCTGGCGATCTCCATCAGGCTTTCCGCCATAGCGGCGTTCTTGTTGACCATCGTGTCGGTCATGCCGTCTTTCATGAAACCGATGGCCTGCACCGCCTGGAAAAAGGAGTCCATAACGCCCGTGGCCTGCAGCTCCGTCAACCTGTCTATCAGGCTGGTAAGGGCGTTAATAGTGGCCGGGTCAGACAGCTTTTCAGCCAGCTGAGTGCCCGCGTTTCTACCTTCTTCCATTACAATACCCCCCTCGCTGACAGCCAGTACAGCCTGTTATACCCCAGCTTCATCCAGTGGAGCATCTTTGAAGGCGGGGTCGGCTTCGGGGGATTCTTGTAATTGAACCACACATAGGTGGCCTCATCGAAGCCGGTCTCGACAAAACAGACAACCTTCCCGTCGTACTCCGTCATCGTGCCGCCTTCCTGTATCTCTGAGGCGATCCTCTCCGCCACGACATCGGATTCGAAGTGGGCAGTCGAGCCGGCCTTGCTTATCGGTATATCCGTGGTGTCTCCGACCACGTAGACATTGTTGTGCCCCTCGTTCCTCAGGGTCTGCTTGTTGGTGGCCACCCAGCCGCCTTTGCCCATCCCGGAATCCTCGATCACCTGCGCGCCCTTGTGCGGCGGGATGGCGATGAGCAGGTCATAATTCAGATGCGTACCCTCCATGGACTTGAGTATCTTCTTTTCAGGGTCCACCTCTTCCATGTTGAAGAGCACCTCGTACTTTATCCCTTTCTTTTCAAACTGTGGCACGGCCCAGTTGGCAACTGGCTCAAGGGCGTGCACCCTGTTGATGGGATAGGTGTAGTAAAGCTCTACCTTGTCGAGCATCCCTTTTTGCTTGAAGTAGTCATAGAGCATGAAGGTGATTTCCAGGGGCGCCACGGGGCACTTGTGCGGAACGCCCACAGTGATGACTACCCTGCCCCCTTCAAAGCCTTTGAGGGCCTCCCTGAGCTTCTGAGCGCCCGGGAGGTCATAGAACCAGTGGGCGCCTTCCTTAAGGCCCGGGATGGCCTCCGGGACTATCCTGGAGCCGGTGGCGACTATCAGATAATCGTATGGGAATTCCTTACCGCCCTTTGTATGGACGACGTTTTTCTCCCGATCGATCTTTACCGCCGGGTCAACAAAGAGGTTTATATGCGGATCGAGCAGGTCCTGCTGTTGCCTGATGATCTCTTCCGGACGGACCTTGTCAAAAGCGATATACAGGAACCCGGGCTGATAGATATGCTCCGGCTTGTCCGTGATCATGTTGATGATAACCTGGCCGTGTTCTATCTGGTGCATCAGATTCCTGGCCAGCAGATTGCCGGTTATCGTCCCTCCGGCGCCACCCCCTACAATGACTATCCTCTTTGGCATTTTCCCACTTGTCCTTTCTTTGTTTTATTTTATTTTTTTCGCAATGATGCTCCAGTGATCTCCACGCTCCTCAACCTTTACAAGCTCCTGCCCTACTTTCTGGAGCCAGGCCGGGGCGTCCACGCTCGTCCCTTTTTCCGAAGACAGAATCTCGATCACAGACCCGACGTTCTCCTGTTTCATCGCCTTGATAAGCTCCATAAGAGGGCCGGGGCATGCCGCTCCGCGCGCGTCGATGGTCTTGTCAATTTTAATATCGGCCATTTTTACCTCCTTTCTCCCCAATTTTAATGTCTAGTTTATTTAAAAAGCGAAATTTTAGCAATAGTTTCTCCGGATGCCCCGCAAACCGGCCGGAAGCTCGCTCGCCAGGGCCGGAAACTTGTCTGCACTGGAAGTGAAACCCAAATGGATATTGTCTTGAAATCACAGGAATGGCATCCAGGCAAAATTTTAAAAAAAGTCCATGCCCGCAGCCAGGCCGCAAGACATTTTTACCGCATTTTTTTGAATTTTTATTTTAAAATTAATAACTTAGAAATCTAAACTGAAGTTTTAATTTTAGATTGGCAACATCCCATCCCGCGAGCTACGGCGTTTCGCAATGCGCCGGACAGCGTTAAATTCTAACCGGGAACAACAGGGCTGTCAGACCTTTCCAAGGGCCCTCCCCAGCAACGATTGACAATGCGCCTGCAGGTGGTAAATTTTAATCAGACGCAAAAGAGTTGTCCTTCAGACTCAATCCCATAGAAAAAAAATATCCTCAGAACAAAGCGCGCGTGTAAACACCCTGTAAACAAGACGCTCAGGCTCCGGGCGATCCTCAAAGGCTGGGCCGGATGAGAAAAAAAACAAAAACCTTAAAAGCCATTTTATTATTGGCAGTGCTTGCGCAGCCCGTTTTTGCGCGGGCAGGATTCCACAATGGCGGGGTGGGAGAATGCAACGGCTGCCACACCGTCCACAGGGCGCCGGCCGTCGCCAATGGCACGGCGACCCAAAGCGGCCCGTATCTGCTCAGGGCGACCGATCAGGGCTCGATCTGCCTGAACTGTCATGAGATGCCCAACCTGACGGGCCCCTCCGACCGGTACATAAGCACCCCTGAATCGGAGATGCCCCAGGGCGTTCCGCCAAAGCAGATGACGCCTGGCGGGGATTTCGGATGGCTAAAAAAAACTTATACCTGGATGTCGGGCACTAACGTTTACACCGACCATGGATACGCGCACGGGCACAACATAGTGGCTGCCGACTACGGGTATGCCGCAGATCCCATGGGCACCGTGGCCCCAGGCGGCACATATCCCGCGGAGGACCTTACCTGCATAAGCTGTCACGATCCGCATGGGGAGTACCGAAGGACGGTAGGCGGCAAAATTATCGAAGACGGACTCCAGAACTCCTGCGCCTCCGGTTCCTACGACACAAGCCCGGACCCGACGGTAAGCTGCCCGGTCGGCGATTACAGACTGCTGGGGGGCATAGGGTACTCTCCTGTCAGCATTCCAGGTTATGCGTTCACCGCCGGTCCGCCCGTGGCGGTCGCCCCTTCCGTCTATAACAGATCGGAAGCGGTGACACAAACCAGGGTCGCCTACGGCGAGGGGATGTCCGAATGGTGCGCCAACTGCCATCCCGCGTTCCTTAATTCCCAGCCAAGCACCTCGGGCGCCTACCGTCATCCCGCGGGCAATGGGGCAAAAATGGGCCGTTTGGCCGATAACTATAACAGATACATAAAAACAGGGGATATTTCTGGTACAAAGGCCACCTCATATCTTTCCCTTGTGCCCTTTGAAGAGGGCACAGAAGACTACACCATATTGAAGTCCCACGCAAAAAACGATAATTCCTATCTCACCGGGCCGGATGCAAACAGCAATGTGATGTGCCTGACCTGCCACAGGGCTCATGCCTCCGGCTGGGATTTTATGCTTCGTTTCGATCCTTACGGGCAGACCTTTATCACTGCGGATCCCGGTGGCCAGTCCGTCTGGCCAGGGACGGATGTGCCAGGAGACTCCGCGCAGGCAATGGGCAGGACCCAGGCGGAAACCAGCAGGGCGTATTACGATATTCCCGCAAGCAGGTTTTCTCCGTTCCAGCGCTCCCTCTGCAACAAATGCCACATCCAGGATTGAGTTTTTCAGAATCAAAGAAAACGCTTCAGGAGAGAAAAGTCGATATTTTTTTGGGCGGCATCCCCGATCACCCCGGCCGAAATATCATGCAGGAACGGTAACTCGCCTATGACCGGGACAGGTGAAAGCTCCCTAATAATCCTGGGGTTTGTCTTTTCTGCCAGGCCCTCTGCGTGGCCCTGTTGATTGCCCCCATGGTTGATAATCACCCCGGCCACCTCCGCACCCGCGCCAAGAGCGCACCTCACCGTCAAAAGGGTATGGTTTATCGTCCCTAAAGACGGGCTTGCCACTATGACCAGCGGCAAACCCAGCTCCAATGCAAGGTCCAGAACGTAATACCCGCCTGTGCGCCCTGAGGGCTGATCGCTCTTTATCGGGACCAGCAGCCCCCCTATCCCCTCCACTATGACCGCATCATACCCCGCGCTTAGCCTTTCAAACCGGCTTATTATCTCTTTAATGTCTATCCGTACCCTTTCGATTTCCGCGGCCGCCATCGGGGCAAGAGGGGCCTCAAAACAATATGGGACCACCTCATGCACGGACTCTTCCATTTCCGCCATCTCCCTTAAAAAAACGCCGTCCGCCGGGACCAAAAAAACCCCGCCACCGCTTTGCCCACCATGGGAAACAGCCGATTCAATTTTCCTGCAGCCGGATTCGACCGGTTTCATGGCGGCCACCTTCAGTCCTTTGTCCTTTAAAAGACGGATAAGCGCCCCGGCCACGACCGTCTTTCCCACGCCGGTGCCGGTTGCTGTGATGAAAAACCCTTTTGCCATCAAAACACTCTGCTTTCGATAGGGTAGACCTGGCCGGTCACGCATTCCATCCCGGCCAGCAGCGTTATGAAAGACGCCGCTTCTTCCGGGTCCGACAGCCGGCCCAAAAAACTGTCTTCCCTGGCCCTGTTCATCGCCGCCTCCGCGTTTTCTCCCATGCGCGTGGGCATGTAGCCTGGAAGAACGGCATTGACGCGGATACTGTGGCGGCCAAGCTCGGCGGCGGCGCTTACAGTAAGACCGATGAGCGCGGCCTTTGAGGCGCTGTAGGCGGCCTGCCCTTTTTTCCCTTTCAGCCCTGAATAAGAGGATATGTTTATTATATGCCCTCCCCCGGACTCCGCCATTATGGGAGCAAACGCCTTTATGGTATTGAAAACCCCCGTAAGGTTCGTCCTTATGACCTCATCCCAGGAGGCAGGCTGCAGTTTTACAAGAAGGGCGTCTTTTGTTATGCCCGCGCAGTTAACAAGCGCGTCAAGGCCTCCCCACCTGTCCTTTACCGCCCGGGCCATGTCCTCCACCTGCCCCGGATCCCCGACATCAGCCTTAACGGCAAAGGCCCCGCCGCCCATCTCACTTACAAGCCTTTCCGCCCCAGCCCTGTCCCTATGGAAATTTATGGCCACCCTGTAGCCGTTTTCATATAGCCTGGCGGCGAGCCTGCTTCCAAGCCCGCCCGTGCCCCCCGTTATAAGCGCCCTCTTTTTTCCAGTTGCCGTCATGCTGGAAATATAGCAGATGCAAAAAATATTTTAAAAGCAAAAAGCAAAGAAAAACCGATTTGAATAGTTGGGGGAATATCAGTTATCATGGTAGCCTGCACTATGAAAGCGGTTGAAAAAACAGAGATAGAGGGCGCCCCGAAGCCGCGGCGCGGAAAGGTCCGGGACGTTTACGACCTGGGGGACAAGCTCCTCATTGTCGCTACGGACAGGGTGAGCGCTTTTGACGTTATACTGCCTGACGCTATAGCCGAAAAAGGCAAGATACTTACCGCCATATCGCTTTTCTGGTTCCGGCAGACGGAAGACATAATCGAAAACCATATAATCTCGGCGGACGTTAAGGATTTCCCTCCGCCTTTCAACAGACACCGGGAGCTTCTCGAAGGCCGGAGCATCCTCACAAAAAAGGCGCAGGTCCTGCCGGTTGAATGCATAGTCCGGGGATATCTTTCGGGCAGCGGGTGGAAGTCTTACAGGGAAACGGGCTCCGTCTGCGGCATAAAACTTCCCGAAGGGCTTAAAGAGTCCTCCAGGCTCCCTGAGCCCATCTTCACCCCAAGCACAAAGGCCGCTGAAGGGCACGACGTGAACATCTCTTTTGAGGAATGCCAGAGAACAGCAGGGACCAGGGAGGCCGGGCTGCTAAAGGATTACACCCTAAAAATATATGAGCGGGCCCGCTCCATAGCAGCGAAAAAGGGCATCATCATAGCGGACACCAAGATGGAATTCGGTCTCATGGACGGCAGGATCATCCTCATAGACGAGCTTCTCACACCGGACTCCTCCCGGTTCTGGTCTGCCCAGGGCTACCGCGAGGGTGCGGGGCAGGACAGCTTCGACAAGCAGATAATAAGGGACGCCCTTTTGGCGATGGGATGGGACATGCTGCCCCCCGCCCCCAGACTGCCTGAGGAGGTGCTGCTCAAGGCCACCGAAAGGTACAGGGAAATTCTAAAGACCCTCACCTCCTGATGCCCGCCGTAATCAGCGTAGAGGGGCTCACGAGAAAGTTCGGCCAGCTTACCGCGGTCGACAACATATCCTTCCAGGTAGAAGAAAAGACCATATTCGGTTTCCTTGGGCCAAACGGCGCCGGCAAGACTACAACAATAAACATCCTCTGCACGCTGCTTAACCCGACCTCCGGCAGGGCTCTGGTAAACGGGCACGATTGCAAAAAGGAGCCCAGGCTTGTAAGAAGCTCCATCGGCATAGTGTTCCAGGACAGCACCCTGGACAAGGACCTCACAGCCTATGAAAACCTCGTGTTCCATGCCTATATATATGGCGTGCAAAAAAAGGAGATCAGAAAAAGGGCGGAAGACGCCCTGCGCTTCATGGGCCTTTTTGATAGAAGGGATGACCTGGTAAAAAAGTTTTCAGGCGGGATGAAAAGGAGGCTGGAAGTGGCCCGCGGCCTGATCCACAGGCCCAGAGTGCTTTTCATGGACGAGCCCACGCTGGGGCTGGACCCGCAAAGCCGCGCTCATCTCTGGGAGGCCATCTCCGAGCTTCCAAAGGAACACGGAGTGACCGTTTTCATGACCACGCATTACATGGATGAGGCGGAGGTGTGCGACGGCCTCGCGATAATAGACGGGGGCAGGATCATCGCCAGGGGCAGCCCCGAGGACCTTAAAAGGTCCCTTGGCGGAGACATAATTTTTCTTAGAACAACCGACAACAGAAAAGCCGCGCTCAAAATAAAGGAAGAGCTTGGTATCGATGCCGGGGAAAAGGACGGCGAGCTTTTCATTACGATCGGAGGGGTAATAGGCGGGGCGGGCAAAGGGATAGGCGGAGGGGCCGAGGAGCAGATACCGGCCGTCATCAAGACATTGCCGGATATGGTGCTTTCCGTAAGGTTCCAGAGACCCACCCTGAATGACGTTTTCCTTAAGTTCACGGGCAGGCAGATAAGGCAGCAGGACGTCCAGGGCCAGGATTCGCTGAAGGAAGACCTGAGGGCCTATGTGAGGAGACATTGACCGACCTGAACGCCATATACGTAATAGTCATGAGGGAGCTTAAAAAATTCGTCAGGGAGAAAAGCCGCCTCGTTTCTTCCATCGCAAGGCCCCTCATCTGGCTGTTCCTTGTGGGCGCGGGAATGAGCAGGCTGGTGAGCCCGCGGGCGGGAATGCCATATACCAGGTTCATCTTCCCCGGGATACTGGGCATGACCATTCTCTTCAGCTCCATATTCTCCTCGATATCGATAATCTGGGACAAGGAGTTCGGGTTTTTAAAGGAGATACTGGTGGCCCCTGTGCGCAGGTCCTCCATAGTGATAGGAAAATCCCTGAGCGGAACGGCGGTGTCCGCCATACAAGTCTTTATCGTGCTCATGATGTTCCCCGTGATAGGGGAAAGACTCTCTTTTCTCCAGGTGCTGCTGACGCTTCTGGTGGGCCTGCTTGTGGCTTTTTCCATATCTTCCTTCGGCATAGTCATAGCCACGTTCTATGAGAATTACGAAAGCTTCAGCGTGATCATGAACTTCATCATAATGCCCATGTTCTTTCTCTCCGGGGCGATGTACCCTGTAAAGCTCCTTCCCTCCGCGTTAAGGTGGGCCTCCAGGCTGAACCCTCTAACCTACGGCGTGGACGCGCTTAAAAACACGATGTTCCAGGCCAAGGCCGGCCCGATGAGCCCTGACTTCAGCTTCTCATTGGACATGCTGGTGATAGCTCTGAGTTCAGCGGTCTTTGTGCTTCTGGCCTCGGTTTTTTTTGAAAGGAAACAATAGGCATGATAGGCCGTTTCATAGACATGTTTCTCCATCTGGATGTCAGCCTGGGGGCGGCGATCCATCATTACGGCCACTGGGTATACCTGCTTCTTTTCCTGATAATATTCTGCGAGACCGGGCTTGTGGTCACGCCCTTTCTGCCCGGGGACTCGCTGCTCTTTGCAGCCGGCATGTTTTCCGCCGCCCGCCTGGCCGGCGGTGGGACCGCGCTGGACATAAAAATCCTGTTCCCGCTTCTGTGCGCCGCGGCAGTCACGGGGAACATGCTTAATTACCAGATAGGATATTTTGCCGGCCCCAAGGTCTTTCATTCGAAGAAAGTCCGCCTCTTAAACAGAAAGCACCTCGAGGAGACCCATAGCTTTTTTCAGAAATACGGACCCATTACACTTGTAATAGCCAGGTTCCTGCCCATAATACGCACCTTTGCCCCTTTCCTGGCAGGCGTTGGCAGGATGGGCTACATGCTTTTTTCCATCTACAATGCGGCGGGCTGCCTGGCCTGGGTGTCCCTGTTCATCTTTGGCGGTTATTTCTTTGGCAATATCCCGTTGGTCAGGAACAATTTTACCACCGTCATAATGGCCATCATTGTGATATCCGTGCTCCCTTCGATCATCGCTTTTCTCCGCGGGAAGGCAAAACAAAAACAAAAACAAAAAAAAGAGACACAGATTTAACCCACAAAAAGCCCCCTCAAAAGCCACAGCCGCCGCATACGGTAAAACCCCAGAAAAAGTTTTATGCGGCTCATATGCACCGGGTTTACAAACCCGGATTTTTTGATAAAGTTTTTCTTATGAAGATAAAGCGGATGGCCTTCATGGAACCGAACACTCCGGGCAGGCACGTTTTCAGCAAAATAAGGATTCCCCGGCTTGGCGCGCTTCTGCTTGCCACCATAATGCAGTCCAGGGGATATGAGACCCGGGTGTTCCTTGAGGACCTTGCGGAACCCGACTGGTCCTACATAGAAAACTCCGATATCCTCTGCATCTCTGCCATCACCAACACCGCGCAGCGCTCTTACGCCATAGCGGACAGGTTCAGAAAACTGGGCATGCCTGTGATAATGGGCGGGGCGCATCCATCGTTCATGCCGGAGGAGGCCCTGGCCCACGCGGACTATGTCGTAAGGCAGGAGGGCGATGAAAGCCTGCCGGAGCTCATAGAGCACCTGGACGGGGGGAAAAAAAGCCTTTCGGAAATAAAGGGCATCTCCTACAGGGAAGCGGGACAGGTTGTCCATACCCCTCCCCGCCCCTTCATCTCCGAGCTTCTCAATGTCCCACGCCCGGATTTCTCCCTGGCCCACGGCTGGAAACCCGGGGATGTCTATCCGGTCTCCAGTTCAAGGGGCTGCCCGTTCCAGTGCAGGTTTTGTTCCGTGATCCAGATGTTCGGCAAAAGGTACCGCTTCCGCACGGTCGAGGCCACCCTGGAGGACTTGCGGAGCCTTAAAGGCGTCAGCGGAACGGTCTTTTTCGTGGACGACAATTTCACCGCGAACAAACCCCGCACAAAACAGCTGCTTAGGGGCATGATCTCTGAAAGACTGAACATTCGCTGGTCGGCGCAGGCCAGGGTGGATGTGGCAAGCGACCCTGAACTTTTAAGGCTCCTTGCGGATGCGGGCTGCTCAAAACTTTTCATAGGGTTCGAGTCCATAAATCCCCGCACACTGGAGCTGTACAATAAAAAACAGGACTTAGAGCAGATAAAAGATTGCATAAGAGCATTGTCAGAGCACGGCATAGGCATACACGGGATGTTCGTTCTTGGCGCTGACACGGACGATGTGCAGACCATCAGGAACACGGCCGATTTCGCCAGGGTGCTTGGCCGCGGGACTCTCCAGTTCATGATGCTCACGCCCTACCCGGGCACCCCGATATACGAGGAACTGGAATCCCAGGGCCGGCTGCTTCATAAAAACTGGCTGAAATACGATGGGCTGAACGCCGTTTACCGGCCGGCCCTGATGAGCCCGGAGGAGCTTCATATAGAGACACTGAAGGGACTCAAGAAATTTTACTCATGGAACTATATTCTGGGTCATATAAAGGCCATGGACTTCTACCATTCCGCGATAGGCCTTTACGGAAAGCATGCCGTGCGTCTTGCCCTTAAAAACGCAAAAAACTACCTGGAAGAGGCAGTAATGGGAAAGATGGCCGCAAGGTTCCCCTCGAAGGCTTCAAGCCCGGCAAACCTGGAAGACCTTCAAAATGAGATGCACAGGGCGCATTAACCGCGTGGGGGGACCTTTTTGTTCTTTTTATTTTTTCAGCTTCTGTCAACACTCAGTGGGCCTGAGCCAAAATGGGCAATCATAAGCGCCGCGCCGAGCATGGAGATGTTCTTCATGAAGTTTATATACTGCATCTGGGCCTGCACAGGGTCGGAAATGGCCCAGAAGTTGTGGATCATGAGGGTAACCGGCACCAGGAATATCACAAGCAGCCATGCCCCAACTTTGGCCTTGTAGCCCAGAAGGACGCTCAACGCGCCCAGGAAGGATATCACGCCGGCAAGGGGCACCGCCAGATGAGCCATCGGCACCCCTTTGCCAGCGGCAAACAAGATCATCTTTTCTGTGAAATGGCCCGGAGCCGAAATCAGGAATATCGCGGAAAATAGAATCCTTCCGGCCAGAACAACGTATTTCATGGCTAATCCTCCTTCTTCCCGCTGACCGGATCCGCCTTGGCCGGGCGCCCGGCTTTTTTGTTTCCTTCGCCGCGGGTCCCGGCCCGTCCAGTTAGATCAAACGGTTCCCGCGCCTATTTCTTGCCGAGGATGGAATCCTTTGCGGCTTTCGCCACGCGGAACTTCACGACCTTCTTGGCCGGTATCTTAATGGCCGCCCCGGTCTGGGGGTTTCTGCCAGTGCGGGCCTTGCGCTGTACGAGCACGATCTTGCCTATGCCGGGAAGCGTAAAAGAATTCTTTGCCTCCTTGTATGCAAGCTTCGCCATCTCGTCAAGGACAGCCACCGCCTGGGTCTTCTTGATCTCCACCTTCTTTGCAATGTGCTCCGCAATCTGAGACTTGGTCATCGCCTTTGCCGCCATTAAGTACCCTCCTCATTAGATTAAATGATAAAAAAATAAGATACCCTATAGTATAGGGAATCCATTTAAAAATCAAACCCTCTCCTTGAAAAACAACCGTTTTAATGCTACAGATTAAGATAGGGAGAAATCAATTCCATGAAACGGGCCGAGATGACAAGGGAGCAGTTGCAGGAAGAACTGGACGAGATGCGCCGGAAGATGGCGGAGGTGGAGAAATGCCGTAAGGACTTTCTGGCGGTCCAGGAGAAATACCATGGCCTGCTGGACGTCTCTCCGGACCCCATGATATTTGTGACCAGTGATTATGAGATCGTGTTTGCCAACGCCCAGGCGGAGGAGCTCTTCGGGTACAAGCAGGAGGAGTTGGTCTGCCAAAGCCTGAACACCCTCATTCCCGGAAGGTATCACAGGATGCACAGGAGCTTCGTAGAGGGCTTTTTCGCAAGTCCAAGAAGACGCCCGATGGGCGTGGGCCTCAAGCTCTATGCGCTCAGAAAAAGCGGGGAGGAGTTCAGGGTGGACATAAGCCTGAGCCCCATCAGGCTAAACGGAGAGGTTGTCGTCGTGGCGGCGGTAAGGGACATAACGGAGCGCATCAGGCAGCAGGAAGTCGTGGAAAAGAATTACTACTTCCAAAGGGTCCTGGACTCGATACTCAAGATATCGCTTGAAACCGCGCCTTTGAACCAGAAGCTTTCAAGGGCGCTTGAGCTTATCCTGTCTGTGCCGCACCTGGCCCTTGAGATGAAAGGGGCCGTCTACCTGATCTCCAGGGAGTCCAAGGAGCTGATACTTGCGGCAAACAGCGGAATGAGCGAGGCCCAGATAGCCGCCTGCTCCAGGGTGCCCCTTGGGAAATGCCTGTGCGGGAAGGCCGCGCAGAAATGCGAGATACTCTTTACGGACTGCCCCGGAGAGGGGCATGAGATACAGTTTGAGAGCGCGTTTCCCCACGGCCATTACTGTGTCCCGATCGTTTCGGGAGGAAGGCCCCTTGGCCTGATAAACGTCTACCTTCGCGAGGGGCACAAGCGCGACCCGGACGAGGACGCCTTCCTCACCTCTGTTTCGGACGCCTTCGCGGGCATGATAGCCAGGGATGAGACCGAGCGGGAGAAGGAGAGGCTTCAGGCGGACCTTGTCCAGACTGAAAAACTGGCCGCCCTTGGAAGGATAACAGCGAATGTGGCGCACTCCATAAGAAACCCCCTTACATCCGTGGGCGGCTTTGCCAGGAGGCTCCAGAAAAAACTCGCCATGGGCAGCGCCGAAGGGGAGTATGCCGATTTCATTGTTGAGGAGGTGGCTGCCCTGGAAAAGATACTTTCGAGCGTCCTTTCCTACTCGATGACATCTCCCACGCGTATGGAGGAGCACGATATACGGGACGTGACCGGCTTCGTTCTGTCGATGTACGGTGACGCCCTGAAGGAGCATTCCATAGCCGTTGCAAGGGACTACAAGGAGGTCCCCAGGGTCCTCATGGACAGGCAGCGGGTGCAGGAGGCGTTGGAGAATGTCATTATTAACGCCATTGACGCGATGCCCTCCGGCGGAAAGCTCACGGTGGAGATATCCGAAATAGCCGTGAAAGAGAAGCCCTATATCGCTGTCAAAATAAAAGACACCGGACCGGGCATAGAAAAGGAGGCCGCGGACAGGATATTCGAGCCGTTTTTCTCTACGAAGACAAACAGGGGTGGCTACGGCCTTGGCCTTTCGATCAGCAGGAAGATAATAGAGGAGCACGGCGGGTTCATCTCGGTCGAAAGCAAACCCGGGGAAGGCTCGGTTTTCTATCTCTATTTCCCCGAAAAACACGGCCGGGAAGAAGCGGCTTCTTCCCGGGGTATTGTAAGCGCGCCTCCTGCATGATAAAAATTAATCAGCAGCCCGCACCGATGGAAAGGAAAGGAGGAACGGCATGAGGAAACCGGCAGAGAATACTGACGCTTTTTTAGACCTTATGGTGGACTGGCAGGCCATGGAGGGCGAGATGATGA
>JAJYJB010000070.1 GCA_021789735.1 Nitrospirota bacterium
CCGATCTTCTTCCTGGAAACCGCAGACTGTGATGATCTTCTCATCCAGCCCGTTCAGCCTGGCGAGCTCTTTCATTATCCCGACCGAACGGGGGTCGCCCGGGCCCACTACAAGCAGGTTCAGATCGCGCCCCCTGAACATTTTTTCATTTGCCAGCGCCCGGAAAAGCACCTCATGTCTCTTTATTGATGGCTTTCCGGGTTCAAGCCGGGTCTCATGGAACCTCCCAACTATGCCTATGTTGAAAGTCCCGGGCCCTTTTTTTGCGTATCTTTCCCTGACTTCCTCTATCTTTCCCCGCGGCACGTCCTCAAACTTTTTTATCTCTATTCCGCCATGGACCGTCACTATATTGCCGGGCAGCGTGCCGCCAAGCAGGAAGCTCTTTCTTACGGCATCGCTGACGGCGATGCTCAAGTCGCAGGTCAGATTGTCCGTGAGAAACCCTGTAAAAGGCACCCCTCCGCGAAGACAGTGCCGCGTAAAGACGATCTTTGGCCTGAACCTTATGCGGGGAAAAGGGGGAAAGAAATGGAAAAACCTGGCCGCGGAAAGGAAGTGTCTTCCCCTTGAATGGTGGGCATTGACGATATCTATCTTTTCCCTTACGCAGTAGCCGATGAAGTTCTTCAGGCTTTCCCGGTCGGTTGCGGACTGGCGGTCCAGCAGTTTTATCTCCAGCCCCGCCTTTTTGGCTGAATCTGCAAGGACGTTGTCCGATGGGCAGCAGAATATCAAATGGTGTCCCATCGCGTGGAGCCTTACGGAGAGGTCCAGCGCCAGTATATCGGCCCCGCCCATGCCGGTGCCGGAAAGCAGCGTCAACAGCCTGAGCGGCCTTTTTGAGCTGTTTCCCTTATCTCTTTCTCTTTTTGCCTGAATAGACATCTTGCCAGAGCTCAAAATATTTCTCCGCGGAGTGCAGCATAAAACCCTCCGCGTACCGCCCGCACCCGTTTACGATGGCCCTGTAGCGGTTAAGCGAGACCGCCGCTTCAACCCAGTCGTTCGCAATAAGCTGGCTTTTGTATTTGGACAGCGCCGCCGTCTTTTTCTGAAAGGTCGAGGTGACGTCAACAACGAGGTTTGGCACAAGGGGCGTCCACACCTCGTAGGCACAGACGGTAAAACCGCAGCTTTTTTCGGCGCAGAGGCCGGCAAGGATGTGGTTTAACGCCAGGTGGTCGTTGTGGCGGTCGAAAAGCGATGGCAGGTACACCGTCCTGGGCCTGTAATCATCAAGCGTCTTTTTAAGCCTTTGGGCCGCGTCTTTCTGTTTAAGGAGGGTCTTCGAAGGATAATCAAGAAACTCCATATGCCCGATGCCTATCTCCCGCGCAGCCTCATGCGCCTCTTTTATGCGCTCCGTCGAGCAGTCGGCAAAATATAGGGCGGCAACCTCGTCTCCGGCCTCCGCGTGCCTGGCAAGTGTGCCCCCGCAGCCTATGACATCGTCATCGATGTGCGGGGCCAGAACGAGGACACGTCCGCTTTCGGGTCTTTCAAGCTTTAGGGGAGAGGCCTTGAGGCCCGGCTCCAGCGCCTCGTAGAGCCGCCGTATGTTGGACCATTTTATCCTGGCGGGCAGTTTCATTTTTTTAAAAAACAAGCAAGTTTCATAACGGGTTTTTTTTTAGTTTTTTGAGTTGGTCCGCCGGACAAGTGACAGGAAATTTTTTGTTTTTATTTTTAGCAGGTAAAACTCCTGGGGAGGGACTCGAACCCCCGACCAAGTGGTTAACAGCCACCCGCTCTGCCGACTGAGCTACCCAGGAACCGATCCAAAAGAACAAGTAATTATATATCAGAAAAATCGCAGCTTTGTCAAACTTCAGCCAGTTTCGAGAAGTCGCAGATGCCGCTTGCAAGCGCCCATAAAGAGCCAAGCAGAGCGAGCCTGTTACGCTTTACGGCCTCGTCCTTGTCCATGACCAGCACCGCCTCGAAAAACTCGTTTACCGGCCCGGTCAGTCCGGCCAGCACGCTTAAGGCTTCCTCGTAAAGACGCTCCGCAATGAGGTCCGCAACCTTTTTTTCCGCGGCAGCCAAATTATCAAAAAGCGTCCCTTCGGCTTTTTCCCTGAAAAGGCCCGCATTGACGGAACATACCCCCGCTTTCTCAACGCCCGCGGGCAGGATGTTCCTGGCTCTTTTTATTGCAAGGAGAAACGTGTTGTAATCCGGCGTCAGTTTGAACCGTTTTACGGCGTTATGCCTTTCGATCACGTCCTTTAGCGGGACGTGCGTGGCCTTTCCAAGCAGGGACTGTGCTATATCGTCTTCAAATCCCCTTGCCTCGAATATCTGCGGCAGCCTTGACTCGAAAAACCTGAGCACGGAGGGCCTGATGCCGGCGTCTTCGCCGCGGCCGGTTAAAAACGGCTCAAGAGCCTTGTCCACAAGCGAGTCCAGCGCAAGCTCGTACCCGCCCTCGATAAGTATCTGGGCAACGGCTATGGACTGCCTCCTCAAGGCAAACGGGTCTTCGGAGCCCGTTGGGGCAAGACCCAGGTGGAAGAAAGCGGCTATGTTGTCCAGCCTGTCGGCCAGGGCGAGGGCCGCGCCCAGCGCGGTGGAGGGCAGGGTGTCACCCATGTGCCTGGGGAGATATTGCTCCAGTATGGCTTCCGCCACCTGCGCAGGCTCTCCGTCATTCAGCGCATAGTATCTGCCCATGATGCCCTGCAGTTCCGGGAATTCCCTGACCACGCCGGTCACCAGGTCAGACTTTGAAAGAAGGGCCGCCCTCCTTGCGAGAAACTCCACGGACTCCCCGTGTTCGCCCTGGCATGTCCGCTCCGCTGTATAGGCGGCAAGTCTTTCGATCCGCATGACTTTGTCATGGATGCTGCCCAGGCGCTCATGGAAGGCCACCTTTTTAAGCTCCTCCACTCTTGCCGAAAGCGGATGCCTGCGGTCCTCGTGATAGTAAAACCTGGCGTCCTCGAAGCGCGCCCTTATCACGCGCTCCGAGCCCGCCTTTACCACAAAATAGTTCTCTTTCAGGGTGTTGCTTACCACCGTGAAATGGTTGATGAGCTTGTCTTTTCCGTCCTTTATGGCGAAATATTTCTGGTGGTCCTGCATGACCGTGATCAGCAGCTCTTCCGGCAGCTCCAGGTACTCGCTGGGGAACTCGCACAGCATTCCAACGGGATACTCCACCAGGTAGACGACAGTGCTCAAAAGCCCCTCGGCTACCACCGGATGCCCCCCTACGGTTTCGGCAAGCCTTTGGAGGTCGGCAAGTATTGACTCCCGCCTCTTGTCCTGGTCCACAATGACAAAGTTCGCCTGGAGGGTTTTTTCATAAGCCCCGCCGTCCTTTATCTGGAATGTGCCCGGGGAAAGGAACCGGTGCCCCCTGGTGACATTGCCGCTTTTTATTCCGTCCATATCCAGCAGGAGCGTCTCGGAGTCGAAGAGGGCCGTTATCCACCTGATGGGCCTCACAAACCTCATGTTGCCGCTTCCCCACCTCATGGACTTTGGAAACGGAAGGGAAAGGGCCATATCCTTAAGCAGGCCGGGGAGGACGTCCTTTAAAGGGCTTCCTTTCTCCTCAATGACCGCCGCCATGTACCGGCCCGAGTTCTTTTCCCTGACCACGAGCTGCTCGGGCTTCAGGCCAAGCCCCCCGGCGAAGCCGGTCAGGGCCTTTGTCGGATTGCCGTCCTTGTCGAAGGCCATCTTTTCCGGAGGGCCGAACACTTCCCTGGTGCGGTCTGGCTGGTTTTCCGGCAGGTCCGCAGCCAGAAGCGCAAGCCTCCTTGGCGTGGCGAAGACCTTTATTTCACCAAACGGTATCCCGCTTTCCGAGAACTTCTGGCCGGCCATGCCTTTAAGGTTTTCGATGGTCTGAGGGAGGAACCTGGCCGGCACCTCCTCGATGCCTATCTCAAAGAGAAGTTTTTTCATTTAATTTTTTATTTTTCTTCGCTTGCGCCCGCGTCCCTCAGAAGAGGGAAGCCCATCTCCTCACGCTGTTTGAGGTAGGCCCTTGCGCAAAGCCTCGCCAGGTTCCTGACCCTGGCGATAAAGCCGGTCCTTTCGGTAACTGAGAGCACCCCCCTGGCGTCAAGGAGGTTGAACGTGTGGGAGCATTTGAGGCAGTATTCATAGGAGGGAAGCACCAGTCCCTCCTTGCCGAGCCTCGCGCACTCGCGTTCGAAGGAGTCAAAAAGCGAAAACAGCAGCTCCGTGTTGGCAAGCTCGAAATTGAATTTTGAGAACTCCACCTCGGATATGTGGTGAATGTCCCCGTATTTTATGCCCTTCGCCCACTCCAGCTGATAGACATTGTCCACCTCCTGGAGGTACATGGCGATGCGCTCCAGCCCATAGGTTATCTCCACCGGGACAGGCCTTAGCTCTATGCCTCCCACCTGCTGGAAATACGTAAACTGCGTTATCTCCATCCCGTCCAGCCAGACCTCCCAGCCAAGCCCCCAGGCGCCAAGGGTGGGGGATTCCCAGTCGTCCTCGACAAACCGGATGTCATGCCTGAGCGGTTCTATGCCAAGACCCACAAGGCTTTCCAGGTAAAGCTCCTGGCTGTTCACCGGCGAGGGTTTCAGAATGGTCTGGAACTGATAGTAGTGCTGAAGCCTGTTAGGGTTCTCCCCGTAGCGGCCATCGGTGGGCCTCCTCGAAGGCTCCACGTAAGCGGCCTTCCACGGCTCCGGCCCAAGTACCTTGAAGAAAGTCGCGGGATGGAACGTGCCAGCCCCCACTTCCATATCGTAGGGCTGCAATATGACGCACCCTTTGCCGGACCAGTATTCCTGGAGCCGCATTATAAGTTCTTGAAAATACATTGAATTTGAATAATAATGGACAATGCTTCCGTTTGTCAAACTTTCCCGCGTGCGGGCCCCGCAGCGCGTTTTTTTTGATTTGCCTGGAAAAGGCGTACTGTTTTATAATTTAATAACTGACCCAAAGAAAGGAGCGCCAAGAAAGATAAAATGCCCGTTTATGAATACAAATGCAACAAATGCAAGGCCGAGTTTACCTATCTTAAGCTCAGGGCGGAGGACGAGCCGCACTGCCCAGGTTGCAAATCCAAGGACGTGACCAAAAAGATGTCCAGTTTCTCCTGCTCGGGCGGCGGATTTTCCGGCGGCTTCGGTTCCGGCTTCGGCTCCGGGCATGGAGGGGGCTGCTGAAGCCCTTCCCGCTGAGGCGTGTCCTCAGCAAAGTCAAAAGTCAAAAGAGGCCCAGAAAAAAACCTGAAAAAAGGGGGTGCGCCGCTTTTTCCGGGCGCTTGGCAGGGCTGCCGCTTCCTTGACATTTTAATTGCCGAATCAATAAAATCGAGGCTTAATGGGGATGAACAAACAAAGGCTCCTTCTTGCTGACGACAGCATTACCATCCGGAAAGTCGTTGAACTGGTCCTGGCTGACGAAGGGTTCGAACTGAAGCTTACGAGCGATGGGGCCCAGGCGCTGGATGCCCTGTCCTCTTTCAGGCCGGACATCATACTTGCCGATGTCGACATGCCCGGACTGAGCGGCTACCAGCTTGCCGAAACGGTAAAAAAAGGCCCGGCCACCCGTTCGATACCCGTCATATTGATGGTCGGGGCCTTCGAACCGGTGGATGAGGAGCTCATAAAAAAGGCCGGTGCGGACGATTACATAATAAAGCCGTTTGAGTCCCATGACCTGATATCGAAGCTGAGACAAGCGCTTGCCGCAAGGGACGCAATGGAAGCGCCAGGTTTTGCAGAAGGGTTGGTTTTGGATAAGGCCGGCGCTGATATGTCCCTCCGGGACGAGGCCGTCGACACGGGCGGTCGCGATTGCCTGGTGCAGGAGCAGTATGTCGAAGAGGTGGTCGTGCCGTCTGTCGAAGAAAAGGCGGTCTTCGCGGGGCCGGTGGAAAAAGAAAAAACCTTGCGGCGCACAGAAAACCCTGAGGTGGTTGCAAGGCCTGCCAGCCTGATGATATCCCCGGAAGAGCTGAAAGAGGAGATAGGCGCCCGGATCGCCAAGGGCATCCAGGAGGCGGCCGGCGTGATCGACATTTCAAAAGGGGCCCAGGCGATAGCCCGGGAGTTGATGCCGGAGTTCAGGGCGGCGCTCCTTGAAGGCCTTTCCGGCCAGGCAAGAGCAGTCGCGCCTGAGGTAAAGGCAGGCCTTAGCGAGGCCGTGATACCCGAGGTAAGAACGGCCATCGCCGAGTCCCTGATGCCGGGTATAAAGGCGGCCCTTATCGAATCCATTCTGCCGGAGATCAAAATGGCCATCATGGGGCCGCTTTTGTCCGAGGTCAGGGCCGCGTTTGTGGACCTGGTTTTGCCTGATGTGAAAAGGGCGGCAGCGGAAGCGGTGGGCAGCGGGATCCAGACGGCGCAGGCCGGGCCTGAAGCAAAGACCGCCGCGGTGGAGGCGGCCAGGGAGGCCGTTACAGACAGCATCAGGGACGCCCAGATCGGACCGGAACTGAAAACGGGCATAATGGAATCTCTCCTGCCCGAAATAAGGTCGGCCATCATGGAGACGGTCATTCCGGAGGTCAGAAACGCAGTGGCTTCCGCGGTCGAGCCTGAGGTGAAAAAAGCGGTCCGGGACGAACTGCCCGGAATAGTAAAAACCGTAATGGCTTCCACGGCTCTTCAGGTGGCCCAGTCAGCCGCTTCGGACTTGCAGGCGAAGATAGAGGGGATCGTCCGGGAGTCCGTAGCCGATGTCGCCCTTCCCATCATAAAAAAAGAGATAGAAGACATTAAATCCTCCATTTGAAATAAAGAACAATAAAAGACAATAAAAAATGACCGAACCCGAATCTCGCAAAAAAAGCTACGAGCCAGGCGCTATTGAGCAGAAATGGTATGATTTCTGGCTTGAAAAGGGCCTTTTCAAGCCGGAGGTCAACCCTGGCGGAAAGCCCTACTGTATTGTCATACCGCCGCCCAACGTCACTGGGCAGCTCCACATGGGCCACGCCCTCAACGCGACCCTCCAGGACGTGCTTGTCAGATGGAAGCGCATGAAAGGCTATCGGGCCATGTGGATACCCGGCACGGACCATGCCGGCATCGCCACGCAGAACGTTGTGGAGAGGGAGATAGCGAAGGAGAAAAAGGACCGGCACCAGCTTGGCAGGGAAGAGTTCATAAGCAGGGTCTGGAAATGGCGCGGTGAGTACGGCGGCAGGATCATCCACCAGCTAAAGAAGATGGGCGCCTCATGTGACTGGTCCAGGGAGCGCTTTACCCTGGATGAAGGGCTCTCCCTTGCGGTAAGGACCGTATTTGTAAAGCTCTATGAAGAGGGCCTCATTTACCGCTCGACAAGGCTCATAAACTGGTGCCCCAGATGCCTCACCGCCCTTTCGGACCTGGAGGTCGAGCACGAGGAAGAAGAAGGGGTGCTTACTTATATCAGATACCCGCTTGCCGGGGGCAAGGGCCACCTGGTGGTGGCCACCACCAGGCCGGAGACCATGCTTGGCGATACCGGAGTGGCGGTGAACCCCGGAGATGAAAGATACAGCGAGCTCATCGGAAGGAAAATTGAGCTGCCCCTTACGTGCAGGCAGATACCCGTAGTTGGGGACGCCGCCGTTGAGATGGAGTTTGGCACTGGCGCTGTCAAGGTGACCCCGGCCCACGATTTCAATGACGAGGAAATAGCAAAGAGGCAAGATCCAGCCCTGCCTTCCATAACTGTCATCGGGGCAGACGGAAAGATGACCGCCATGGCCGGCCCGAGGTATGCCGGGCTGGACCGCTACGAGTGCAGAAGGCTTGTGGTGGAGGACCTGAAGAAGCTCGGTCTTATAGAAAAAGAGGAGAAATACGGCCATTCCATAGGGCACTGCTACAGGTGCAAGACGGTGATAGAGCCGCTGGCTACGCCCCAGTGGTATGTAAAGGTAGGGCCCATGGCGCGCGAGGCCATAAAGGCGGTGCGCGAGGGGAGGGTGCGGATAATCCCCGAGGGATGGGAGAACAGCTATTTTGCCTGGATGGAAAACATAAAGGACTGGTGCATCTCCAGGCAGATATGGTGGGGGCACCGGATACCGGTATGGTACTGCGGCTGCGGCCAGACGGTCGTCTCCGTGGAGACGCCGCACAAATGTCCGCGCTGCGGAGGCCAGGAGCTCCAGCAGGACCCGGACGTGCTAGACACCTGGTTTTCCTCGGCGCTCTGGCCTTTCTCCACGCTGGGATGGCCGCAGATGCCGGATGACATGAGCGCCTTTTACCCCACGGACGCGCTGGTGACCGCTTTTGACATCCTTTTTTTCTGGGTGGCCCGGATGATAATGATGGGGCAAAAATTCATGGGCGACGTGCCCTTCAGGGACGTTTACATACACGCCCTTGTGCGGGATGAGGAAGGGCAGAAGATGAGCAAGTCCAAGGGCAACGTCGTTGACCCGCTTTTGATAGTGGACAAATACGGCGCCGACGCCTTCAGGTTCACGCTCGCCGCTTTCGCCGCGCAGGGGAGGGACATCAAGTTCTCCGAGGAGCGCGTAAAGGGCTACAGGCATTTCATAAACAAGCTGTGGAACGCGGCCAAGTTCATCTCCATGAACACGGAGGACAAGGCGGTTGCCGATGGGAAGCACGGCGTGGCGGACCTGCCAAGCCGGTGGATACTGAGCAGGCTTGCCGGCGCCGCCCAGGAGATAAACGCCGCCCTCGATGAGTACCGCTTCAACGACGCGGCCAACCGGGCCTACCAGTTCCTGTGGCGGGAGTTTTGCGACTGGTACATAGAGCTTGCCAAGACGGGGCTTGAAAACCAGGGGCAGGCCCCCGGGGTGCGCTGGAGCCTGCTTTATTCGCTTAATGGCGTGCTCAGGCTTCTTCACCCTTTCATGCCTTTTGTAACGGAGGAGATCTGGCAGACGCTGCCGCAGCAATTCAGGGAGGGCGAGAGCATCATGACGGCGGCATACCCTTCCGGGCTGCCGCAGGGGCCGTCACTGGACATGGCTGCCGAAGAAGGGATGGAGGCCGTGATAGAGGCGATCTCCGGGGTGAGGAATATCCGTGGCGAGCTAAATGTCCAGCCCGGCGCCAGGGTGAAGGTGATCATAAACGCGGGTTCGGAGGGGACCGCCCGGACGCTTCTGGACCATCTTCCTTACATAAAGCGGCTGGCCGGGGCTGAGAGTATAATTGTCGATAAGGGGCTTTCCGCCCCTCCGCAGAAGGCCGCGGTGAACGTTATGTCCAGGCTTGAGGTCTACGTTCCGGTTGAAGGGCTGGTTGACGTAAAGGCGGAGCTTGAAAGACTGGGGAAGGAGCTGCGGAAGACGGAGGATGAGCTTTCCTTTTGCATGCGCAAGCTTATGGACCAGGACTTTGTCAGCAGGGCCCCTGAGCAGGTAGTGGCAAAGGAGCAGGCCAAGTGCCGGGAACTGGAGGGCAGGAAGGCCAACATCGAGGACAGCATAAACCGGCTAAAGAGCATATTCCAGGAGGCGGAAAATGGCTGAAGAGACATTTTCGATCGAGAACAAGGATCTGAGCTTTGTCGAGGCGGAGTTCGTCAATGTGAAGAACTCAACGGTGCGGGGGGTCGAGGGCTCCCGCGTCGAGCTGCAGCAGGTCGCGGCGCTCTCCGTGGACGGGGAGAAGATTGACGTCACCCAGGGGGCAAGCGGCATCCTGCGTGGAAATGATGTCAGCATCAACCAGTCCGCCGCCGGGGTGGTCGTGGGCAATAACGCGCAGCTCAACTTCGCGTTCTCGCCCGTCACGGTGGCAAAGGACAGCACCTCCATGACAAGGTCCGCCGCCGTCCTCGTGGCGGCAAAGGAGGCGAGGCTTGAAAACAGCGCCACCGTCCTTCTGATGGCGGGCAAGGTGGAAGGCAACGTCACGACCCTGCTTAACGCCAAGACGGCCCTTTGCCTGGGGGCGATGATAGGCGGGGTGCTTGGTTTCATGTCGCTTTTCAGGAAATAAGGGTTTTTAAAAAAATTTATTTTATGATGATCCCGGCCCAGGTCACGCGTTTTCTGGAAATGTCCCTAGAGGAGGACCTTGGGCCCGGAGACATAACAAGCGGGCTCCTTTTAAGCGGTCAAAAAAGGTCAAAGGCTGTTTTCCTGGCAAAAAGCGGGTTCGTTGCCGCTGGTCTTCCTTTCGCCCTCGAGGTCTTCCGGCTGGTGGACGCGGAAACATCGTTCAGGCCCCTTGTAAAAGAGGGTTCCGCGGTCAAAAAAGGGACGCTGCTTGCGGAGATAACCGGGAAAACCGCATCCCTGCTTGCCGCCGAGCGTGTTTCCCTGAATGTCCTTCAGCACCTCTGCGGTATCGCGACCATCACAAAAAAATTTGTGGACGCCATAAAGGGCCTTCCCGATTCGCGGGCCAGGATAGTTGACACCAGAAAGACCATGCCTTCCATGCGGTTCATGGAAAAATACGCGGTCAGAATGGGCGGCGGCGGCAACCACCGCTTCGGCCTTTATGACGGCATCCTCATCAAGGACAACCATATAAAGGCCGCGGGCGGCATAAAAAAGGCGGTGGGGCTGGCCAAAAAGGGCCGCATGCACCATCTTCTAAAGATAGAGATAGAAGTGGAGGACCTCAAAGGGGTGAGGGACGCCCTGGAGTCCGGGGCGGACGTCATAATGCTTGACAACATGAGCATCCCCATGATGGAACAGGCAGTCAGGCTCTGTAACGGAAGGGCGGTGCTGGAGGCCTCCGGCAACGTGACGCTTGAGAATGTGCGCGCCATCGCCCGGACCGGTGTGGACCTGATCTCCTCCGGGTCTATCACCCACTCCGCCCCCGCAGCCGATATAAGCATGCGGATAGTTTAAAGATTTGGCGCTTTAAGGTCTTGTGCGGGGGCGGACGGTATTCGCTCCGCTGGGGCCGGTCTCCACTTGTATCCCAGGCAATCGCATATACCGTGCAGGGCCTGCCTGATTGCGCTGTTTCATGCGACGCGCCCGCGGTTGCCCACTGCGCGCATACAATCCGCCCTTATTGCGTTTTTCATGTTTTTTTGCCTGTCGTTATTTTTTTATCTTCAGAGGCGCATGGGGAGAAGCCCCATACATAAAGCCATGTACGCCCGCAGGATTTTTCGCCCGGAAAAACCAATGATTTTCAGGAAAAATCCGTAGTGCCAGGACGGGCGCTAGCTTTCCGCGCTTTTCTTGAAAATATCATCCAGCGCTTCCTTAAGCAGGTCGTGGTCTATGGGCTTGTTGAGGAATTTTATAGAACTCATCTCTCCCAGTTCCTTTTCGACCTCTTCCAGGTAGCCCGACAGGAAAATTATGGGCAGGTGTTTTTTCGCCCTGATTATCTTTGCCGCCTCTATGCCGTTCATCTTGCCCCGGATGCGCACGTCCATCAGGATGGCATGGGGCCGGCATTCATCCTCCATGCGGATGGCGTCCTCGCCCGTGTGCGCCGGGCCGCACGTCTCAAAACCCCAGATATCAAGCAGCTCCATAAGGCCCATCGCGCCCAACGCCTCGTCTTCGACTATCAGTACTTTATGTTTTTTGTTTTTTTCCATCGTTACCTTTTGTCCCCGTGACGCGGGTCCTGGTGGCTGTGGGATAAAAATAAAAACGCGGGCCGTCCGGTTTTTATTTTGCCGAAAGCTTTTTCTTGAGCAACTCGTTTATCATTGCTGGGTTGCCCTTGCCCTTCGTGGCCTTCATCGCCTGCCCCACGAAAAACCCGAAGAGCTTTTCCTCGCCGGCCCTGAACCTTTCCACCTCGCCTGGGTTTGACGAGATTATCTGGTCTATAACGGCCCCCAGCTCATCGGCCCCGCTTATCTGTATGAGCCCTTTTTCCTTTACGATCTGCTGCGCGCTCTTTTTGCCTTTGTACATCTCCTCGAAAACTGTCTTTGCGATCTTCCCGCTTATCGTCCCGGCATCTATCAATTTTAAAAGCTCCACCAGCCCGGAGGGCGCAAGCGGAGACCCTTCTATCGAGATGCCGTCCTCGTTCAGCAGGCGCATCAGCTCGCCCATTATCCAGTTGCTTGCCGCCTTTGGCTGGGCCCCAAGTTTTACGGCCTCCTCGAACCAGTCTGCAAGGGCCCTCTCTGAGGTGAGCATCTCCGCGTCGTAGCCCGGAAGCCCGTAGGAGGCGGTGAACCTTTCCCGCCTGGCGTCCGGCAGCTCCGGAATGTCCGCCTTTATCTCTTCCACCCATTCCCTGGACGGCATGAACGGAACGAGATCAGGCTCCGGAAAGTAACGGTAGTCGTGGGCCTCTTCCTTGGAGCGCATGGACATTGTCTTGCCCGTGGCCGAATCCCAGAGCCTCGTTTCCTGCAGGATCTCCTCGCCGTTTTTGACCGCGCTTATCTGCCTTTTTACCTCGTACTCAAGGGCCTTCTCCACGAACTTGAAGGAGTTCATGTTCTTCAGCTCCACTTTGGTGCCAAATCTTGTGGAGCCCTCCGGCCTTATGGAGACGTTGGCGTCGCAGCGCAGGGAACCCTGCTCCATGTTGCCGTCACACACGCCGATGTAGCGAAGTATCGCCCGGAGCTTGCGCATATAGGCCGCGGCCTCTTTCGGGTTCCTTATGTCCGGCTCGGATACGATCTCCATAAGGGGCGTGCCGGCCCGGTTCAGGTCCACAAAGCTGTACGGCCCGCCTCCCTCGTGTATGTTCTTGCCGGCGTCTTCCTCAAGGTGTATGCGTGTTATGCCTATCAGCCTCGGGCCTTCCCCGGCATCTATCTCCACGTGGCCGCGCTCGCAGACCGGCAGCTCATACTGGCTTATCTGGTAGCCCTTGGGTAGGTCCGGGTAGAAGTAGTTTTTCCTGGCGAACCGGCTGAAGGGCGAGATGCTGCAGTTCATGGCGAGGCCCGTCTTTATGATGAACATGAGCGCCTTTTTGTTGAGCACCGGCAGCGACCCCGGCATCCCCGTGCACACCGGGCAGGTCTGCGAGTTGGGCGGAAGCCCGAATTTCGTCGGGCAGCCGCAGAATATCTTCGACTCCGTAAGGAGCTGCGCATGTACCTCCAGCCCTATTACCGTCTCGAACCGGACGCTCATGGCTCCTCAGGCCCTCCGCCCTTTGTCTCAAGCGCTGGCCTTCTCCTGTGCCACTCCGTGGACTGCTCATAAGCGTGCGCCACGCGTATGAGCATCTCCTCGTCGAAATGCCTGCCTATGAGCTGAAGGCCGACCGGCAGCCCGCCTCCGGTAAATCCGCAAGGTATTGAAATGCCCGGCAGCCCGGCCAGATTTATGGAAATCGTGAAGATGTCCGAAAGGTACATCTGGAGCGGGTCCGCCGATTTTTCACCCACCCTGAAAGCGGCGGTGGGGGATGTGGGCGTCGCTATGGCGTCCGCAACCTTGAACGCCTCCTCGAAATCCCTCTTTATAAGCGTCCTGACCTGCTGCGCCCTGCCGTAGTAGGCCTCGTAGTCGCCGGCCGAGAGGGCATAGGTGCCAAGCATTATCCTTCTTTTGACCTCGGGGCCGAACCCCTGCGCCCTGGTCTTCATATAGGTGTCCAGAAGGTCTTTGCCCGCGGCCCTGAACCCGTATTTGACC
>JAJYJB010000071.1 GCA_021789735.1 Nitrospirota bacterium
ATCTTCGAATACGATTTTGCTCGATTGGTTACCTGTCCAAAAAAACGGTGGACTTCTATGATGTTAGGAACGACGCTTAGGACTTATTACGGAATTGCTGCCGGGCGGCGGCAGTTGAACCTTCAAGCGCTGATGCTATACTGTGTTCAAGGGATGGTCTTTCTTGGGCGCGTCCGGCGCCCCGGTCGTAAAAACAATAAAAACAAAAAACGAAAAAACAAAGCGGTTTTTTGTTTCCCCGAAGGAGGCGATCGAGATGCCAAAAGGACACGTCAAAACAGAGGTGGACATCAACTCGGCCGGCGTAGAGGAGCTTATGAAACTGAAGGGGCTGGACAGGAAAAAGGCCCAGGCCCTGGTGGACTACCGCGATGAGAACGGCGCTTTTGAAAGCTGGGACGACCTCGAAGACGTGGAGGGTTTTTCAAGCAGGATAATCGAGGACATGAAGGCCAGCGGCGCAACGCTTGGCGAAATGGAAGAAGGCGAGGAAGAGGAGTGGTAGAGCCGAACGCTCAGGGCGCGGGGAAAAATTTTTCCCGCGCCCTGCCTCTCACTTGAGCTTCAGACCGGCAGGCCCTTATCCCTTAGCATTGCCGTGATCGCCTCCCTGTGGTCGCCCTGGAGCTCCAGGGTGTTGTCCTTTAGCGCCCCGCCTGTGCCAAGGCGGGCCTTCATGTCCTTTAGCAGCGATTCCATCCCGGCGCGTGGCATGGCAAGTCCGCATACGAGGGTCACCGTCTTGCCGCCCCTGCCTTTCCGCTCCAGCCTGAGATGCAGCTTTTGCGCCCGCCCGGCGGCCGCCTTGTCTGCCGGGGGCGCTTTTGTTTCCGGTTTTTGTTCTTTCCCGGCGGTTTTTTCCTTCGGACCGGTTGAATATACGAGCTTCGATCTGTCCTCGCGCATCTTTCCCCTTCCGCTTAAAGCCTGAATATCCTTGAAGCCGCGTGGCGGCTTGCGGCGTACAACGGGAGTCCGCTGCAGGCGGCGCGGTGCGTTTTAAGCGCTATCTCCGGCCTGTTGTTCTGCTCGGACAGGTGCGCGAGGCACGCCCATTTAAGGCGCGCTCCGTGCTGCCTGATAAGCTCCGCCGCCTCCGCATTGGAGATATGGCCCCTCGGGCCCTGGATGCGCTTTTTAAGGAACGCCGGGTACGGCCCGGCCTGGAGCATGCGCGGGTCGTAGTTGCTTTCGATGAATACTCCGTCCAGTGTGGAAATGAGGCCGCCAAGCCCTTCGAAGGGATGGCCAAGGTCGGTAAGTATGCCAAGCCGCCTGCCCTCATATGAGACCACGAACGCCACTCCTTCCGCGGCGTCGTGGCTGGTGGGTATGGTGCGGACGGAGACGGGGCCGAACTGAAGGACGCTGCCCGTAAGGAACATGCGCACGTCCTCCAGGTGGCCAAGGGGCGAGGCGGCATCCAGCGTCCCGGGAGTCAGGTAGATGGGCAGCCCGAACTTCCTCTGGTAGACGCCCGCGTATCTGATGTGGTCCGAGTGGTCATGGGAGATTATCAGGGCATCCATCCCCCTTGCGTCCTTTCCGTGGCCGCCAAGCCTTGACATGAGGGCAGAGCCCG
Source organism: Nitrospirota bacterium (assembly GCA_021789735.1). The sequence goes on from JAJYJB010000071.1 coordinate 1,583, forward strand.
GTATCCCGGCGTCAAAGAGCAGCCTAACGCCGCCAGCCTCTACGTAGATGGAGTTTCCGTTGCTGCCGGACTGAACTGAAAAGGCGATCATGCCGTCCATAGCCAGGAGAAATATTAACTGGCTGGAGGAGTTAATTTCAAATGCCATTTTTTGGAATGTCATTTTTTGGAAACCGGGCTGTGAAGTGCCCGGGCAAAAGATGGTTCCGTGTGGAGGCGGGCGGCATTCGCCACGTTGGTCCGCCGTCTCCCGTGGCCAGGCATACAGTGGATCCGGCGCGGCTTACATGAATACGGCAAACGGCTGTCGCCGCGCTATATCGCAGGGGTCGCGGCAGCCGCTGCGCTCACGTCACCCGCCCCACCAAAAAAAACCTCGTATCGGGGGTAGTGGGGGCTTCCTCCACACATTGAGAGGCCCGCGCGTGAATCAGTTCTCCCCGCTTCCGCCCGCCACAAGCTCCATGAACTTGTCCACCACTCTGGGGTCAAAATGCGTCCCTGCCCGTTTTTTCATGTGCTCGATAACGCGCTGCCTTGGCCAGGGCGCCCTGTAGGGCCGGTCAGAGCGCAGCGCGTCCCATACATCCGCCACGGCAAAGATCCTTGCAGCAAGAGGTATCTGCTCTCCTTTCAGCCCCTTGGGATAGCCTCTCCCGTCCCACCTTTCGTGGTGCAGGTAGGGCACCGGCAGCGCGGGCCTCAGATATGCGATAGGCTGAAGGAGGTCGAGGGCATAGATCGGGTGGCGGTTCATGATATCCCGCTCCTCTTTGGTAAGCGGCCCCGGCTTAAGCAGGATGCTGTCCGGTATGCCCATTTTCCCTATGTCGTGAAGCAGCGCGCCGCGCCGCAGATGTATGAGGCTGGCTTCGCCCATCCCCATCGCGCGGGCCAGCTTTATCGTAAGCCTGGTCACCCGGGAGGTGTGGCCTTCCGTCTCCCTGTCCCTCAGGTCAAGCGCCCGGGACCATCCCTCAAGCGTGGTGTCATAGGCCAGGGCAAGCTCCGTATTGCTTCTTTGCAGGCCGCTAAACAGCGTGGCGTTTTCTATGGCGATGGCGGCCTGCGAGGCCATCACTCCAAAAAAATCCATCCACTCGCTGTCCGTTTTCAGGGAGGTCCTGTGGAAAAGCTCCAGCGCCCCCAGTATCTGCCCCTTTGTTATGAGTGGGGCGGCGAAGTATGAGATAAATCCTTCCCTGGCGAAGGCCTCCGCGCGGTCGTCCCTGGTTTCCGCGATGTTCTCGATGCCTATGGTCCTGCGCTCAAGGGCCGCGTGCCCCGCGCCGCCCTCTCCCAGCCGCTGTGAGGTCTCTTTCATCTCCCGCGTCCTGAAGCCCCTGCCCGCCGCGTAGTGGAAGGTAAGCGTGCTCTGGTCCATAAGCAGGATGTCGGCAGCGTCCACCTTTAATTGCGTGGCCACGCGGTCCAGGATAATATCGAAGATCACACGGAGGTCAAGGCTCTGGGTTATGGCCGTGTCTATGGAGCAAAGGGCGTTCAGGCGTTCAAGCCTGTGCTCCGTCTCCTCATAGAGCCTTGCGTTCTCAAGCGCCGCGGCCGCCTGGTGCGCATATGCCTGGAAAAACCTCACCCTCTCCCTCGTGAAAAACCCCGGCTGCCCGCTGTAGAGGGTCAGGGCGCCAAGCGTCTTCTCCCTGCTTATGAGCGGGAATGACGCCCCGGCGCGCAGCCCCTCAGAAAGCGCGCTTTCAAGCCAGGGGGCGAAGCTCTCCTCTTTTTTGAGGTCCTCTACTATAACGGGCATCCCGGTTTTTACTGCCCTTCCCGTATGGGCCCGTCCGGCGGGGGAGTCGTCCCAGCGCAGGGTGGCAAGGCGCCTGAATTCGGGGATGTCCGGATAAAGCGCCAGGAGCCGCAGCTTCCCGCCGGGCTCGGCGATGCTTAGCCAGGCAAAGCTGGCCTGGAAGCTGGACACGGAGGAGAACACTGCGCTCTGGGCGAGGCTTGCCAGGTCCAGGCTTTCCGACAGCTTTTGCGCCCCCGAATAAAGGGCGGAAAGCATGTCGAGCTGCTGCTGTATGCGCTCCTGCGCCTTCTTCCTGTGCGATATGTCCCGGATGATGATAACGTTGATAGGCCTGCCGCCGAACTCCGCCCTGCTTGCGCTCATCTCGATGGGCGCCATGGAGCCATCGCTCCTGAGGATAAAAATGTCCCCCGAGATGGGCTTTTTCTCCTCAATGGCGGCAGACAGTATCCAGCCGTACCGGGCCGCATCCTCCGGGGGGTGGAGGACGGAATGGTGCCGCCCCACCAGCTCCCGGGCGCTCTTGCCGGAAAGCTCCTCCGTCTTGCTGTTTACCTCCAGGATAAGACCATTTTCGCCGGTTATGATCAAGGCGTCGTTTGCGGCGTTGAAGATGGCGCGGTATTTCTCTTCAGATTCCTTAATGGAGTCCTGGGCCTTCCTGTGCTCCGTGATGTCCCTCAGGTATTCGATGGCCCCGGTTATTTCGCCGGTGCCGGTGTCCCTGAGGGGGTAGCTGTAAAGGTCTATCCAGCCTGTGCTCCCCCGGACGTCAAGCCGCAGTTCCCGCCGCGTCTGTTTGCCGGTCTCCATCGCCTCGCGCGCAGGGCAGGTCTGGCAAAGGCCGCCTTTGAGGCAGTAGGCGTCCCAGCATTTTTTCCCCTTCAGGGGCAGGCGCCCGGGGAACATGCGCTCCATTGCCGGGTTCACGCGCACAACGTTCATCTGCCTGTCCAGGACCACGATGCCTTCCTCGAAGCTGTCCAGGATGTCTTCCAGGAATTTTTCGTTCTTTCTGAGCTTCTCGTCCCTGCGTGTGATGGATGACATCATTTTCCTGGTGGCCAGGAAAAGCAGGACGGCCGTAAAGGCTATGAAGGCCCAGCCTTTTATGGTCTCAAACCGGGCCAGTTCCCTCGTGTTCTTTACGAACGTATAAAGGAGCTCATCGGAAAAAAGGATCCAGGCCGCGCCGGCAAGGGCATAAATGAGCGTGATCTTAAGCGGGTACCGGAATCTGCCGGAAGGTCTCATCTTTATTAATTCTAGCGTGGGCCATCCGGATAGGCAAACGGATTTCCAGGCGTTTCTGCCGGCCTCCCTCGCCTCCCCGGAGACCGCAGCGCATACTTTTTTAAAAAACCCCGGGTTTGGGGTATAATATCAGTCTCATGCACAGCGAAAGGGTACTTGTCCTTGATTTCGGCTCCCAGTACACCCAGCTCATAGCCCGCCGGGTAAGGGAGGCCAGCGTCTATTCGGAGATAGTCCCCTACAACACTCCGGTAAGCAAGATCAAAGAATTTGCGCCCAAGGGGATAATACTCTCCGGCGGCCCCGCGTCCGTTTACGCCGAGGGTGCCCCGGTCCTGGACCCGGCCGTCCTGGAGCTTGGCGTGCCGGTGCTGGGGCTCTGCTACGGGATGCAGATAATGGCCCATATGCTTGGCGGCAAGGTCGCCCGTTCGGCAAGGAGGGAGTACGGCAGGGCCGAGCTCCTGGTCGACGACGACAGGGGGCTTTTATGGGGCGTTTACGACAAGAGCATCGTCTGGATGAGCCACGGCGATAAGATAGAGGAGCTGCCAGCCGGTTTCAGGGCGATCGCCCACACCTCAAACTCGCCCTACGCGGCTATGTCCAATGCCGAAGGGAAGCTCTATGCCCTGCAGTTCCATCCCGAGGTGGCCCATACCGCGGAGGGCACGAGGATCATCAGGAACTTCCTGTTTGAGATATGCGGCTGCAAGCCCGAATGGAAGATGAGCTCTTTCATAGAGACCTCCATGGAAGACATAAGAAGGCAGACGGACGGGGGCAGAAAGGTCATATGCGCCCTTTCGGGCGGGGTGGATTCCTCGGTGGTCGCGCTCCTTGTGCACAAGGCCATAGGCGACGCCCTTACCTGCATATTCGTGGACAACGGCCTGCTGAGGAAGGGCGAGTCCGAAAAGGTCATAGACACCTTCCAGAAGCACTTCCGCATGAAGCTCATCCATGTGGACGCAAGGGAGAGGTTCCTAGAGAAACTCAAGGGGGTAACGGACCCCGAAAAGAAAAGAAAGATAATAGGCAGGGAGTTCATAGCGGTCTTCGAGGAAGAAGCCGGCAAGATGGAAAAGGCGGAATACCTGGCCCAGGGCACGCTCTACCCGGACGTCATAGAGAGCGTTTCGTTCAAGGGCCCTTCGGCCGTCATAAAGAGCCATCATAACGTCGGCGGGCTTCCGGAGGTCATGAAGCTAAAGCTTATAGAGCCCCTCCGGGAGTTGTTCAAGGACGAGGTGAGGGTGCTTGGCGCGGAGCTGGGCCTTCCGGACGACATATGCTGGCGCCAGCCCTTTCCAGGCCCCGGACTTGCCATACGCTGCCTGGGCGAGATAACCGCGGCCAAGCTGGAGATCCTCCGCGAGGCGGACGCCATCGTTCTGGAGGAGATCAAGAAGGCCGGCCTCTACGGTGAGCTCTGGCAGTCCTTTGCCGTCCTTCTGCCGGTCCGGAGCGTGGGCGTAATGGGAGACGAACGGACGTATGATTACGCCGTGGCGGTGCGGGCTGTCCAGAGCCTTGACGGCATGACCGCCGATTGGGCAAAGCTCCCCTACGAGCTTCTCGGCCGCATCTCAAACAGGATAATAAATGAAGTGAAAGGCGTAAACAGGGTGGTTTACGACATAAGCTCAAAACCCCCGGGAACGATCGAGTGGGAATAGGTGGCCCCGATTGTTCGACCTGAAGGAATATCTTTCCGGCAAGGGCCGGCTCGTTGACGCCTGGCTGCGCGAATATTTTGCAAGCTCCCCGGTAAGGCCCGGCCTCTTCAAAGAGGCGATGGAGTACTCGATAAACGCGGGCGGCAAGAGGCTAAGGCCGGTTCTGGCGCTTGCCTCGTTCGAGGCCTCCGGAGGGAAAAACCCCCAGGCCATACTCCGTTACGCCTGCGCCCTTGAGCTCATACACACCTATTCCCTGATACATGACGATCTTCCCGCCATGGACGACGACGACCTGAGGAGGGGAAAGCCCACAAACCACAAGGTCTATGGCGAGGGCATGGCCATACTGGCGGGCGACGGCCTTCTGACGGAGGCCTTTCATATGCTGTCGGTCCCTGATGGCGGGATAGGGCCTGACGTCCTGCTGGCGGTGATAAGGGATGTTGCCAGACGGGCCGGCCTTTACGGGATGGTTGCAGGCCAGGCCCAGGACATCCTGTGCGATCAGGGCCATCAGGCGGGGCCATCAGGCGCCGGCCTTTTGCCTTCCGGCCCGGAGGTGATAGAGTTTATCCATATGCACAAGACCGCCCAGCTCATAACCGCATCCGTAAGGATGGGGGGCATGCTTGCCGGGGCCGGCGCCGCCGGGCTTGATGCCCTCACCGCCTATGGGGAGGCTGTGGGGCTTGCCTTTCAGGTGGCAGATGATATTCTTGACGTAAAAGGCGAGACGGCCCTGATGGGAAAAACGGCCGGCTCCGATGAGCGCAAGAGCAAGCTTACATATCCTTCCGTTTACGGGGTTGAAAGGGCGGAGCAGAAGGCCCGGGACCTGGTGGAGAAGGCTCTTGCCTCGCTCGACGGCTTCTTCGGTCCGGGGGCAGTGCCCCTGCGGGCCGTAGCCGGGTATATAATCGAAAGAAAAAGCTAAGGGAGCGCCCGAAAATGCTAGAGTTTATCGATGGGCCTGAGGACCTGAAGGGCCTTGAAGAAAAGGAGCTTGTGCCCCTTTGCTCTGAGATCAGGGAGTTCATAATAAGCAATGTCTCAATGAATGGCGGACACCTTGCTTCCAACCTTGGAGTTGTGGAGCTTACCGTGGGCCTCCATTACGTTTTTAACTGCCCCGGGGACAAGTTCGTCTGGGACGTCGGGCATCAGAGCTACACTCACAAGATACTTACCGGAAGGCAGAAGGGTTTTTCAAAACTGAGGAAGCGGGGCGGGGTCTCCGGTTTCACAAAACCCGAGGAGAGCCCCTGTGACGCGTTCATAGCGGGGCACAGCTCCACTTCCATTTCGGCCGCGGTTGGCCTTGCCGAGGCGAGGGACAGGCTTGGAGCAAAATATAAGGTTGTGGCCATCATCGGGGACGGCTCCCTTACCTCCGGGCTTGCCTTCGAGGGGCTCAATCAGGCCGGCCATCTGAAAAAAGACCTCATCGTTATCCTTAACGACAACGAGATGTCCATATCCAAAAACGTGGGGGCCCTGGCGGCCTACTTGAACAGGATACTCACCGGCGACCTCTACATGAAGTTCAAGAACTCCACCAGGGAGCTCTTGAAAAGCATCCCAAGGTTCGGCCCTCCCATGAGCAAGGCGGCCCAGAAGATAGAGGAGGCGTTCAAGGGGATAGTCCTTCCCGGGATGCTCTTTGAGGAGCTTGGCTTCAACTACATAGGGCCGATAGACGGGCATGACATGGGCGCGGTGCTGGAAACGCTGCGCAGCGCGGCGGCCCTTAAGGGGCCCGTTCTGATACATGCCGTCACGAAAAAGGGCAAGGGATACGGGCCGTCAGAGAAAAACCCGTGCGCCTTTCACGGCGTTGGGCCGTTTGAGGTGGAAACCGGCAAGACGCCTTCCGGCTCCCTCTCCTACAGCGACTGCTTCGGCAAGGCGCTTTCGGCCTGCGCCAGGACGGACCCTCGGGTGATAGCCATTACCGCCGCCATGAAGGAGGGCACGGGGCTTAACGTGTTCGAAAAGGAGTTCCCTGACAGGCTCTACGATGTGGGCATCGCCGAGCCGCACGCGGTGGTGTTTGCGGCCGGGCTTGCAAAATCCGGCCTCAGGCCGGTGGTGGCCATATACTCCACCTTTCTCCAGAGGGGCTACGACGAGATAATCCATGACGTCTGCCTCCAGAAACTGCCGGTGGTCTTTGCCATAGACAGGGCCGGGGTGGTCGGCGAGGACGGCCCGACCCACCACGGCATGTTCGACCTCTCATATCTGAGGCACATCCCGAACCTTACGCTCATGGCCCCGAAGGACGCGCCGGAGCTTGAGGCGATGCTCAGGTACGCCATTGCCTTGAACGGGCCCGCCGCCATCAGGTATCCCAGGGGCAAGGCGCTGGCCGCCGGGGTTTTACAGACGGAAATATCCGCCGGAAGCGCCGAGCTTTTGAAGGACGGGGCCGGCGCCGCCATCCTTGCCATAGGCAACATGGCGCTTGAGGGCCTGGAGGCCGCAAGGATGCTTGAGCAGGAGGGGTTGAGCGTATCGGTCTACAACATGAGGTTCGTAAAACCCATGGACGAGGAGGCCCTGAGGCGCGCGGCGGCAACGGGCAGGGTGATCACGGTGGAGGACAACGCGGTCATGGGCGGTTTCGGGTCCGCCGTATCTGAGGCGCTCATGCGCATGGGGCTCGGGGGCATATCGTTTCTGTCCATGGGATACCGGGATGCCTTCGTGGAGCACGGCAGCCAGGCGGAGCTGCGGGCGATGTCCGGCCTTGACGCCAATGGCATATTCAAGGCTGTAAAGGCCCTCATGACCTCTCCCGTCCAGGGCAGGCTGCGCACCGTCCGGCCGTCAAGTTGATGTCCGGGCGTTAAAAAAGTTTTTAAAAAAAATTCAACGGCGCGCAAAAAAATCAAAAAAAAAAGGAGAGGCGGTACATCTTGGATCTGGAACCTGTCTGCTGGCTTCAGTGCCCAAAGTGCAAAAAACAGAGCAAGTTCAAGTTGAGGGACATCGTGCGGGGCGTGCAGGCGAAATGCAGGCTCTGCCAGACCCCCATAGAGGTGAGGCAGGAAGGACTGGCCGAGACGCGCCAGAACTTGAAGTCCATGCTTGGGGAGTTGGCGAAAAAGGGCTTACCTGATAATCAGGTCTGAGAGTCCCGCGTCCTCAAGGAGTTTCAGGCAATCCTCATATGTCTCCTCGGGCACCAGGAACATGATGCCCTTCTTCATGGTGCCGAATATTATCCCGAATATGCTCCTGCCCGCAAGCGGCGTGATCTCGAAGGTGTAGTCGACGCCTGCCCCGTCAAGGACGGACTCGATCCTCCTGGCGTCCCGCATGTTCGCGGCCAGGCAGAGGGGGACCAGCTTCTTGTTTTCCATATCTTCAGGCAGACGCCTTGGCATGATTCAATATAACATGAAAGGGGAAGGCTGTTTTCCCTTTTTTTTTTTCATTTTTGAGATTTTTTAAATCGCCCACGCCATTAATTGGCTTGCCGGTGCCTGAAATGTTAGACATGCCCTGCTTGTGGTGATAACATTGCAACACAGGGACATGTATCTGAAACAGGGCCAGACTCTCTGGCAGGGGGGAGGATGTCTTTGTGCCTAAACTTCTGATCATTCAGGCGGCTACCTACCGCTCTCGCGAAGACCGCCGTCCGCTCAGGATCCGCAAGCGCAAGCTGGTCGGCGCCGTCATGCCTTACCTGGCAGCAATGGCCCCGGACGATTGGCATGTGACGCTGTGCGACGACGCGATCGAGGAGCCCGATTACGGTGGCCGGTACGATGTTGTAGCCATCACGGTGCGTACCGTGACCTCGCTCAGGGCCTTCGAGATCGCCGACAGGTTCCGCGAGAGAGGGGTCACCGTTCTGATGGGCGGGCCCCATGCAACCTTCTACCACGAGGAGATGGCCGGCCACGCCAGCGCCGTTTGCATCTGCGAGGGCGAGGAGATCTTTCCGCAGATGCTCGCGGACGCCGCAGCGGGGCGCCTGCAGAGGTTCTACAGGCGGAGGGAGGCCGCAAGCCTCTCAGGCATGGCGACGCCGCGCTGGGACCTGCTTGCCCCGAAAAACCATGTCTTTTATAGCCCGTACGTCATCCAGCAGTCGCGCGGCTGTCCGTACACCTGTGACTTCTGCGCCGAGCGCCGGCTGAACGGCGACTACGGCTGGCGCTGCCGCCCCAGCGACGAGATCGTCGCGGAGATCAAGAAGTGCGGGTCGCGCCACATCTTCTTTGCCGCCAGCCAATTCGTGGGCCACAAAGCCCGCACGATGGAGCTCCTTGAGAAACTGGTCCCGCTCAAGATCCATTGGTCGGCGCTGTTCTCCCCGCGCTTCGGCCTCGACGAGGAATTTCTGGACCTGGCTAAGCGCTCGGGGCTGCTCCACGTCAACATGGGGATAGAGAGTGTTTCCCAGAAGACGTTGCAGAGCATGCACAAAGACTTCAACCATGTCCAGACCTATGTGGATATGATCGAGAACCTGAACAAGCGCAATATCAGCTACTCGTTTAACTTCGTGCTCGGCGGCGACACTGATGATGTCGAGGTGATGTCCACGACGCTGGACTTCGTGCAGAAATACAAGGTGCCGGCCGCCTATTTCAACCTCCTGGCGCCCTTGCGGGGCACGCCCCTCCATGACCGCATGAAGGCCGATGGCGCCATCCTGGACGAGCCCAATCTGGAGCGCTGGGCCGGCGTGCACTGCCACTTTCACCCCAAGCTCATGACCATGGAACAGTTGATGGATGGTATCAGGCGAATGCAGCGCGAGTTGTACTCGTGGGGCTCCATGTTCCGCCGCCTGCGCTTCCCTCCGCGCTCACTGGCCGACTTTGCATCCTGGAACATCAACCTGACCCAGCGCCGGGTGGCGTACCGCTCTCAGTACATGAACGAGTTCAGCGAGTTCTGAGGGCCGTTCGCCGTGTCATGGGCTCAGACGCTCCAGCGCTCGTGGGTCCTGCACGTCTCATCCAGGTAGTCCCATATCCATTCCCTTATGGCGGGGGACATGTAGAACGCGGGGAAAAGAAGGTCCTGTCCCGGGGCCACCTGTTCCTCTTCGCGCGCGATCTTCTCCAGCCCGGTGCCCGGATATATGCGGATGCCCGCTTTCATGGAAACGACCGCCGGGGCCAACTCCTCCATGAACTCCACGCTCCGCCTTACCGTGTCCCGGTCCTCTCCGGGTCCGCCCAGAAGCAGGAAACCGGAGTATTTTATGTCGTGCCTGCGGGCGAGGGCCGCCATTTCTCTGACCTTCTTAAGCGTAAACCCTTTTTTCAGGTTTCTAAGCACAGGCTCCGCTCCGGACTCGTTGCCAAGGCTCATGAAAACGCAGCCCGCCCTGCGCATGAGGCCGAACAGTTCATCGTCTCCATAGGCGGGGTTCATGATTGCCTGCCACTCGATGGAAAGACCGCTTTTGATGACGCCGCGGCAAAAGTCCTTCGCGTTTGAAAGCGGGAAATTAAAGACGTTGTCCGCAAGAAAGAACCGCCTGATGCCGCGTCTTTCATTCAGGTAAGCCATTTCCCCTACCACGTCCTCGATCTTTCTTGCGCGGCAGCACGTCCCTTCCGTAAACGGAGTGGAGCAGTAAATGCATTTCATATGGCATCCCCGCTTGGACTGGACCGTAACACATCCGGGCATGGTGCCCGAGCTGTAATCCTGGTACGAGCTGACCTCGAAATCGTCGTACGAGGGCCGCACCCATTCGTCCAGATCGGCGATAAAATCCGGCGGGTTTACCACGGCCCGGCCCCCTTCCATCCGGACGGCGCCCGGCAGGCGGCTGATGGACTCCCCTCTTTCAAGCGCCGCAAGCAGTCTGGTAAAAGCCTTCTCCCCCTCGCCGAATACGCCCAGGTCGGCGCCAAGGTACTGAAGGCATCCGGCTGGATGTATATTGAACCCCGCGCCTCCAAGCACCACCGGAGCCGCGCTGCGCTCCCTGCAGGACCGTATGATGCCGGTGAGGCCATCCAGATAAAAGACCGTGTTGCGGGAGTCCTGGTTGTCTAGGTTTCTTATCGAAAGGCTTATAACGCCGGGCCTGAAGTCCGTAAGCGCGGCCCGCAATTTTTCCTCCCAGTCACCCAGGAACATCATGTCCAGAACGGAAACCTCGTGCCCGGCCTTCCTGAGACTTCCGGCAACGCACGCCGCGCCAAGCGGAAAGGCCGCCAAGTGGGTGGTCTGTCTGTTTTCAGCTATCAGCAGGACCCGCATATTTTCAAAAAACCTCACCTTTTTGGTGTAATGGACAACTGATTAATAATAACTGTTTTGTCCGGATCCACGAAAGAGTCCGTGAAGGGCTGCGGGCTTGGAAATTCACCGTGCTGCCATATCTTTAAATAAACTGTTTGTATGGACAATGCAACGGCCCGCGCATTATGATGGGATCGCAGGCTTTTTCCTTAAAGCCTGCGCAGGAAAGGAGATTTACATTTTTGCTTTTTACATTTGATGCGGCTTGGTCCTGTCCCGCGGGCCACAAAATATAAACCGGGGGGGGTCTGCGTCACGAAAGGAGCGCCTCCAGCGCTTTTGCACCGGCTGCCAGGACAGCCGTTCTCAGGGCTGACTCCCATGCCTCAAGGTCTGCCTTCTTTTCTCCGGCGGCCTTCCTCAGTATCCTTTTTACTTCCTCATCCTGCTCGATCAGGATTTCAGCAGTTTTTTTTCCGCCCCTTCGGGCAGGCGTAAAAGCTCTCCCATTTTTTCGGTCAGGGACTCGAATTCTCCGCAAAGCCCAATGAAATGCTTATGGGCCGCAACATCTTTTTGGGCCTGCTCTAATTCCTCTGGCGTGGTCAGACGATATCCAACCGTCTTATTGCCCTCTCTACGTGAAAAAAGATGATAAGGACCTCTGGTGACTGGTTCTTTCTTCCCTTTATGACGGACTTTCATATACTGCTCGTTGATCGTGCCTCTGCGCATGGAGCGAATGGAACGCATCTCTTCCAAGATTGCATTGCGGCGGGTTTCGATTTCACTGACAGTGCTCATACGCCCCTCCTTTATTGTTGGTATATATCAACAATAAAACAGCCGAAAAAAAGAGTCAAGAGGGGGAACCCACAAATCTGACGCAGGCCCTAATAGAGATACAAAG
>JAJYJB010000072.1 GCA_021789735.1 Nitrospirota bacterium
CTGAAGAAGGCTAAAAGGGCGGTGTGGGACTTTTAAAAGCGGACCGCCTGGAGGGAGACAATGGATCTTTCCAGAAGAGATTACAGGAAGATCCTGGAATGCATCGATATCATTTATTCTGTCCGGGACACCGGGGCAATGTTTCATGCCCTGTGCGATAAGTTACGAAAATTCATAGGAATTTATAGCGCCATTTTCGTTTCCGCCAACGCCAGGACCGGGGACCAACTTTTTAACGGCTACGAGATTTTTGACAACTCGGAAGGGACCCTGCTGGCATATCTCGCCCACTATGCCCCGCAAGACCCTTTTTTCTCACGCGGGTGGTTTAAAAGCCATGCAAACGAGGCCGCTCGAAACACCGACCTTTTGCCGGACCTGATAAGAAGCGAGTTTGCCTGTGATTTTCTCCTGCCCATGGCCTCCGTATTTTATGTGATCGCATCCAGACTCTCCGCCCAAGGCGATACTGTCGGCATTCTTGGCATTCACCGTCAGAGGCATGATGGCAATTTCAGCGCCCGCGACCAGAAGATTGTAAATATCCTGTTACCCCATATCGCCAGGTCCATTCATTCTCAGGCGTTGTTGCGCGCGGCGGAGGCACGCAAAGAGACGTGCGGCGTGATCATGGTGAACGAAAAAAATGATCCGATCTTCATGAATGATGAGGCCAGACGGGCGTTAAAAAGGGTCCCGTTGAGAGCCGTTCCGGACCCGGGACTCGGCCCGGGTCCGGCCTTTTTCAGAAACGGGCCGCGTACGTATCGCGTGCGCACTGTGCCGTTCGGCGGAAAGACATGGGGGAAATTCATACTCCTTGAACCATACCCGGCCGGGCACAGGCTTGGCCCCAGCCTTGATGATTTCGGCCTCACCAGGCGGGAAAATGAGGTCGCTGTGCTTGTCATGCAGGGCCATTCAAACCGCGAGATAGCCGGACAGCTTTCCATATGTGAGCTGACGGTGAAAGACCACCTGAAACATATATTCGGCAAGCTTGAAATAAGGCGGAGAGGCGAACTGGCGGCCATGGTTTTGAAATCAAAAAAAGACGATCCCGGAGAGAATCTTGGCGTCAAAAGAAAAAAACCATGACAGCATGGTGGAACTGCGGTTTTTCAGGGCGGCGGCGGGCCGGCTATGATAAAAAACTCTCTATTTCCCGGTCGCGGGATGTCCCAGCCGGGTAAAGAAAAGCCCAATGATTACGGCCAGGGAGCATCCTGCCTCGGCGAGCGAAAGGCCCTGGCCTGCCGGAAAAGGGAAAAACCCAGTTGCCTTACGTCCGGGGCGGAATCGGCGCTGAAAATTTCCATGGACAAGCGGCCGGCCGAATACGGATTTTTGCATGGTCTCGCCCCCGCCGTGGCAGTTCATGCACGTCTTTCCGGTGGCCCTGGCATATTCCGGGTTGGCGCTGGAAGGGCAGGGAGAAATGGCGGCCCAGAGGAAACATAAAAAAAGCCCGGTCAGAAAAACAAACGCCTTGCCCCTTGTCATGCCGACTATTATAACGGAATTTCACGCCCGGTTTCATGGATCTGGAACAAGGCTGTGGCCAGCCTCCGGTCACAGGCCATTATAGCTATTTCCTATAAATTTATTGACGATTTTGTGCTTAATCAAGTTTAATATGTAAAAAAAGCAGGTCCTCATTAATTGGAGGGGGAAATCAATAAATGGGGGACGCGGACAAACTTTTTTTAGACATCCTTGGCAAGACCGAGCTTGCCGCGGTGATCGAGCTGATACAGGAAAGCCTCTCTTGTGAAACACCCGAACAGTTCAGGGCGCTTGTTGAAAAGCTGGGGAAATTGATCCGCTTCGATTACAGCATCGCCGGATTTGTGACAAGCGCAAACGGCGAGCTGCGGTCATACAGCATTATCAGTACGAACTACCCTCCGGAATGGCTTAAAGTGTATGAGGGAAACGGGTATCCCTACATTGACCCCCTGGTGCGCGAAAATTTTGCCACTTTCGAGCTGCAGTACTGGAAGGACACTTACAGGAAACATATGCCCCCCAGGAAATTCATAATGGACGCGAGGGATTTCAAGCTCAATGACGGGTATACCATCGGGGCAAGGAACAGGAACGGCTCAAACGGAAGCATATTCACGATATCCTCAGGCCTGATGAAACAGGAAAAGCGCACCGGGACCGTGCTCAGGGTAATGGCCCCCCATTTGCACAACTGCATGGCACGCATTCAAAAGGCCGCCAAAAAACAGGGCATCAAAATATCGTTCAGGGAAAAAGAGGTCCTGAGCTGGCTAAAGGAAGGCAAGAGCTCCTGGGACATTTCAGAGATACTACACGTCAGCGAAAACACAGTCAACTTCCATATAAAGAACATAATGCAGAAACTGGACACGGTTAACCGGTCACAAGCTGTGGCGAAGGCGCTGGAAGCAGGCGTGATCGATTTTGAGTAAAGAACCAGTTGTACATTGACGGCCTCTGGCGCCTGTTTATTTCCTCCAGCTCGCGCCAATCGATCAGTACGGCCACCGCTTCAGTCCCGTCGGGCATGATAACCGGCGCGCCCACGGGCCTGCTTATTATCCCTTTGGCGCAGCACAGGCGGAACACCTTGGTCTCAACCACGCTGTATACGAACCTGATGTCCCTTTCGGCGCACCAGTGGTAAAGCCCTTTCACCAGGAACATGAATGTGTACTGGCCGGAAGGCAGTTTCTGCCTGGCCCCGGCCGAGACGCAAAACCTGGATATCTCCCCTATGTCGGGTCCGCGCCTGACCACATGGGCAGGGTCCATCAGGCAGGAAAAATCCTTGTCGATCATAAAAGGCCGGCTTGAGGGAATGAACCTGATGTAAGCCAGAATGGAGCCATCAGAGAAAACGCCGAAGCCTGTGGCCTCCTGAGTGTCGTATCCGTCTATTTCAAGATCGTCCGGTGTCTCCGGGACCCAGCGCAGTTCCTGGGCGAATATCTGGTGCCTCAGGGCGTAGGCCTGACGCAGCTCATCCTCGTTCCCGATGGTCTTCACGACGTATCCGTCTTCCTTTATGAACATGATGACCGATTATTCACCAGGGGACGGGTGCTTTACAGCTACCAGAATTGGTAGTTGATTCCCTTGGACGGACGGTCTACTATGCTTCAAAAAAGAAGAAGACACCGGCAATAAAAGAGAAGGCGGGGATTACAGGGCCGGCAGCTTTTCTACTGTTTTGTATTGAAACAGAGAGCCGGTTTCCTGCCGGCCCAGGTCATCTTTCCACTGACAAATTAAAATAAAACTACCTGTTCTAATAGGTAAATTTTTCCCATAATAAAAATAAAATAGGCAATGCTCAATACGAATGTTCTGCAAGAAACTCTTCCTAAAATCCCGGGATTGCTGAACGCCCGGGAAGATCTGGACGGGCAGGACATTTGCAGCGGCGGACCGTGCCCGGCTGATCAAAGGCGACCCGCGCCCAATGCCTGCAAAATTTATTACCCCAAGCGCAGGCAACGCCTCCGGGAGAGGTTCAGAAAGACTTCTTTTGCCGGTTTCAGCAAATACGAGGCCCTCGAACTCCTGCTGACATATACGATCCCGCACGGGGACATAAAACCTGTCGTCATGGCGCTGATAAAGAAATTCGGCGGGTTTCAAGAGGTCCTGGACGCTACGTTCGAAGAGCTCTCCTCGGTAAAGGGAATGGATGAAAACTCGGCCACTTTCATAATTACGCTCAAGCCGTGTGCCTCCTTATACCTGAAACAGAGCCTCATTAAAAAAAAGAAGATATCGAGCACGACTGACCTTATAAAATATTGCATGACGGAGATGAAGGGGCTCAAAAACGAGCAGTTCCGCGCCATATTCCTCAATTCCCAGAACGAGATGCTTGCCGAGGAGATCATACAGGAGGGAACGGTTGACCAGACGGTCGTATATCCACGGAAGGTCATGGAGCGCGCACTTCATCATAAGGCCTCGGGGATGATCTTCGTCCATAACCATCCCAGCGGGCGCTTCAACCCCTCCATAGATGACATAAGACTTACGGCGGTATTGAAGCAGGCCGCAAACTGTCTGCAGTTAAAGGTCCATGACCACCTCATAATTTCAAGGGCCGGATATTACAGCTTCCGCGAAAGCGAACTGGAAGCGCGCATCGGACCCCAAAAAAACCCGGCGCCGTGGCTGGGGAATGACAAAGCTGAGACCTTTTCATCGGCCTGTTAAAAATTTCGATGTCTGTCCCTGGCAGGTTGCCCTGAAAGCCATTGCCAAAATTATCGTTTGTCAACCGTGAAAGCGGGCCCCCCTGACCACCGCTTGCGATACCGGAGACAACCTTTACGTGTTTGACTATCTGACCGGCAAGCTGAAGCCTGTATCTGAACCTGCCGCGGTTGATGGCCGGGGTCTTCCGGCCCAACGTCGAGGCATTCATACCTCAGTCGCAGATCACCGCCGATGCTTATATTTCTAGCCAGGCGGGGAGGCTTTTCCTTTTTGTCCGGTCCCTCCTGTTCCGTTTGTCGCATGGGTACCGGGTTTTGACAAGCAGGGCGTGAAGCGATACATTAAAAGGAAATCATTTATGGAAAGAAAAAACATGAGCCCGAAAGGAACATCATGACAGAAGGCTGGGAGCCTGTCAAGGCGGCCGTAACGGTCCTTGTGGACAATACCGTCATGGAGCTGATACCGGACAGCGGGCTTGTGGCCAGGCTGTCCAGGCCGCAAAGTAGCTTCCTGTCCGAGCACGGGTTCTCCGCGCTGATAGAATCGGGAAATAAAAAGATCCTCGTGGATACCGGAGCCACCGGGGTTGCTGTGACCCATAACCTGAGACTCCTCGGGCTTGGGCCCGAAGATATCGATGTTGTGGTCCTTTCCCATGGGCACAACGACCACAGCGGAGGGCTTTCGCTTTTCCCCGGGAAGATCGTTGCGCACCCGGATGCCTTCCTGAAAAGGTATCTTGTCACTCAGGCGGGGACAAGCTTCGACCTCACCTGCCCCGGCTATGAGAAATTCAAAGGCAGGGTGCAGTTGGAAAAGGGCCCGGTAATGCTGGCCCCAGGCGTCTGGACGACGGGCCAGGTCGAAAGGACCCATAGGTGGGAGGAACTGGACCTGTTCAGGATACGAAGAGAAAGCGGGATGGAGCAGGACAGAATATTGGACGATCAGGGGGTCGTCATCAGCTGCCGGAAAGGGCTCGCCATTATCGCCGGGTGCAGCCATGCGGGCATCATCAACACCATAGAGCAGGCCATCAGGATATCCGGCATAAACGAGGTCTACTGCGTTTTAGGCGGGTTCCACCTTATAGGAGCGGCGGGAGAAAGCAAGATAGAAAGGACCATATCGGAGCTGAAAAGATTGAACGTGAGGAAGGTTGTCCCCATCCACTGCACGGGTTTTGAGGCCATAAAAAGAATGTCGGTCGAGATGCCCGGGGAATTTGAGTACGGGACGGCAGGCTGCAAAATAGAGTTTTGAATAAAAGCTCTCCGGTCAAGACATCAGCACTCTTCCCTCTTCAGATATTCATACAAAATGGCATCGGCCTGCCCCAGTATCTTTTTGAATTCCCCGCCGTGGCTTTTGGCGCCGGAGAAAAGCTCCTCCCTGAGGCTGCGCATCTGCGTGTCCGAAGCCTTTGAAAAAGTAAGCGCGCTGCCGCGCTGAAGGGCCAGGCGCTCAAGAAGCAGCAGCCTGCCCGCCTTCTGCGCAAATACGCGAAGCCCTTCAGCCAGCGCTTCTAACTCCTCCTGCCGCACTCCGGGCCGGGCGGGGCTTTTTATCCTTCGCGCAAGCTCCTTCACGACCTCATGGAGCGTGAAATACTCAAGTCCTCTTATCCCTCTTCTCCACCTCACGGTCCAGCCCTCCCTGAACCACAAAAAATTCCTTGCCCCGATATCGAAAAGCTCCTCTACCGGGGCCAGAAGCCCGTTTGAAAGCGAAGACGGGAAAGGGCCTTTGCCTTCCGGAGTTTTTTGCCGCTTTATTTTTTCCCCTTGCCTCTTTTCCATCTTTTCTCCGCCAAGGTGCAGCCAGATGTTTTGAAGCGCTCTTGCTCCATTTGGGTCGCATGGGGTGTCCAGATGGATAAGGGTCAGAAAGACCCGCCCGGCCCCACATGCGCCCTCAAGCGCAAGGGGCTCGTTCAGCATCCTTTGCGGGTCCAGATTGATCCTGTACTCGGACTCAAGCTCCCTCCAGTCGGTTACGCACCCCACGTTCAGGTCAGAACTGAAGGTTTCCGGCGCGGCCTGCCGGAAACTTGCCACAACCTTGATGGACGGGTCGTGCGGTTTGAACTGGGAAGGCCACCAGATATGGAAAAACTTTTTTTTGATGCCGCCCCAGAAAGGATGGGCAGATCCCATCTCAACCCATACCTTCCCGCTTAATGAGGGCACCCTTTCCCCAAGCGGCCTCCTTTTTATATCCAGAAGCCCGATGCCTTCGCTGGTGGCAAGCCCCGCCCCCCCGCATACTCCGATATAAGAGCCGCCGCCCTTCACGAAACTTTTTATCGCCCGCGCCCCGTCTTCTGAAAGCGCCAAAAGCTTGTTGGAGGCCCAGCCGCCAGGCACGTACAGAAGCCTTCTGCCCTCAAGCGCCCCATGTTTTATGTCCCCGGAGGTAACTAGGGAGAAGTCCAGAGAGAGTTTCCTGAGCGCCCTGTACGCGATTAGCCCCCACAAGTAGGACTCGTCCCACAAAAGCGCGGCCTTAGAGGGCATATTTTTTTTCGTATCCCCTTGGGGTCAGCATTTGGCCACCCTGCCGGCGGCTCATGGAATTTCCGATAATGACCGTGCTTTTCATATTTATCCTTGAAGTGTCTACCCGGGAAAGGGTGGTGACCAGGATGTCCTCCCCGGGCCTTGTGGCGTCCGTCACGATGCCCACGGGCGTGCCGCCGTCCCTGTACTTAAGCATTATGTCTATCGCCTTTTCTATCTGCGTCTTCCTGCCGCCGCTTCTGGGGTTATATATCACGGTCACCATGTCCGCGCCCGCGGCGGCATGAAGCCTTTTTTCTATTGTCTCCCACGGAGTGAGCCTGTCTGACAGGCTTATGACCGCGAAGTCATGCATGAGCGGCGCTCCGAGCCTGGAAGCGCAGGCGTTCACGGCCGATATGCCCGGTATCACCCGGACCTCAAGAGCCGGGTCCACATTCGCTGCAACCTCCATGGCAAGCCCTGCCATCCCGTAGATGCCGGGGTCGCCTCCGCTTACCAGGCACACCTTGCGCCCCTTCGCGGCAAGCTCCGCGGCTTCCCTTGCACGCATTACCTCCTCGGTCATCGCGGAGGACACGACCTCTTTTCCCTTTATAAGGGGCCCTATGTGGGCAAGGTAGGATTTAAACCCTATGATGACCTGCGCCTGCCTTATCGCATCCATGGCCGCCGGCGTAAGATGCTCCAGGCCGCCTGGGCCAAGCCCCACCACATAGAGGATCTTCCCCCTGTCTTCCACCGTTCTTGCAGCGGCGACCGTGACGTTTCCGATAGCCCGCTTCCTCATCGCAAGGTTTTTGCCTTCTTTGCCGTCTTTCATTCCCGCGCCAAGGAGCGCCGCAGGCTCGGCAACCGCCTGCGCCCCCAGGGCCTTCATGGCCGCCTCTGAGCGGGCCACCCCGCGGACCTCATTAAGCTGCCGGCTCGAAAAGCCCCTTATGGGGATTTTCTTGTTTTGCCCGGACGCATACTCCAGAAGGCCCGCCTCAGAGGCCTTTTTCTGATAGGTGGCGATCAGCCTTACCGAACCTTGGGCAAGCCCAGCCTCCTTAAGAGCAAGGGCCACGGCGTTTTCTATCTCTCCGGCCCCCGTTCCGCTGTTGAACCCTATGCCAAGGACAAGGCTTTTGGGGCGCAGGCAAATAAAAAATCCGGAGCGGGCCTCGCCAAAAAAAAACCTGTCCGTGATCAGGATGTCCGCCTCCTCAGGCCCGTCAACTTTTACATAATCGTCCGGAAGCTCGATGTCCATGTCCGTATAGACGGCAAGAGATCCTTTTTCCAGGTGCCTTGCCGAAAGCTGCGGCAAAAGCTCCGGTCTTTCGACGGAAAGGCCGTTTTCCTTGGCAAAGAGGTCAACCGCTGTAAGACCGTTCAGGTCCGTCGCCGTGGTAATGACCGGGTTGGCCCCAAGGAAGTCCGCCACCTCCCGGGCCAGGCGGTTTGCCCCGCCTTCATGCCCGGAAAGCAGGCTTATCACGTTTTTCCCTTTTTCATCGATGACCAGGACCGCCGGATCCTTTTTCTTGTCCTCCACAAAAGGCGCGACAGTTCGCACGGCGATGCCAGCGGCCCCTATGAAAAGTAGCGCGCGGGCGCGCACCCACAGGGCCCCGAAGCTGTCCTTTCCCCCTTTTTTCAATTCCCTGAAACTGACAGCCTCGCCGTCCGGGAAAAGCGAGCCCTGGAACCTTCGAGCAAGCGCGTGCCCTGCCGGCCCTGCATAAACCAGAAAAAGAACGCCTTTATCCACAGACTCCGTCATTTCTTCCTTCCCCTGTATTCGTGGCAAAAATCCTTGTCGTAGAGTTTTGACCTCCTGGCTGGTTTTTCGGGTCTGCCGGAAGACTCGCCGTTCCGCGCGGAGAGCGCTTCCCCAACGTATATGAGCGCGGTCTTTCTTATCCCCGCCTCCGAGGCCTTTTGGGCGATGTCCGAGAGGCTGCCCCTGATTATCCGTTCTTCCGGCCAGGAGGCCCTCTCTACAATGACAACCGGGGTCTCAGGCGGATAGCCGCCGCCCCTGAGCTCCCGTGCGGCCTCCTCAATCATTGCGGAGCTTAAAAAAATGACCATGGAGCTCTGGTGCGCGGCAAGCGAGCAGAGCGCCTCCCTGTCCGGCACAGGCGTCCTTCCCGCCATGCGAGTTACTATCACCGTCTGGGAGACCTCGGGCACTGTAAGCTCCTGCCCCAGGGCCGCACAGCCTGCCCCAAGGGAAGATACCCCGGGCACAACCAGGCAGGAAATGCCTTCCTTCTCAAGAAGCGATATCTGCTCCGTGATGGCGCTGTAGTAAGAGATGTCCCCTGAATGCAGCCTCACCGCAAGCCTTCCGGCAAGCGCGGCTTCCCTTAGGATGCGTGTGGTCTCCTCAAGCGTCATCCCGGCGGAGTCGTGGAGCTCCGCCCTGACGCCCCTCAGGAGGGCGGGGTTTACAAGGCTTCCGGCATATACGATGACGTCCGCCCCATCCAGCAGCCTGCGTCCCTTCAGGGTCAGAAGCTCCGGGTCACCCGGCCCCGCGCCTATGAAGTACACAGGGCCGCCTTTCGTTTTCCCTTCTTTTTTCATTTTCCTTTCACCGCCCCCGATTTGCTTTTTCTTCCGGAGGCCTTTCCCCGGCCCCCCTGACGATTACCGTGGAGAAATAGTCGAGGTCTTTTTCTTCCACACCGGCCACCGGTTTTATGGTCTCCCCGTCAAGCCCCGCCCGGCAGACATAGAGGGCGTTATCTATCCGGCCGCTCTCCTCAAGAACCCTTTTCACCTCTGGAAATACGCTATGCACCTTCATAAGGGCCACGCATTCAAACTTCTCAAGTATGTCCTTGAGCCCACCGGCGCAATAAGTGGCGGGCACTATCGCTATCTTTTCCCCCGAGAGGGCAAGGCCCCGTCCGGTGCGGGCCGCAGCCGCGGTTATTGCAGTGATGCCCGGCACGACCTCAACCTCCAGGGCGGGCTCGATCAGCAGAAGCGCCTCTCTCAACCTGAAAAAGGTGCTGTAGATGGAAGGGTCCCCCAGGGTGACAAACGCCACGCCGCTGCCCGCTTTTGCGGCATCCAGTATGCTTTGCGCGGCGGGCCGGAGAGCTTCCGGCGAGAGGTCCCTGACCATAGGGAAATGTATCTCCAGTATCCGCTTGCCTTCAAGCCCCACCGCCTTGCCGATTATCCCAAGCGCCATGCTTTCCCCGTCCCGCCTGCCCTTGGGCACAGCTATCACGTCACACCTGCCCAGTATGCGCACCGCCTTCAGCGTAAGAAGCTCCGGGTCCCCCGGCCCAACGCCAACGGCATAGACCTTCCCGCATTTGTTCATTTGATCCCCCTTATAATGAATACCGGGTTCAGGGCCTTCATATAGTGCTTCCCCGTTCCGTCCTGTTCCACGGAGGCCATCCTGGAGACCGCCAAGTTTGACGCCTCTATCCGCGCAAAAAAACCTTCTTTCCCAAGCAAGGAGAGCGCCTCGCTTATGTTTTCAAGCGTTATGGCGGACACGACCACTATGCCCCCTTCCCTGATGGCCCCCGAAACGGATTTTATTATGTCCGCAAGCCTTCCCCCCGAGCCGCCGATAAAGACCCGGTCCGGCGCCGGAAGCCCCAAAAAAGCGAAGGGCGCCTCGCCCCGGACCACATTTACCCGCCCGGCCGCAAACCTCTCAGAATTTCTTGAAACCTGGGCGGCCCTTTCAGGGTCCCTTTCAACCGCATATACCTTGAGGCCGGGGCTCAGCCTTTTTGCCTCCACCGCCACTGAGCCGGAACCCGAGCCTATGTCCCACAGGACGCCTTCCGCCGGGAGCCTTAGCTTGTGAAGGATCACCGCCCTCGCCTCATCCTTGGTTATAAGGCCTCTTGAGTGCTCGAAGGCGGCCTCCTCAAGTCCAAAAAATACGGCATCCCGGTCCGTTTCGTCTTTTTCTTTTTTTTCAACGCCTTTCGTTTCTACGATCATGATATTCGGCTCCCCGAAGCTGGCATCTTTCATCTGCCAAGGTGTTGTGGCGGTGAGCTTTTCATCGGGCATGCCAAGGCGCTCAAGCACAAGCACTCTTGAGTCTTCCGGGAGATGGCGGGCTATCTCGCAAGGCCCGTTTCCGCCGCCGGTAAGTATCGCTATTTTAGTATGAAGCCTTGCAAGAAGCTGAAGGTCCTTGAGCCCCCAGCGCCTTTTCTTTGGGCCATGCAGGCTCATGAAAAAGGCGTCTTCCCAGCTTATCCCCGCCCTGGCGAAGGCCAGCTGGACCGAGGAAATGGCCGGATATATTTTTACGTTTGCTTCTTCAGGCGGGAACTCGGAGAGGAGCACCCCCCCGATGCCAAAAAAAAGGGGATCTCCGGAGGCAAGGACGCTTGCCTTCCCATTAAAACCGCGCAGGAACGTGATGGTGTCTTCCACTTTTGGGATGACCTTTATCCTGTGACTAAAAGGGCCGGCGGGCGCCGCGGGCAGTAAAAGGGCCTCGTCCTCCGCGAAGGCCTGCTGAAGCCTGGGGCTTGCAAGTATCACATCAGATCCGGCCAGGCGTTCCCCTGCCTCCCTGCTTAGCGGGAACCCGCGCTGTATGCCTATCACAAATATCGTTTTCATCCGGGATAAAAACCGTTTACGCTTATCTTTCCCTCATATGATACAAGAAAGGCGGTCACGGGAAGCCCGGATACCTGATGACCGTAAGCCGCGGCCTTCGCGCATACCTTTTTTGCCGCTTCTTCCGGCTCAGCAAGGGATAAAAACATCTCGCGCGCCGTATTATATGGCCGCTTTGGAAGCGGCATGCCGCATGCTCCCCTCAGGAAATCCGCCGCCCGGCCCATGTCGATGGCGCCTGAGCGCACATGGGTGTCCGGCGTGCCCATGGCTATCTTTATGAGCTTTGCCCATTGGGCGCAGATGTGTATCCGGCTGAACCTCTTCCTTGCCGCCTCCTTCATGCTGTATTCCGCATAGTCCCCCATCATCACGTAGGAAGGCGGCGGAAGATTGAACCTGCGCATGTGCGCGCGCTCCGACGTCCTTCCGGCAGACAGCACGGCCGTCTCAAGCCCCATGGCGCGAGCAACCTTCATTGAGGAGCTGATCGTGGCCTTCCAGGCCGCGCCGGAGAGGGGCTTCACGATGCCCGTCGTGCCCAGGATGGAAATGCCCCCCACTATGCCAAGCCGTCCGTTGAGGGTCTTGCTGGCAAGCTCCTCCCCGCGAGCAACCGATATGGTCACCTCGACGGGACGGGGGTCTGACCCCATCGCCTCCCGCACGGCCTGGGTTATCATCCGCCTTGGCACCGGGTTTATAGCGGGCTCCCCGATGGCGACCGGAAGCCCCGGCCGTGTGACCACGCCCACCCCCTTGCCGCCCTTTATTGCCACGGAGGACGGCTCTCCCGCGCCCGGAAAGGCCGCGCTTGCCGATATCTCCGCGCCGTTTGTGACGTCCGGGTCGTCCCCGGCGTCCTTTATTACCGAGGCGGTGGCCAAGGCTTTTGAAAGACCGCACTTTGAAATCACAAAGGATACCCTTTGCCCTCCGGGAAGAAGGAGCTCCACCAGGCCGCCAGGCTTCAAGCCTGAGCCCAGGAGTTTTAGCACCGCCGCTTTGGCCGCCGCCGCGGCGCACGCCCCCGTAGTGTACCCCGACCGCATGCGCCCAGTCCTCATTTCACGGGCTCCGGCTTTCCGCTTTTTAAAGATGATGGCCGGTTTTCCGGGGTAGCCGGTTTTCTCTCCGTGCGCTCCGAAAGTGAAAAGAGCCTTCTGGCCTGGCCTATGGTGAGGGGAAGCGACGGCAGCCGGCAGTTGCCGTCCCGCTCCATGATCTCAGCCAGATGGGTAACTCTGGGCAGCCTGAGATTACAGGCCCGCAGCAGGTCCTTCCTGGCAAACACCTGGCCGGCCGGGCCCGATATCATTATCCGCCCCCTGTCCATCACATAGACCCTGTCAGCAAGCAGGGGGACGACATCGACGTCGTGGGTGGCAAAGATCAGGGTAATGCCAAGTTGCCCGTTGATGCCGTTTAGCAGCTTTACTATTCTGGCCGCCCCAAGCGGGTCCAGTGAGGCAGTAGGCTCATCGAGCACAAGCACCTCCGGCCGCATGGCAAGCACACTGGCCAGGGCAACCCGCTTTTTCTCCCCTCCGCTCAGGTTTACCGGGCTTTTGTTCTCGTAGCCGGAAAGCCCCACAACCTCCAGCGCCCAGGAAACAGCCTGTTCAATTCCACCGCTATTCAGTCCAAGGTTGGTGGGCCCGTATGCCACCTCCTGGCGCACCGTGCCTGAAAAAAGCTGGTCGTCAGGGTCCTGAAAGACCATGCCGATCGTGCGCCTCACCTCTCTCAGGTGCTTTTTATTTTTCTCCACCGGTACGCCCTTGACCGATACTTTCCCCCTGGCAGGCTCCAGG
>JAJYJB010000003.1 GCA_021789735.1 Nitrospirota bacterium
AGTGAATATGGCGGAGAGAGTGGGATTTGAACCCACGGTGGAGTTTTGAGCCCCACACACGATTTCCAGTCGTGCTCCTTCGGCCGCTCGGACATCTCTCCTTGGCGCCACGATGACAAGAATATGAAACAAAAAATCCTTGAAAACCAAGAGCTTTGAGTATGCGCTTATATTACACCACGCCCCGGAGGTTTGTCAAAAAAACACTTCACAATTATCTTTAACTCTGATAAGTTCTGTTTATAATCCAAAAACAAAAAAACCAAAAAAGGCGGCAAGGGATGGAGCAGGAAAGGACAAGAAAACTCGCTCTGATACAGAATGCGCCACTGGAGGGCAAGGTGGTCCTCGTGAGATTTGACCATAACGTGGTCAAAAATGGGGAGATCAGAGACCCATACCGGATAGACCGGAGCCTGGGCACGCTCTACAACATCGTGGAGCGGGGCGGCAGGCCCATACTCATGACCCATGTCGGCAGGCCAAGGGACAAGGGAGGAAAGATCACCTGCCGGGAGGGTGAATCCGTAAGGCCGGTGGTCGAATACCTGGAGCGCAAGCTCCATGTAAAGTTCCTTGTGCCGGATTTCCCCGCCGAGCCCGGACAGGGGATAAAGAACATAGACACATCCATAAACCATGCGATAAAAGCGCTGAGGGAAAGAAAAGTCGGAGGGATCTACCTTCCAAACACCAGGTGGTTCTCCGGGGAGCAGAGCGACGGGGAGGCCAGGAAGAGGTTTGCCCTTCAGCTTGCAGGGCTTGCGGACATATATGTAAACGACGCTTTCGGCTCCTGGCAGCCGCATGTCTCCACACTTGACATAACGGAGCACCTTCCCTCCTACGCGGGCTATCTGATGCAGGTGGAGATAGAAAACCTGAACTACGTCCTTGCCCCCCAAAGGCCGTTTCTGGCCGTGGTGGCGGGCTCCAAATACGACACGAAGATAAAGCCTCTTTACGAGATATACAAGAAGGCGGACCACCTCATCCTCGGGGGCGTCATCTACAACACTTTCCTTGCGGCAAAGTACGGCATAACCGTGAAAGGCGTGACACCGGAAGACATAGAGGCGGCAAAGGCGCTCGTAGCCGAGGACGCCTCAAGGGGAAAGATAATAGAGCTGCCCTACGTGATAGAATCGGACGTCCCCGACGGACGGATAGAGGGCAGGTTCAGGAAGGTGGCCGTCAAGGACTTTAAAAAGGGCACCGGGTATAACTACTTCCTGGACATAGCGGCCGGGTCCTTTTCCGATCCAAGGGTGCTTGAAAGCCTTCTGGGGGCGAAGACCATATTCGTAAACGCTGTCATGGGCTACACCCCGCATTTCGTCGAAGGCTCAAGGGCGCTGGATGAGACCATAGACAGAAACGCCGATGCCAAGAAGCTCTATGGCGGGGGCGACACCCTCCAGGAGTTCAAAAACCTTTGCCCCGGCCTCTATCTCTCGGTGCTGGACAACGCCAGATATTACTTCTTCACAGGCGGGGGGACCGTCCTGACAGCAATCGAAAAAGGAAGCCCGTACGGGCTTGAGCCGGTTGCCGCCCTGCTGGAAAAAGAAAAAGAGGCCGCATATGCCTCAGAAAACTGAATGTAAAAAAATAAAAATTCCAATAAAAATTTCATTAAACGGCACCGCTGCTTAGGATATAATACGAAAAATTCCCAAGGAGGACTTACCTGACATGGCCATAAAGCGCATAGGCATCATAACGAGCGGGGGTGACTGTGGCGGCTTGAATGCGGTGATAAAGGGGGCCGGCCTCATGGGGCTTTCCCTGGGCATCGAGATGGTGATAATCCCAAACGGCTATGCCGGCCTTTATAACCTCGCCGATATGCAGGCGCTTACGGCCCTGACACCAGACAGGCTGCGGCTTGTAAAACCTTCGCTGGCGGGCTCGGAGGCGGGGCATTCGCGGGTGAAGATAAAAAAGATAACCGATCCGGAAAAATATGAAAGGATCAAAAAGGGGCTCAAGAAGTTCGAGATTGACGCCCTCCTCATAAGCGGCGGGGACGACACGGGCAGCGTAATCGTGGACCTCACCGGACAGGGCATATCCTGCATACACGTGCCAAAAACCATGGACCTGGACCTGCAGACATACAGCGTTGGAGGCGACTCCGCGGTCAACCGGATAGCCACGTTCGTGCAGGACCTCCAGACCACCGGGCTTAGCCACAACAGGGTGATAGTGATGGAGGTCTTCGGGCGTTATGCGGGCCACACGGCGCTCCGGGGTGGCATCGCGGGAGAAGCGGACTGCATCCTGATCCCGGAGATAGCCGTCGATTTCGACGTCGTCTACAGGCACATGAAGAAAAACTTCACCCAGAGGGTGCTGTCAAGCGATGTGAAGGCCGGCACATACAGCATAGTGGTCGCAGAAGGAATAACTGACGCCAAGGGGCAAGTTATTACGGACAAGACTGCTGGCGTAGACGCCTTCGGCCACGCCAAACTGGCCGGGGCCGGCAAATATGTTAGAAAGCAGCTTGAAGAACGCATGAAAAACGACCCGGAAATAAAGGATTTTATGCAAAAGGCATTTATGTGGACACCTGGGGTTTACGAGTTGCCTGAGATCCGTGAGGTAACGCCTGGACACCTCGTCCGCTCCGGCAAAAGCTCCGCCTATGACGTGAATTTCGGTCTGCGCACGGGCGCGGCCGCGGTGCTCCTCTTAAAAGACGGCATTAAGGGCGTTACCCTTGTCGATGTAAATGACAAAAAGATCGAATACATTCCCACTGAAGAGGCGATAAAGCAAAGGAAAGTGGACCTGGATGAGCTTTCCCTTTACGAAGCCCTTGGCCTCTGCTTTGGCAGGGAACCGGAGCCGTTTGCTCCCAATCCTGTTAAAAGGACATTGCCCGTCTCGCGGTGTCTTTAATGAAATCTTTCAAGATGTCTTTAATGAAATCAATCGTTTTTTATGCAAAACTTCAAGCATATCTTTAACGCTTAGTGTGTTTGCTACGTGTTTTGGCTCAAGCCAGGCCCTGCGGGCGATAGCCACTCCGTAGGACATATAGTCGAAGTGGTCCAGGATATGGGCATCAGTGTTTATAACGATGGGTATGCCCATGTCCCGGGCCCTCCGGGCGGTGGTGTCGTTAAGGTCCAGTCTTGCAGGAAATGAGTTTATCTCAAGGGCGGTACCCGTTTCGATGGCCGTTTTTAGCACTTCTTCCATATCCACCTGGTAAGCCTCCCTTACGCCCAAAAGCCTTCCCGTGGGGTGAGAAAGCGTGGTCACGAAGGGGTTTTTCATGGCCGCCGTTATCCGCCCCGTTATCTTATCTTTTGTCTGCCTGAAGCCGGAGTGTATGGAGGCGTTCACGATGTCCAGCCTGGAAAGTATCTCGTCCGGGAAGTCCAGGGCGCCGTCGCTGCGGATGTCGACCTCCACTCCTTTCAGGACGGTGAAAGGGCTTTTGTCCTTTTTAAGTCTCCTGTTTATCGCATCTATCTGCTTGATCTCCTCAAGCATGCGCTCCTGGCTAAGCCCCCGCGCGATGCCAAGCCCTTTTGAGTGGTCCGTTATGGCGATATAATGCCACCCTCTTTTCACGGCTTCCTGGACGATCTCTTCTATGGTGTAATTCCCGTCGCTCAGCCTGGAGTGGACGTGCAGGTCCCCTTTGATGTCCTCAACCCTCACCAGCTCCGGCAGCGTGTCCTTGATCGCCGCCTCTATCTCGCCTGAGTCCTCCCTCAGCTCGGGCGGGACCACCGGAAGCCCAAGCGCCTGGTAGACGTCCTGCTCTTTCGCTCCCCCTATTTTTTTCCCTTTCCCGTCAAATATCCCGTACTCGTTTATCTTGAGTCCCTTTTTCACCCCCATTTCCCGGAGCCTGATGTTATGCTCCTTGCTCCCGGTGAAATAGCAAAGTGCGGCCCCGAAAGCGTCGTCCTCCACCACCCTCAGGTCCGCCTGAACGCCCTCCGAAAGTATTACCGTGGACTTGGTTTCACCCTTGGCCACCACCTGCTTTACCATGGAAAGGCCGGTAAAGACATCCATCACCTTTGCCGGGTCCCTTGAAGTGGCCAGTATATCTATGTCGCCTATGGTCTCTTTCCATCGCCTTAAACTTCCGGCTATCTCGATCTGTCTTACGGGCGCCCTGGCCCGAAGCGCGTTTACCAGGGCCTGCGCGACCGGCAGGACCTGGCCGATGGGTTTTCTGCCTGCCCCCATCCTTGCCAGGCTGATCCCCCTCAATATGTTCTGCTCGGTCTTTTCCTTTATCTTGGGAACGGCCCCTTTAAGCCGGTGCTCCATTGCGAGCTTTTCCAGCTCGCCTATGTCTTTTATCCTGAACTTGTCATAAATGGCCCTGGCCGTTTTCGGGCCCAGACCGGGGATGGTCAGAAGCAGCGACAGGCCTTCAGGCACCTTTTCCTTCGCAGCTTCATAGGCCCTGCATGTGCCGGTCTGGACAATCTCGATAAGCTTGGAGGCCAGGTCCTCGCCAATGCCCGGGATTTTCTTCAGCTCCTCTTTGCTCATCCTGGAGATGTCATTCGGATAGCCTTCCACCACCATCGCCGCCCGCCGGTAGGCCCTGATGCGAAAAGGGTTCTCGCCGGAAAGCTCAAGCATGTCGGCCAGCCCCGAAAATATCCTCGCAGCCTCGCTGTTTATCATCTTTCCGCCTCTTATTTGCCGTCCATCATTCCGGCAAGCTCAAGCGCGTTTTTGGGCGCATAGCCCTGCTGGTCGTTATTGAAATAAATGAACACTTCGTCCCCTCCGCTGCTATAGCGCCTGATCCTGGCGGCGTCCTCCCTAAGCTCCCCTTCGCTGTAAGAGCCGCCATAGGTGCCATGGCCGTGCCTTCTCATATACACGAAGTCTGCGGTAAGCGGGAGCTCGCGCAGGAATTCGGGCCAGTCGGCCATGCAGAGGGCGCAGCCGCTTTCCGAAAGCGCCTCCAGGACCGCGCCGTCCCTCACCCAGGACTCGTTCCTGAACTCAAATGCGTTTTTGGCCTTGTACCGCCTAAGCTCTTTTAAAAAATCGCGGAGCCTGCCCGGGTCGGCCTTGAAGGCCGGCGGAAGCTGCCAGAGGACCACGCCCACCTTGTCCCTGAGGGGCCCTACCCTTTCAAAGAACCTCTGAAGCGGAAGGGCGGAGTCTTTAAGCTTCTTTACATGCGTTATGAAGCGGCTGCCCTTTACGCTTGCGATGAAGCTGGCGGGGGTCCCATCGTGCCATTTCCGGAAGGTGGACTCGCGTGGCAGCCTGTAGAACGTCACGTTCAGCTCCACCGTCTCGAACTTTTCGCAGTAGTAACCCAGCCATTTGCTCTTGGGCAGGCCCTCGGGATAAAAAACTCCTTTCCAGTGGTCGTATGAGAAGCCGCTGCAGCCAATGTGCACCGGGAGGGGTTTTTTGTTTTTGCGGGCGGCCATACGAAAATTCTATCATTATTCTGTTAGAATAAGAGGTCCACATGAGTGAACAGTACAGCATAAAAATACCTGTTTTCGAAGGCCCTTTAGACCTCCTTTTGCACCTCATCAAGAAAAACGAGGTGGACATCTACGACATACCCATCTCGCTGATAACCCATCAGTACCTGGAATACATAGGGCTCATGAAAGAGCTTAACCTTGAGGTTGCCGGCGAGTTTCTGGTCATGGCGGCGACGCTGATACAGATAAAATCGAAGATGCTTCTGCCTGTGGAGGAGCAGCAGCCCGAGGCCCCGGCCGAAGACCCCCGGCTTGAGCTCGTGCAGAGGCTCCTTGAGTACCAGGCCTTCAAGGAGGCCTCGCTGGACCTGCGGGAGATGGGGCTCAGGTGGTCCGATGTCCTTTACAGGACCGATGTGGAGGAGGGATCCGCGCAGGAAGAGGACTCCATGCTGCTTTTCGACGACCTCTCCATGTTCGACCTCATATCCGCCTTCAAGAAAATACTTGAAAAGGCCCCGCAGGAGCTCCAGCTTATCTCCAGGGAAGCGCTCTCGGTAAATGACAGGATATCGAGGATAATCGCCAGGCTGGAGGAAAAGGAGACGGTCCGGTTCGAGGAGTTTTTCGACTTCCAGGAAGCGGTGCCGAAATCGCACCTGATCATCACGTTCGTGGCTATACTGGAAATACTGAAGCTTGGCCTCGCCCGCGTTTATCAGGAGGACAAGTTCGGCACCATATGGGTAATAAGGGCCAAAGACACGGACGCGCCCGACTTGGCGGGTCCTGGGAGCTCCGCGGAGCCTGAATTTGAGGCCGCAGTGGAAGGCGCTGCCGGCAACGGACAAAAGCCCCCCGGGGACTGGCAGGCCTCAAGCCATATGGCGGGTGACACGCCCATCGAGGACTCCTTGCCACAGGCG
Source organism: Nitrospirota bacterium (assembly GCA_021789735.1). Next base: position 6,365 of record JAJYJB010000003.1, read on the forward strand.
GACCTCGATGATGAAGCCTGGTACAGGGACGCCGCGGGAGGAGATGGAGAAGACATACAATGATCAAGAGCAAAAGACATTCAATAAGCGGCGCCGCTTTTCTTGTAGCGGCCATTTTTTTCCTTTTCCTTGTGCCCGGGCTGGCGACGGCCGCGCCCTCGGGGCTTGCCGCCCGCATCCAGGAGGCCTACGGCCGCATAAGGGACATAAGCGGCAGTTTCACGCAGCAGAGCTTTCTTAAGGACCTGGGCAAGAAGCAGGACTACCATGGCCGCTTCATCATAAAGCTGCCTTCGCGGATGAGGTATATCTATGAGGGCTCAAGCCAGGACCAGGTGATAATAAAAGGCGGCCGGATAACGATATACCAAAAGAATGAAAAACAGGAGCTCATCGGCTTTTTCAATGCCCAGACCTACGGCACCGCGCCGGTGGCCCTGCTGGGGGGAATGGGCAAGATAGAAAAGGATTTCAATGTCACTGAAAAAAAAGGTGAGCTCATCCTCACCCCCAGAAGTCCGGAGAACAAGGTCACTTACATAGTGGTCAGACCCTCGCGCGAGAGCTTCCCGATAAAGAGTTTTACCATCCATGACAAGTATTCGAACACGGTCAAGATAACCCTTAACGACGTTTCAGTGAACGCCGGGGTCAAGGCCCACGCGTTCGACTTCACACCGCCGCCCGGCGTAAGCGTGTTCGATTACACCAAACAGGGCGCGGATTAGAAAAAAACAAAAACACAGGCCCAAAAGAAAAAAGCGAAGAAAAAGAAAAATGCTTGTCCTTGGGATAGACACATCCTGTGACGACACCTCTGCCGCGCTGCTTGAGTTCGGGACAAAAGAAGGAGCTCCGGAGGTCATATCAAATGTGGTGTCTTCCCAGGCGTCAGTCCATGCCAGGTATGGCGGAATAGTTCCCGAGCTTGCCTCAAGAAGGCACATCGAGATGATATGGCCTGTCGTCAGGGAGAGCCTTGGCAAGACCCGGCTTGAAGAGCTCTCGGCCATCGCCGTCTGCGCGGGCCCCGGACTGATAGGCTCCCTCCTGGTGGGATGCTCTTTTGCCAAGGCGTTAAGCTTTTCAAAGAAAATACCACTTGTAGGTGTAAACCACCTTGAAGGCCATATCCTTTCCGCGTTCATCGAAAGCGCACCGGAGTTCCCTTTCATCTCCCTCGTGGTCTCGGGCGGGCACACCTCCCTGTATCTTGCAAAAGGGTTCCTCGATTACACGGAGATGGGCAGGAGCCGGGATGATGCCGCAGGCGAGGCGTATGACAAGGTGGCCAAGCTCCTGTCCCTCGGATACCCGGGCGGACCCATGATAGACAGGCTCGCGCTGGAGGGCAACCCTCGTGCCATCCCCTTTCCCAGGGCCTACCTTCCCGGCTCGCTGGATTTCAGCTTCAGCGGCATGAAGACGGCGGTGCTTAACTACCTGAATGACCTGAAAAAAAGGGGGCCTGGTTCCGGCGACATCCCTGTTGCCGATATTGCGGCCTCTTTCCAGCAGGCAGTGCTTGATGTGCTCATCAGAAAATGCCAGCAGGCCATGAAGAAGACCGGGATAAGGAGGCTGGCCCTGGCGGGAGGCGTTGCATCAAACAGCCAACTTAAGGAAGGCATGAGGCTGATGGCCGGGAAGCTGGGAGCGGAACTCTTCATACCATCGCCTGTTTTCTGCACCGATAACGCAGCGATGATAGCCATGGCTGGCTACCGCCGTTTCATGGCGGGGCAGCTTGCCGGACCGGACCTGAACCCAAAGGCTTCCCTCAAGCTGTAAATAAAGCCCTTCTTTCTTCTTCAGTGTTTTTTTATTTTCTAAAGTCTTTCAAGCAGGCACAGGACTTCCATGTGGTAGGTATGGGGGAAGAAATCGACAAGCCTTACGGAGGCCACCCTGTATTTTTCGAGCAATTTTTTTACATCCCTGGCAAGGGTCGACGGATTGCATGAGATGTAGAGGAGCCTTTCGGGCTTTATGGCTAGGAGCTTTTTTGCCGCATCCCTGCTCAGTCCGGGCCTCGGGGGGTCCACTATAGCGGCATCGAAGGGGCCCTTGTGCTGGAACTTCTCGAACGGGGCCTTTATGAACTTCATGTTCTCAATGCCGTTCATCTCAAGGTTCCTCAGGCCGTCCTTCACCGAAGAGGGGTTTTCCTCAACGGCGGTTATCTTTCCGGCCGCTGCGCTAAGCGGAATGGAAAAATTCCCTCCCCCCGCATAGATATCAAGCAGGTCCTTGCCGGAAGACAGGAACTGAGAGAACATTTCATTTACAACGCCAGCGGCCTTCCGGTTAAGCTGCCAGTTGCTCTGAAAAAAACTGAGCGGAGAGACTGTATATTTAAAACCCATGAGATCGAAAATCAAAAACCCCCGGCCGCTGTAACCGCTTTCGCTTCCGCTGCTGCCGTCGAAAAAGACCGTCTCGAACCCGGCATCGGCGTATTGCCCTGCCAACGCGGGGTCGAACTCGCAGCCCTTGAGGTATGCCGCCAGGCCAGAGGTTTTTTCTTCTGCGGGCGTGCCCGTCTCCCCGGGGACATTCGCCCACCCTGAGGTTATGTGTATCTCCTTTGCTCCGGAAGGCGGCATAAGCCTTATCCTCTCCAGAGCTCCGTTTATGGGGCCATCCAGCAGCGGACAGCTGCCAACGGGCACAACGTCCCTTGTCCCCTCCCTGTAAAAACCCATCGCCAGGCCTTCTTCCCGGGCCTGCACCTTGAACTGGGCGCGATGGCGATACCCCAGGTCATTGCCCGTAAGAGGCGCCTCGGGCTCAATATCCAAGCCGGAAATGCGTCGCAGGGAATCTTTTATAATGGCGTTTTTCATGGAGACCTGCTCCACGTATGCTATATGCTGCAGGTGACAGCCGCCGCACTCTCCGAAGTGGCCGCAGAAGGGCTCCACCCTGTGGGGGGACGGCTCCAGCACCTCCTGGGTGAACGCGACGCTGTAGTCCTTCTTTTTTTCCACGGTCCTGGCAAGCACCGTTTCTCCGGGAAGCGCGCCCTTTACGAACACTATCCCTTCGTTTCTGGCTATTACATATCCCCCGTAAACCGGGGCTTCGGCCTTTAATCTGATCATTTGGCAAGAAGCTCTTTTATCTTTCCCTTGAGTTCGGTGAGGTCGGCTGACTTCACTATGTACGCCTCGGAGGCCCAAACCGCGAAATCGTCCCTGTAGTCATAGGCCGTGGACATTATTATCGGCACTCTCGGCCTCATCTCCTTCATCTTCCTTAAAAGCGTGATGCCGTCCATATCCGGTATGAGTATGTCCAGTGTCACCAGGTCCGGGTTTTCCCGCTGAAAGACCTCGAGCGCCTGTGCTCCTGTCTTTGCTGTCACGATCTCATACCCGTCTTCCTCCAGTTCCTCTTTATAGAGTCTCAGGATATGCTCATCGTCATCGACAATCAGTACTTTCATCTATCCCTCCTTTCTTATGGGTAAGTATATCTTAAACCCTGTGCCCCCATCCGGCCAATTGCTTTTTACAAGTATCCTGCCCCCGTGCTCCTCCACTATCCTTTTTGAAATGGCCAGCCCGAGCCCGGTCCCCATCGGCTTGGTCGTGAAAAACGGGTCGAATATCCTCTTCAGGTCTTCCTTCCTGATGCCGCACCCGGTGTCGCGCACCTCAATGACCGCCTCGCCGTTTTCGGCATACGCGCTCACTGAAATGAGGCCCCGCTCAGTGGACTGGTTGGCGTTGGCCAGGACATTGTAAAGGGCCTCCTTCATCCGGTTGGGGTCTATGAACGCCTCTATCGGCTCAAAAAAACTCTTGACGGTATTGCCCTTCTCGATGACCTCCGGCTCAAGCAGGTTGATTATGCCGGAGAGCAGCTCGTCCAGGGGAGTGGACTGCCTCGATATCCTGGCCTCCCGGACAAAACCAAGTATCTCCTTCAATATCTGCTCCAGCCTGTCAACCTCCACCGATATGATGGAGGCATATTCCTTGAGCGAGCCGTCCAGTTTCTTTTCAAGCCTCTTTGCAAAGCCTCCCACTGACACCATCGGGTTTCTTATCTCGTGCGCCACCTTGGCCGCAACCTCTCCGAGAGCGGCCATCCTCTCGGCGGACTGCAGCCGGTCCTGCAGCTCTTTCATCTCAGTGATGTCCCTTACGACGTGCACAACGCCGCTGAAATTGCCGTCGACGTCAAAGAGCGGCGACGTGGAGGAAAGGAAGGTGCCCTTCAGGCACGGGTCCTCGTATTCCTGGATGTTGGCATTTCTGCTTGATATGGTCCTGGCGTGGGGACAGGACGGGAACGGCTCCTGCGTCCCATGGAATATCTCATAGCATTTCCTGCCGATCACCTCGTCAAGGCTTTTGCCGACACGCTTTAAGACCGCCTCGTTAGCTTTTTTAAGATTATAGTCCTTGTCCGTCAGGTAGACCATGTCGGAAATGGAGCGGAAGATGTTCTCCAGCTCCGCTTCGGCCATCGAGATGCCCTCAAATAGCCTCGCGTTCTCGATGGCGGAGGCCATCTGGTTTGAGAACGCGTTCAAAAACTTCATGTCATCTTCGCTTATGGGGTGCCCATTGTACAGGTTGTCCACCCATAAAACCCCTATCACCATGTTCCTGGACACGATAGGCACAGCGGCGTAGGCGGCCGAGCCGAGGACATCCATGATGGCCCGGTCGGCGGAAGGGTCGGACCTCGCGTCGGTGACGTTGAAAGGCCTTTTTTCGGTCACGGACCTGGCCATCGCGGTCCCGGAGTCCAGGCTTATATGCACGCTCTTGGCCGTCCTGTCGAATGCGGACTCCCCGCCGGCGTGCGCCTCCTCTATTTCCGTCAGGACATCGTGCAGCGTGCTGTGGCCCAGGGAAAGCCGCCGCCAGATGGCGCCTGCCTCATCGGGTGAGGCGGGGCCGACGCCCATCGCCCCTTTCAGGACATTCGCGGGCCCGTCCACCCAGAAAAGGATGGCGCGGTTGAAGCCCAGGCCGTCGCCCATTGTGACAGCTGTCAGTATCATCCGCAGCAGCCTGTTTAAGTCCAGGGTGCCCCTCATCGCGGAGCCTATGAACACGAGCCTGGAGAGCTCCTGGTTCCTTCTTATGAGCTCCCTTTCCGTTTCCTTCTTTTTTGTGATCTCCTGCGATATCCCGCTTATTCCTATGACCTCTCCGGTGGCGTCCTTTATCGGCGAGAGCGTAAGGTTCACCTCTATCGTCCTGCCGTCCCTGGTGCGCCTGAAGGTCTCCGCCTTTATCACGTCCCCCTGCTTTATCCTTTCCATGTAGGACATTTCCTGCTCTATAGCCGTCTCGGGGACGAACGGAAGGAACTTGCCCACGATCTCCTGCTCACTGTAGCCGTAAATTTCCTCAGCCGCACGGTTCCAGGAGATTATGTTGCCGGCCAGGTCCGTGGTGACAATGGCATCTGCGGAGTTGTTGATCAGGCTTTCCAGATATTCCTTTGTCTGTGCGACCTCACGGTAGAGCCCCATTATCTCTTCCTGGTAAAGGACCCTGTCCGTTATGTCCTGGATGAACACGACCGCACCGCCTATATGGCCCTCCTCGCCCTTGACCGGATATGCGGTAAGCTCGGCATAGTTCAGACCGTTTGACTGCGTGATGGAGCTTATGTCGCCGGTGTCAAAAGTGGCCCGCGCTGCGCAGTGGGGGCAAATGCCCCCTTTCGGATGGAAAACGTCCTTAGCGTTTTTGCCCACGATGGCGTCCATGGGAAAGTCCACCCAGCGCTCCACATACCGGTTTGCGGCCAGTATCCGATAGTCGGAGTCCAGGGAGACTATGCCTCCCTGCACGGTGTCAAAAAGCAGGTCCAGCCTCCTGTTGGCCTCGATTATCTCCTGCCTTCTGTTTGCGTCCTCAGCCTCCATCCGTGCTTTTTCGATGGTGATGGCCGAAAGCGAGGCAAATCCCTCGGCCATGTTGAGGTCGTCCAGGTCAAAGGGTTTTGGCGCGCCGCTTGGGCCTGTCTTGTCGTAAATGCCGAGCGTGCCGATTATCCTCTTGCCGACCCTCAATGGCACGCATATGGCGGATTTTGCGCTTATCATACTTGGCCTGAGGCCCTCGGGCAGCTTTCCCACGTCCTCGACAAAAAGTGACCTGCCTTCCTTCACCACCCACCCGGCAATGCCGTCTCCGACCTTGAGCCCGTTTTCGGCCTTTTCGCCATCAGCTATGCCGTAAGCGGACCTGACGTTGAGCTCATCGCCCTCCAGTATCCGGATGATGCATATCCTCGCGCCGCTCAGTTTCGCTATCTGGCTGGAGATCGTGCCCAGAAGCTCCACAGGGTCGTGCATGGAGGTAAGGAGCCTGCTCAAGTCATACGTTGCGCTCAACTGCTTCAGGTGTTTCCGGGTAGTGGAGTAAAGCTCCGAGTTCCTCACCACCACTCCTATCGTGTGGGCAAGGATCATCCCGGTGTTCTTCTCGTCAGGGCCAAAAAAACCGCCCTCCGCGCCCCTGCCAAGCACTAAAAGCCCCTTGCACACGTTGTCCCTCAGGATAGGCGTCACGAGCATGGAGTGGCAGTGGCCGCATATCCGGGCGTCCCCGGGGGCGGTCTGGCCCTCTATGAACACCGGCGCCATTGTGGCCATGGCAGTGGCCGGGATGTAGGAGTCCAGCGGCAGGGAACCAGCGGTGATGCCGTCTTTGGTGTTGGCTGCCTCCATAACGAAAGCCTTCAGTTCGGGATACAAAAGATAGACGGCGCAAACCTCCGTCCCCATCTTCCTGGAAACCGTATCCACTATCAGGCCAAGCGCCTCTTTGAGCTCCGGGGTAAGGCCGGCGATTCTTGCCACCTCAAGCAGCAGCTCGGTCTCTTTCAGCCTGTCGGCAAGCTTGTTGTTTGAATCCTCAAGGCGCTCAACCATCCTGTTGAACCCTGCCGCTATCTGGCCGAACTCGTCCTTCCTTCCGGAAGGTATCCTCCAGGAAAGGTCTCCCTCGGCCACCTTTTCGGTGGCCTCCAGTATCCCGCTGAACGGATGGCTGAGCATCCTGCGCATGAAAAGCGCAAGGAAAATAAATGCCAGGGACACAAACGAGACCAGAAGGACAAGATACCCTGTCATCGTCCTCCTGATCTGCTCCCCCAACGCCGCGAAACCGGCCATGGAAGAGATCGACTGATTGGAGAGCGAGTCCATGGCGCCGAAAATGCGGTCCTTCGATATCTCAAGGGCCATGAGCTCCCTTTGCGCCTCCGCGTTTCCGGCCGGGCGGGCAATGCCTGTTATTCTGCCCGCCTGACGCTTTGCCATGGCCACCTCTTCACTGAGCGCGCGCAAGCTGGCCGCATCGCCCGTGCCGTTTTCGATGCCATTTAAGCCGGCATCGACCTCCGGCAGGCTTTTTCTGTATTGACTGAGGTACCTGGCCTCCCCGGTGCTCGCCCATCCGGAAGCGCCGTCCACGAGGTCCTTGACCGCACCGCGCATGCCTATATACTGCCTGTTGAGGTCGATCTGCTGGGTGGTAAGCGAAAGGTTCCTGTTCAGGTTGGAGAATATGTACAGGGCTCCCATCCCTAATATGGCCGCCGCGGCCATGAAGGCGAACATGAACAGAATAAGCTTAAGCCTGATGCTCATGACTATAAACCGGCAACGCCGGCATAAAGCTCTTTATACATGGAAGCGGACCTTTTCCAGGAGAAGTCCTCTGCCATGGTCTGCTTCAAAAGGGCCCGCCAGCAATCGGCCCTCTGGTATGCGCACAGGGCGTACCAGAGGGCCTGCCTGAAGGACAACGGGTCGTCAGCGGTATGGAGGAAGCCCGTGCCTTTCCCGCTCACCGGGTGATAGTTCCGCACCGTATCAGTTATGCCTCCCGTATCGGCGGCCACCGGAGGGGTGCCGTAGCGGAGGGCTATCATCTGCCCAAGCCCGCAGGGCTCGTATCTGGAGGGCATGAGAAAAATGTCCGAGCCGGCATATACGAGGTGGGCAAAATCCTCCTCATATCCTATCCTCGCATGGACACGGCCGGCGTGCCGGCCGACAAGCGCCAGCAGGTCCTCCTGGTAAACCGCATCGCCTTTCCCAAGGAAAAGGAGGTTCACGCCCTCGGAAACGATCTCCTCCGCGGCCGCGAAAACCAAGTCCACACCTTTCTGGCGTGAAAGCCTGCCAACAAACGATACAAGCGGCGCGCCAGGGTCATCGAAGCCGCCTTCGCGGGCCAGCTCCGCCTTGCAGACGCCCTTGCCTTCCATAAAGCTCCTCCGGTTGTAGGTCCCTGGCAAATGCCCGTCCCTGTTAGGGTCCCAGACGCAGTTGTCTATCCCGTTCAGGATACCCATGAGCGCGCCGTTTTTTTCCCGGAGGACGCCATCCAGGCCGAAACCGTGCTCTTCGGTCTGTATCTGGCGCGCATAGGTCGGGCTCACCGTGGTGACCATGTCCGCCCCGATGATGCCCGCTTTCAAAAAATTTATCTTCCCGTAAAACTCAACCCCTTTAGGCGTGAAGACATCCGCCGGCAGCCCGGCAAGGGTATGGACGTCGCGGCTGAAGACGCCCTGGTACCCCATGTTGTGGATAGTAAAGACGCTCTTTGTCCCGCCGAAAAAGGAAAAGGGGAAGGAGCCGCTGCCGTAAAACTTCCTGAGGAAAAGGGGTATAAGGCCCGTCTGCCAGTCGTGGCAATGTATCACGTCAGGCCTGAAGTCCAGGAGCCTTGCCGCCTCAAACACCGCGCGGGAGAAAAAAATGAACCTCTGGGCGTTGTCAGGGTAATCGCCGGAAGGCGTGCCATAGAGCTCCGGCCTGTCATAAAACCTGTCGCACCCGATAAAAACGGTGCTTGGGTTCCTGCTTTTGCCGTCCCGGTAGAGGCGGCCTGAGATGCGTTCGCCACCGATCTCCACCACAAAGGACTTGCCAAGGTCCTCCGCGGTGACGCGCTCCTTCACCGTTTTATAAAAAGGCATGAGCAGCAGCACATTTATCTTAAGCCGGGAAAGCTCTTTTGCGAGAGTTCCGGCCATATCGGCCAGCCCGCCTGTCTTGGCATATGGAAATGCCTCAGGCGCGGCCATTATAACGTTCATTAACCCAGAGTGCCCCCCTTATGGAATCCGGTCAAATCAAAAAGTACCTCTCATAAAACTGGCAGCCTCCTCGGGAGGCGTCGGGTTTATGTAAATTCCGGAGCCCCACTCGAAACCCGCGAACTTGGTCAGCTTGGGCATTATCTCTATATGCCAGTGGAAGTATTCGCTCTGCTCCTCGGAGAAAGGCGCGGTATGGATAATGTAATTGTAAGGGGGCGATTCGAGAAGGGAATCGAATTGCTTAAGTATCCTCTGGAGCATCTCCGCCAGGGCCTTGAAGCTCTTCTGGCGGGGCCCGAACGCCGCCTCGTGGGCCTTGGGCAGTATCCAGGTCTCAAAGGGGGACCTGGGCGCAAAAGGAGACAGCGCCACATAGTCCTCGTTTTCAGCTATGACCCTTTTTCCGTCCGACAGCTCCTGGTAGATTATGTCGCAGAATATGCACCGCTCCTTCATATCGTAATGGTTCCTGGCCCCCTGAAGCTCGTCCTTCACGGTGCGGGGCACTATGGGCAGCCCGATGATCTGGGAATGGCTGTGCTCCAGGGAGGCTCCGGCCGCCTCCCCTTCGTTCTTGAAGATAAGGACATATTTTATCCTCGGGTCGTTCTTGAGCTCGGTAAGCCGGATGAAATAGGCCCACAGGGTGTCCTCCACGGACTTTTCAGGCATTGTGGAAAGCGAGAGGAAGTGGTCAGGGTTTTCCACTATGACCTCATGCACCCCTATGCCTCCCATCTTGTCGAACATGCCCTCGCCGCTCTTTGTTATCTTGCCTCCAGGTTCGAGGGCAGGAAATTTGTTTGGCATCACCCTCAAGGTCCAACCGGGCCCGTTCGATTCGCCGCCCTCCGGCCTGAACGCAACTATCTCTGCCGGGGTAGTGTACTCGTTGCCGGGACAAAAAGGGCAAAACCCGCCCTTCTTTTTATGGATCACGGGGGAGAAATCCTTTGGCCTTTTTCCCCTCTCAACCGAGATTATCACCCATCTTCCCAATATAGGGTCTTTTCGAAGTTCAGGCACCAAGACCTCCTGTCCAGAAGGAAAATACGCAAAAGATTATGTTTTTTTTATTATACTAGAAAATTATAAAACCAACATTTCTGCATAGGACGGTCAACGGCCCATTCGAGGATCCCTGCGTCTATGTCCGGCTCCTTAGGGAAAAAAGGGCCATCCTTTTTGACCTTGGCACGCTGAACGGACTGCCCGCAGGCCTTATCTCCAAAGTTACGGACGTGTTCGTCACCCATACCCATATCGACCATTTCATAGGGTTTGACCACCTCTTAAGGAACATGCTTGGAAGCAATACTCCCCTCAGGGTATTCGGCCCTTCGAATATCATAGAGTGCGTGGCGGGCAAGCTGAAAGGATACGCATGGAACCTGATCAGCAATTACCCTCTGAGCATAGAGACGTACGGCATTGACGAGGACATGATAAGGCGCGTGGACTTTCCGGCAAAAGAGAGGTTCGGGCCCGTGGAGCATCCGCCGGTTAAAAAGCCCGCTGATGGCGTTGTTTTAAAAAACGATTATTTCAGGGTAAAAGCTGCCGTCCTTGAGCACGACATAGAATCCATCGGCTGGAGCCTGGAGGAAGACTTTCACATCAATATAGACAAGTCCCGGCTTGCAGCCATGGGACTGGAGCCCGGCCCGTGGCTTACGGAATTCAAAAAGAGGGTCCGGGCCGGATGGCCGGGGGACTCCGTCTTTACGTTTTCCGCAGGGCCCGGCAGGATGGAAATGGAGCTTGGAGAGCTCAAAAAAAGGATCGCCACGATAACCCGGGGCCAGAAAGTCTCCTATGTCATGGATTCCTCTCCGACCCCTGAGAACATACGGAAGATAACCGCGCTTGCGGCCGGTTCGGACACCCTTTACCTTGAGGCATATTTCCTTGACGAGGACATGGAAAGGGCAAGGCAGAGAAACCATCTGACAGCAGGCCTGGCCGGCAACATCGCCAGAAATGCGGGCGTCAAGAACCTTCACATCATGCACTATTCCCCAAAATACAGTCACCAGGCTGAAGCCATTGCCCGGGAAGCGTCGGAAGCCTTCGGCGCCAGGGTCCATGAAGCATCCCCATATGTTGCAAATTCCGGCCTTGATGATAGAATCTGAGCTGTAAAAAAGAAAACCGCAGCCGGTCCTGCCCTAACGGTCTGCCTTGCATTTAACTCAAAAGAAAGTCCGCCCGGGAAATAAAAAATGGACTTTTTTATTTTAAAAATCTTTAAAAGACAGGAGGATTTTTTTATGAAAAAGACAAAGACACTTCTTTTTGCGGCATTGATGCTGTCGGCCGTTTTTTTTGCTTCCGGCGTGGCGCTTGCGGCAGGCGGCACAAGCCTCCCAATGGGCGGCATGATGGGCGGGTATTGCGCCAAATGCCCTTCCTATATGGGTGGCATGCCGATGCGTGGCTGGGGCATGCGGCGCTGGGCAATGCATGGTGAGGTGGAGCGCGGGATGATGATGGGCGGGCTTTCAGGCATGGACATATCCCCCGCGCTGAAAGCGGAGTTCATGAAAGCCATGATGCAAAGCATGATAAGAAACGCCCTGCAGGACCCCGAAATCAAGGCCTTCCTTGACTCCACGGCAGCCCTCCGTAAGGACCTCGTCATGAGGGAGTTCGAATATTTCGAGGCCTTCAGGAACCCGAAGACCACACCGGCGGAGCTTTCAAAACTGAAGTCCGGCATAATGGACCTGAAGGCAAAGATCAGGGAGAAAATGGCCTCTCTAAAACCATGGGCGGCGAAATAAAAAACTTTCTCTTTTTCCGGACACCATGAACATCAATTTCCTCGAAAGGCTCATGACCAACAGCCCCATCAGGGCCTTTTTGCAGAAACAGGTGGAGGGGCCAAGGCTCAGGTCCATGGCATTAAAAGAACGTTATCCCATCTGTCTTGAGCTTGGCTGCGGAGACGGCAGGGGCGTCCAGATCATAACAGGGCTCTTCGGGGCCGAAAAGGTAACGGCAACCGACATAGACCCCGCCCAGCTCGACCGGGCAAGAAAACGTCTTTTGTCGGAAGGACATTATGAAAAAAGGGTGCAATTCCGGCTGGAAAGCGCCATGGACCTCTCCATCGAGCCTGATGGTCACTATGACGCGGTATTTGCCTTCGGCGTGGTCCACCACACGGAGGATTGGCGAAAGGCGGTGCGAGAGATAAAACGGGTATTAAAACCGGGAGGCGAATATTTTTTTGACGAGCTTTTGAAAGGGTTTTTACAAAGCGTCCCGGTGAGGACGGCAACAAGGCACCCGGAAGGGGGGATGTTCAGCGCGGAGGAGTTTACAGGGTATCTCCTGCAGTCCGGCTTCGGGCTTGCAGGCCGGTGGCAGTGGGATGGCATCTGGCTTCTGGGCTCAGCGGTGAAACAACCGTCCGGTTCAGGTTAATATTATGTATGGAGCAAAAGCGCATAGACATCCCGGTTACCGGCATGAGCTGCGCCGCTTGCGCCGCCAGGATAGAGTCCGCCCTGGCAAAAACCCCGGGGGTGAAAGAGGCCTCCATCAACTTTGCCGCAGGGCGCGCGCACCTGCTTTTTGACCCGGACCAGGCCACTGCAGCAGATTTTATAGATACCGTTAAGAAGCTTGGGTACGGGGCGTCCACATCATCCATCTCCATTCCCATAAAAGGCATGTCCTGCGCAGCCTGCGCGGCGCGCCTTCAGAGGATACTTCAGAAAATGGACGGCGTGATATCCGCCCAGGTGAATTTCGCCGCCGAAAAGGCTGTGATCGAATACATCCCGTCCCAGACCGGCCCCAGGGAGTTCAGGGAGGCCGTGGCAGGCGCGGGGTTCGAAGCGGCTGAAGCGCAGACAGGGGAAGACGCCGTCTCCAGGGAGCAGCGGGAAAGGGAAACCCATTACAAAAGCCTTAAAAACAGGGTCCTCGCGGGCGCGCTCCTGACTCTGCCCATCTTCCTCATCATGTATTGGCACATGCTCGGACTGGACGCGCTCTTTGCATTTCGCCTGCCGCTTCGGACAGAATTTCTTATCCAGCTTGTCCTTGCCACCCCGGTGCAGTTCTGGATCGGAAGACAGTTTTACCGGGGCGCCATTTCGGCGGCCAGGCACCGCACGACAGATATGAACACGCTTATAGCGGTGGGCACATCCGCCGCCTATACGTACAGCGTGCTGGCCACCTTCTTCCCGTCCATGTTCCAGATAAAAGGTTTTGGCGCCCCTTCCGTCTACTTCGACACCTCCTCCGCCATCGTCGTGCTGATACTTCTTGGAAGGACGCTTGAGGCAAGGGCAAAAGGGCAGACCTCCGAGGCCGTAAAAAAACTGATCGGTCTCAAACCGGCAACGGCCCGCCTGGCAAAGGATGGCGATGAAAAGGACGTTCCTATCGACGACGTGCAGATAGGAGACCTTGTGGTGGTTCGGCCCGGTGAAAAGGTGCCGGTAGACGGCATCGTAAGGGAAGGCCATTCGACAGTCGATGAATCCATGATAAGCGGGGAACCCATGCCTGTTGAAAAAAAGGCCGGAGACCAGGTGATAGGGGGCACCATCAACAAGACAGGCTCGTTCCGGTTCGAAGCGCTGAAGGTGGGCAGGCAGACGATGCTTGCCAGGATAATCGAGCTTGTGGAGCAGGCCCAGGGCACAAAACCGCCGATAGCCAGGCTTGCGGACAAGATCGCCTCCTATTTTGTCCCAACGGTCATGGCGGTGGCCGCCCTCACCTTTGCCGTATGGTACCTTGCCGGGCCAGCCCCGGCGTTCACCTATGCGTTCCTCAACTTCATAGCGGTGCTCATCGTGGCCTGCCCGTGCTCGCTGGGGCTTGCCACCCCGACCTCCATAATGGTCGGCACAGGCAAGGGGGCTGAAAACGGAATACTCATCCGCGGAGGCCTCGCCCTGGAGACCGCCTGCAAGCTGGATGCTATCGTTTTTGACAAGACCGGCACGATAACCGTAGGGAGGCCGGAGCTGACCGGAGTGGAAACGAATGGGAAATACCGCCCCGCGGAGCTTCTCTTCTACGCCGCAGGCGCCGAGAAGGGCTCCGAGCACCCGCTGGCCCCCGCCGTGCTTAAGGCCGCGCAGGACATGGGGATAAAGCCTCCTGACCCGCAAGACTTTGAGGCCGTACCGGGCCGCGGCATAAAAGCGGTCGTTGAGGGCAGGCATATTGTTTTTGGCAGCCCGCTCATGCTGAATGAAGAAAACATGGGTTTTGCCGAGTTTGCCAGCGCGGTGGAGAGAATATCAGCGGACGGGAAAACCCCGGTCCTGCTTGCCATAGATGGAGCCCCCGCAGGGGTGCTCGCAGTGGCGGACACCGTGAAGGAAAACTCAAGGGAAGCGGTGCGAGCGCTTTCCGGAATGGGCCTGGAGGTGGTCCTTCTGACAGGGGACAATGCCGCGACGGCAGGGCATATAGCCAGGCAAGTAGGCATAGAAAGGGTCTTTGCGGAGATCCTGCCTGAAGACAAGGCCAGGACCGTGAAAAAGCTGCAGGCAGAGGGGAAGCGCGTGGCCATGGTGGGAGACGGCATAAATGACGCACCCGCTCTTGCCCAGGCCGATATCGGGATAGCCCTCGGGACCGGAACGGACGTCGCCATCGAGGCGGCCGACGTCACCCTTATAAGCGGAGACCTGAAAGGTGTAGTCTCCGCAATAGCGCTTTCAAAGGCCACCATGAGAAACATAAGACAAAACCTGTTCTGGGCCTTTGCCTACAACGTCGTGCTCATACCTGTTGCTGCCGGCGTGCTGTTTCCTTTCGCGGGCATCCTGTTAAACCCTATATTCGCCGCGGCCGCGATGGGGATGTCCTCCGTGACGGTCGTCTCGAATGCCCTCAGGCTGAGGCGTTTCAAGGCCCCTCTCTGAATTTTCAGCCTCCTTTTCTTGAATTTAGCTTTCCCGATGTGTGATAATCGCCTCTGCATATAAAAATTCTTTTTCTTGCAAAGGAGGCTTTTCCGGGATGGCCAGGATTGACGATCTGTGCATAAATACCATAAAGATGCTTGCCGTGGATGCGGTGGAGAAAGCAAACTCCGGGCATCCGGGGATGCCGCTGGGCGATGCCGCCATGGCATACGTGCTTTGGACAAAGGCGCTCAGGCACAACCCCAAAAACCCGCTCTGGCAAAACCGGGACAGGTTCGTCCTTTCGGCCGGCCACGGCTCCATGCTCTTATACAGCCTGCTGCATCTCACCGGGTACAGGATATCCATCGAGGACATAAAGAACTTCCGCCAGTGGGGGAGCGCCACTCCCGGACATCCGGAGATAAGCCGCCAGCACGGCATAGAGACCACCACAGGCCCCCTGGGGCAGGGTTTTGCCACGGGGGTCGGAATGGCGATGGCGGAAAAGCGCCTGCGTGACCTGTTCAACAAGCCAGGCTTTCCCGTGATCGACTATAACATCTATGGCATCCTGAGCGACGGCGACATGATGGAAGGCGTCCAGTCCGAGGCCGCTTCACTCGCGGGCCATCTGGGGCTGGGTAAGATAATTTACCTTTATTCCGACAACAGGATAACCATCGAGGGAAAGACAGACCTTTCCTTCTCCGAGGACGTTGGCGCACGCTACGCAGCATATGGCTGGCATGTCCAGAAGGTGGACGGCTACGACCTGCGGGGTATCGCAGGGGCGCTTGCGGCAGCAAAGAAGGAGAAAGGCCGTCCCTCCCTGATAATCGCGCGCACCAAAATAGCCCAGGGATGCCCCACTCTTGAAAACACGTCAAAGGCCCACGGCGCCCCTATCGGAGAAGAGGAAGACAGGCGTTTAAAACAGTTTTGCAACTGGCCAAGCAAAAAGTTCTACGTCCCCAAAGAGGCTTCCAGCGAGATGCTGAAGGCGGTAAAGAGGGGCAAAGCTGACGAGGCCGCCTGGCTTTCCATGATGTCCAGGTACAGGAAAAAACATCTTGGGCTGGCCGCGATGTGGGACAATTTCATTTCCGGCAAATTCGAGGACGGCTGGGAAGAAGCCTTCCCTGCTTTCAAACCGGGCGATTCCATCGCCACAAGGAGCGCCTCCGGCAAGGTGCTGAATGCTATCGCCTCCAAAGTGCCTCAACTGATCGGCGGCTCGGCGGACCTTGCCCCCTCCAATAACACTTATATAAAAGACAGGGGGGATTTTACCCGTGAACGCTCCGGAGGAAATATACATTTTGGCGTAAGGGAGCACGCCATGGGCGCCATTTTAAACGGCATGGCCTTAAGCGGGATGCTTCTGCCCTATGGCGGGACCTTCCTTGTGTTTTCCGATTTCACAAGGCCTTCGCTCAGGCTCTCCTCCCTGATGCAAACGCATGCGATATACGTGTTCACCCACGACTCCGTCGGCGTGGGAGAGGACGGGCCGACACACCAGCCCATTGAGCACATGGCAAGCCAGAGGGCGATGCCGGGGCTTATGGTCATGAGACCCGCAGACGCAAATGAGACCGCAGAGGCATGGAAGTTTGCCCTGACGCACAACGGGCCCACAAGCCTGGTGCTTTCAAGACAGAACCTGCCCGTCCTGGACCGCAGAAAAAACGGATACGCGCCAGCCTCGGGAGTCAAAAGAGGGGCATATGTGCTTTCAGATTTTTCTCCCAGGGGCGCTCAGGACCTGATACTGCTGGGCTCCGGCTCCGAGGTGCATCTGTGCCTGGAGGCCGCGCGCATTCTCAGGGACAAAAAGATAAACGTGCGCGTTGTGAACATGGCGTGCTGGAGGCTTTTTGACAGCCAGTCCCAGGCCTATATAAACAAGGTCCTTCCTCCGTCTGTTGAAAAAAGGCTGGCCGTTGAGGCCGCCTCCCCGTTCGGCTGGCACAAATATACCGGCTCAAAAGGGACGGTCATCGGCATAGACCACTTCGGGGCGTCAGCGCCGGGAAAAATCGTTTTTGAGAAGTTCGGCTTTACCGTGGAAAATGTGGTAAAAAGGGCGATGGCCCTGCTTAAAGATTAAGGCTCCTTAGAAAAGAGGCCGTATCCGACAGGTCGTTAAGGACCGCATCGGCTCGCGTGGCAAGGAGCTCCGCGACGCTGTAGCCGCCAGTGGCCACGGCCACCGCGCGTGCGCTGTGCAGCTTCGCGCACTCAACATCGCGAGGGGTGTCTCCCACTACCACGCAATCACCGGAAGACAGTCCGGCATGGGGATGGAGCAGCCTGAACCTTTCGAGCGCTATGGGAAGAAGGGCGTTTCTGTCCGCATGGTCACTGCCGAATGCGCCCGCGGGGAAATAGCCGTTTAAACCGAAGGGCGCCAGCTTTATCCTGGCCCCTTCCTCTATGTTTCCGGTAAGAAGCCCGGTTGTGACACCGTTTAATACCTGGAGGGCATTGAGCGCCTCCCTGACTCCGGGTTTAAGCCTCTTCCGGGGATTTTTGTCCACTCCCGCCCTGAGATGCTCCAGATATAGGCGGGTGAACCTCGGCATCTGGCCATCCAGGGCAACCCCGTGCCTGTCAAGCGCTTCCATGATTATCTCCGTGTCCGTCTTCCCCGCCATATTTATGCCCTGAAACGCTTTATCTATGGAAAACATCTGAAGGAAAGCCTCGTTCATCGCCCTTGAGCCAGCCCCGCCCGACTCCAGCAGGGTGCCGTCTATATCGAAGAGGACCAGTTTCACTTTTTTATTTTAAAATATGTGTTCATTTTTTATAAAACTCAAAAACCCGGAAGCTTTCCGGCTATAATATTCGCAAGGGCTTTTTACTTTACTTTAATTTAACTTAATTTGTTTTGGTTTGATCGCGGGCAAATTGACAATTAGAGGGATTCTTTAGTATTTTATTCATTTCGGGGCGTAGCGCAGTCCGGCTAGCGCACCTGCTTTGGGAGCAGGGGGTCGGAGGTTCGAATCCTCTCGCCCCGATATATGCGCCTGTAGCTCAGTTGGATAGAGCAACTGCCTTCTAAGCAGTGGGTCAGGGGTTCGAATCCCTTCAGGCGCGCTTATTTAAAGTCATTCTTTGCGTTAGTGGCCGCCGCGACCTCTGCGATACAGCGCGGCGACAGCCGTTTGCCGTATTCATTTGGGCCGCTCCGGTCTAATGTGTGCCTGGCTGCGGGAGACGGCGGGCCCAACGTAGCGAATCCGTCCGTCTCACACAAAACCCTGAAGAGCCGTAAAAAAAGCCTTTAGCCTATCTTTGGCAATTTCAAAAGCGCTTCCTTGATCAGCTCCGCCGGGTATTCGTAGTCCACAAGCTTGCCTGACAGATAGTTATCATAGGCGGCCATGTCGAAATTCCCGTGCCCGCTAAGGTTGAAGAGTATTACCCTTTCCTTTTGCTCCTCTTTTGCGGCCAGCGCTTCGTCTACGGCGCCGCGGATGGCGTGCGCGGATTCCGGGGCGGGAATGATGCCCTCTGTTCTTGCAAACAGGAGGCCTGCTTCGAAAACGGAGGTCTGTCCGTAGGCCTTTGCCTCTATAAGGCCGTCATGGTAGAGCTGGCAGACAAGGGGCGCATCCGCGTGATAGCGCAGGCCGCCCGCATGAATGCCGGGCGGCACGAAGTCATGCCCCAGCGTGTACATCATGAGATACGGCGTAAGTCCGGCGGTGTCGCCAAAATCATATCTGAACTCTCCCCTGGTCAGCGTAGGGCATGAGGCGGGCTCCACGGCCACTGCCCGTAAGGCCTTGCCCTCTATCTTGTCCTTCAGAAACGGAAAGGCGATCCCTCCAAGATTGCTGCCGCCCCCGCAGGCGGCGAGTATCACATCCGGATAGTCCCCCGTCATCTCCATCTGTTTTTTCGCCTCCAGGCCGATTATGCTCTGGTGAAGAAGGACATGGTTGAGGACAGAGCCAAGGGCGTAATTGGTGTCGGGATGAGTGGCTGCGTCCTCGACCGCCTCCGAAATGGCTATGCCTAAACTTCCGGGATTCCCGGGATCAGCCGCCAGGATTTTCCTCCCGGATCCGGTCAATCCGGAAGGGCTGGGGTGAACATCCGCCCCCCAGGTCTGCATTGCCATCTTCCTGTACGGCTTTTGCTCATAGCTTACCCTGACCATATAAACGGTTACGGCAAGGCCCATGAGCCTGCCGGCAAACGCCAAAGCGGAGCCCCACTGGCCAGCCCCCGTTTCGGTGGCAAGCCTTTTTATGCCGGCCTTCTTATTGTAATAGGCCTGGGGCACGGAAGTATTCGGCTTGTGGCTGCCGGCGGGGCTTACGCCCTCATATTTGTAATAAATCCTTGCCGGCGTATTTAACGCCTTTTCAAGGGAAAAGGCCCTGAAGAGCGGCGTTGGCCTCCAGAGGGAATAAATATCGAGCACCTCATCCGGTATGCCGATCCAACGCTCGGTCGAGACCTCCTGCTCTATCAGACTCATCGGGAAGATAGGGCTTAGGTCCTCGGGACCCACCGGTTTCAGCGTGGCCGGATGCAAAGGAGGCGCAGGCAGTCGCGGCATGTCGGCCATTATGTTATACCAGCTCTTTGGGAGCTCCTTTTCATCAAGAAGTATCTTTCTTTGCATTCTGTTCTCCTTGTTAAACCAAACCTCTTTTTAAAGCGAATGCATTATTCTAAGCTTTTTAAAACACAGGCCGCAAGGCGCGTGAATTCCATTTAGGAGCGAAAAAATACCACGCTCATTTGGCGGCATACCCGGTCAACCCGGGGTCGACGGACTGCCTTTTGATGGAAAAAAATGCGCCTGTCAGCATTATGGCAATTCCCGCCCATTGACGGGCGGATACGGGTTCCCTGAACAATCCGATTAACAATAACAGGCTGAAGAGCGGGAATGTCGTGCCCAGGGATATCGCTTTTGAGATGTCCAGGCGTTTAAGAGCCTCGTACCAGATTATCTTGCCCGCACTGAGAAACACGATGCCGGTCAACAGGATTACCCGCCAATGGACGGCGAGGCCATGAAAAAACCCCATCCTCTCCCCGGACAAAACGGTAATCAGAAGCAGAAACAGCCCGCCCAGGGAAAACCGCACAAAGAAGACCGTGGGAGGGGACACCAGATTAAGGGCCTTTTTCGCATAAAAATTGCCAATGGGGTATGTGATAGTGCTGGCGATGATCAGCAAATCCCCCTCGTTGAGCCGGAAACTCTTCATTCGGAAACTGCCGTTGTACAAAAGCAGCAGCGCGCCCATGAAGACGCCCAAAGAGCCGGCAAGTTTTTCCCTGGTCGTCTTCTCACCGATTAGCGGGGTGAACATGAGCGTAAATATTATCTCAAAAAGCAGAAGCATCGAGGTGTTTATCCCTGATGTCTTGCTGGAGCCTGTAAAAAACAGGCTGTAAGGGATGATAACAACACAGACGGCTACCATCAATAAAGACGGATAGGCCTCTTTTTTCTTCAATTCATGAAATTTGCCCTCGGCGATCATGTGGATAAATGATACGGCTGCGGCCAGGAGCGCGGAGACCGCCGCGAATTCCATTGGGGGGATTTGGCGGGTGCCGCGATTGACGACCACCGGGAACGCTCCCCACAGCGCGGCGCTGATGAGCGCCAGGACTACCCCCTTTTTTTCCTCTTCAGCACGCATCATGGAAACCCTTGCCCGGGCCACATAATTATAACATCCCATGTAGCTTTAACGATTACAGCAGCGAGCTTTATAAACGTGAAAATAGATGGAACATTTGCAGGCAAGGTTTCTTAAGAGCTTATGAACCGATACGCGAAGGACGGCCAAAACAAGACCCAGCTTCAAAACGGCGTTACGAAAAAACAATGTCTTCAAGTCAATTGCACCTTTCTGGGCGTTTGCCCCCCGTTGCTCCTTACCGATCGAACTGTTTACGTACGGCGCCATCTTCAGTCATGACAGGACACTTCACTGCCTCCCAGCGTTGAGAAAGCAGGCTGTTATTGAACCAGGAAGCAAAAACAAAAAAGAGCGCCGCGATGAGAGGGCAGGAATGCAACAATGCCAAAATAGTATAATATCCTAAAAATAGACGGCAACTGACGGGGTCGAATGTGATTGTTGATACGATAGACAATTGGAATTTATATTTCACAAAGGAATCGGCACTCTATGCCGGGCTGGGTTTTATAAAGAACTTCAGTGAAGCCGCGGCCGATGGCCGCTATGAAATCAAGGGACAGGAAATATATGCGCTAGTTCAAAGCTACGACACCCAGCAGGCTGCCGGCAAGAAAATTGAAAGCCACAGGAAATTTATCGACATCCAGTATGTCCATTCAGGTGAAGAGGTGATAGGCTGGCTTCCTGCTGCCGGACTTACAGAATTGTCCACATACTCTGAAGAAAAAGACGTTTTGTTTTATCATCCGGCAGATACCATAACACCTGTCATCATGGTCCCCGGAACTTTTGCCATTTTTTTCCCGCAGGACGCCCATCAGCCTGGGTGCATATACCGCCAGGTTGGGCCTGTCAAAAAAATCGTAGTAAAGGTGGCGTACCATCTGGCAGGATGGAACACTGGCGAAATGGGTCAGACATTTTAATAAATTACAGAAATTCCACTGCCTGCAGTCAGCGGTCCCTTTTATTATTTGGTTCCCTCAACCCCGCGCTCCTTAGCATTGTTGCCATTGTGTTATATCCCTTTTTTTGAGCGATGCTCAGGGCAGTTTCGCCAAACTTATTCTTTGCATTGACGTCCACGCCTTTGTTTATAAGGATCGACACAAGGTCCGTAATGCCAATGTCGGCCGCGTTAATCAAGGGCGTATTTCCGTTGTCGTCTCTTGATTCCATATCAGCGCCCTCTTCTATCAGAAACCGGGCAAAGTCCACTTGCCAGTGGGTAACCGCCAAGTTCAGGGCACTCATGCCGTTTTTCGTATTTTTAAAGTTGACATCCGCTCCGCTATCTATCAGGGTCCGGGCAATATTCATTCTATCTTTAAAAACCGTTAACATTAATGCGGTCAGGCCGCGCCCGTTCACAGCATTTATGTCCGCACCTCTGTTCACAAGCAGACGTGCAATTCCCTTGTGGCCATCGCCGGCCACCGCCCACATTAACGCGGTCATGCCTATGCGGCTCTTCGCATTTACATCCCCCCTTTTATCCAGAAGCAGATTCAGGACTTCAGGCTTGTCACAATAGGCCGCAACCATAAGCGCGGTATTGCCGCCTTTGTCCCTTGCATTTACATCTGCGCCATCGTCTATCAGTAGTTTGGCCAAATCAGCCTTGTCTGAAGCCGCCGAAAACATGAGGGCAGTCAAACCATGCCCGGTCTCCTTCGCGTTCACGCGGGCCCCCTTTTTTATCAGGATCCGCGCAACATCAATATTCCCATTCGCAGAAGCGACCATTAGCGCCGTTATGCCCGTGCCTGACCTGGCATTTACATCCGCTCCTTTTGTTATAAGGAGCATCGTTATTTCCGCATAACCCTTTTGTGCTGCCAGCATAAGCGCAGAAAAACCCTTCCCGGATTTTGCGTTCACGCCGGCGCCCTTTTCAATCAAAAGTTTCGCTATGCCCGGCTTGTTGGCTACAACGGCATACATCAACGGAGTAAAACCATTTTTAGATATCGCATTTACATCCGCGCCCTTATTTATCAGTAATTCCGTAATGTCCGCATTGCCGTAAAAAGCGGCATATGCGAGTAATGTATTTCCTTCCTTGTCCTTTGCATTTACATCCGCGCCACGGGCCAGCAGCGCGCTGAGCTCACCGATATCGCCATTCCTTATCGCGTAGTAAGCCCTGTTACCGAACTCTCCAGCTGAAGCGCTAGCTACAAAAAAAATATAAATGCACAGCGTCACAGCCGGAATGAACAAAAAAAATAGTGAATTGTCGGCCCTTTTTCTGACGGTCACTCTTTTTCTCCATGTCAGTTTCGTCGAATTTTCCCTTATATGTAACCATTTTTTTCAAAAAAAATCTCACACTTTGGCTTATTAAGACCTTGAGACAGCCCCCCCCCTTTTTGCGTGCTCCTCTGCATAAAAAAGGGATTCTATCTATTGTACGCCGCAGACCAAATGCCACAGGATTTTCGGTTCAGATTCTACAGATATTCCCGAAGGGCCGAATTTTTTAAAAACGCCTCTTTTGCAACGGTAACAATACGGGATTGGATGCCGCTCCTTGTTCGGGAATGTGCCCGGCCCGTCCGGTAAATGCCGCAGACACCGTCAGGTGCGGGGATACTTTGTAATATCCACGGGTATGCCCGTCCTTTCTTTCAGGGCCTCCCTTAATTTTTTCCCGTCAATCGGCCGGGGATTTTTCTTTAGCAGCAGCCATTTGGCAATGGCCTCGTACGGGTCTCCTCCGCGATGAAGATAGTCCTTATGCACCTCCACAAAGATGTCGCCGTCTCTTTCGCCCACTTTTACAGGCTGGTAGACTATGGTGACAGGCGTGCCCACGGGCACCATTACGAACAGTTGCTTTATGTCTCTGTTGTAGAGCCTCATGCAGCCGTGGCTGGCCATGCGTCCGACGCAAAAAGGCTTGTTGGTCCCATGTATAAGATAAGTGGGCCTTGACAGCCTAAGAGCGAAGAGTCCCATCGGATTGTTCCTGCCGGGAGGGATGTAAGGAGGAAGCTGCGGGTCCTGCTTCTTTATGTCAGCAGGGACGTACCATGCCGGGTTCTTTATCTTCTGGACTACCCGGTAAACCCCCGGCGGGGTGTTGTACCCCTCCATCCCGATCCCTATGGGATACGTGAAAACAACAGGATGACCGTTTCTCTCCGTGTAATAGTAAAGCCTCATCTCCGCGACGTTGACGACTATTCCGCGGTATGGCGCGTTCGGGAGCACCTTGAGGTACGGTATTTTTATGAGCGTTCCGTTATCCGGGAGCCAGTGGTCCACCCCCGGGTTTGCGTCGGTTATTTCGTTGTAGCCGACATCGTATTCCCGGGCAAGCTCTATAAGTGACTCGTTGTTTCTGATGACGTGCGTACGCATGGCGCCTATAAGGGTGTTTTTGGGGCTGAACGTGAAGGCGTTTCTGATGCCGGGTTTCCGGCGCAGCTGAGCGGCCCCCGCAGGCAGTTGCGCGGCCAGGAGGAAGGCCGTCAAGACGCAAATGAAAAATGAGCGCATAATTTTTTTATTTTGCTCCTGGAAGGCCAGGCTGTCAAATCGGAAGGAGAAACGCCCCGGTTTGTGTCTCCCGAATTAAACTTATTTGAAGACTTTCCCATCTTCAGCCGTCAAAATTTCCTGCTTATATCGAAGTAACTTCCGGTTTTGGTTGGGCATATGTACAGCCGCCGGTTATGAGAATCAAAGGAGGGAAAAACAGAAAAAATACCAGACGTATTTTCGCAATTGTCCTGCGCCGTAATGCAAATATTTGAAATGAACATACTTAAAAAGGACTTGGCCAAAAACCGGATTTATTATGGCAAATATTTTATCTCCTTCTGGTCTTGCAACGACTCTTTTTTGCCTGTCCGTTCGGCCGCCTTTATATCAACTCCAAGCTTGCCTGCAAGTATTTTCGCCGCTCTCAGATGCCGCTGTACCATGGGCAGCACTGTTCTCATCCATTTTTTAAGCTCCGGGGCATTGGCTTTGTGCACGGCTGCGGAGAAGTCAGATACGTATCTGGTATGAAGCGTTATCATCTCGGTCATGTATTCTTTATCAAAAACCGTGCCGGTAAGGACAGAGAGCTTGTTTTTGGTCGTTTTGTCCGGTATATTCAATTCGGACGGCACTTCTATGTCTTTTTTCCTGGCGAGGGCCATAAGCTCCCTGTCAGCGCGGCCATAATCTCTGATCATCATCGCTCCAAACTGCTTTACCTCGGGAGTCAGGGTGTTTTTTTGCGCCAGCCAGCCAAGCTGGACTTCCAGAAGGCCGCCTTCATAGATCCTCCTGATAAGCTTTCTATCCGTGGAAAAAGCGGCCTTCTTGTTCGCGGCATAAGCCGGCAACAGTCCGACCGCGATCAATATGCCTGCTATCAGAGCCGCCGTCATTCTTTTCTTCATAGCGACCTCCCTCAAGTCATTTTTCCTGCTGTACGGTGATCCGCCTTTCTATTTCCCGGCCATTCCTGATCATTTTTATTTCCACGGCGGTGCCCGGCTGGGTTTCTGCCACTATACGGGCGAGGTCATCCACCTTGCTTATTTGCTTTCCGTCAAAAGAAACTATGACGTCTCCCCTTTTTACTCCCGCCTTGTCCGCGGGCCCGCCGTGCACTACCGACGCAACCAGCGCCCCTTTTGCTTCTTTAAGCCTGAACTGCCTTGCCAGCCCGGAGGTTACGCTTTGCACTTCCACGCCTATCCAGCCCCTTGTGACCTTCCCTTTCGCCTTAAGCTGAGACACTATCCTTTGGGCGGTGTTGCTGGGTATCGCAAAGCCTATTCCCTGCCCGGACTTTATTATGGCCGTATTGATGCCGATCACCTCTCCAAGCATGTTCACAAGCGGGCCGCCGCTGTTGCCCGGGTTGATGGGAGCGTCGGTCTGAATGAAATTTTCATACGGCCCGGAGCCGATCGCCCTTCCCGTGGCGCTTATTATGCCCTGGGTCACCGTATGCTCCAGCCCGAACGGGTTTCCCACGGCTATGACCCAGTCACCAGGTCTTATTTTGTCAGAATCCCCAAACTGCAAAGCGGGCAGATTGTTCGCGTTTATCCTGACAAGGGCAAGGTCTGTTTTCCTGTCAGCTCCGACCACCCGGCCTTTAAAAGTCCTGCCGTCCGAAAGTATCACCTTTATTTTCTGGGCCCCGGCGATGACGTGGTTATTTGTTACTATATACCCGTCTTTACTGATGATAATGCCGGAACCAAGGGCCCGCTGTCTCAGCTCCATGTTTGGCACATTGCCAAAAAATCTTTTAAGAAAATTACGTTCCTGCCGTCCGGTCCCTCCAAAGAAGAAATAGAAAGGATATCCGGGTACTGTAACCGTAGTTTCCGTGCTTATGTTAACGACGGACGGGCTTACTTTCTGGGCCAGGTCGGCAAAGGACTTCGGGAATCCGATCACCCGTGTGGCCGGAAGCTCTGACTTTTTGCATCCGAACAGAACGGCCAGTATAAAAACTGGAATCAGGACAAGATAAAGTCTTGTTGGCAAATCTCTTTTCATGGAGATATTCCCCCCGTAAACCAGAATGCCCAATTGGGCTCCACTGTTCAGGCCGCATTGCTGTAAGGAGAAATTTTTTAAATCCGCTTTGCTTGGCCCGTGGTAAGCCATGGCCTGCGCGAGCTATCCATTTGAACACGGGGCTTTGCAGGGACTGGGGCCTTTTTTACATTCTAGCAGGCCGCTGAAAAATTCCCAAGCCTGTTCCCGATGCATACCGGTTCCGCAGCTAAGTGATGGTGCGTTGCTCCAGTTTTCATCTTTCCGGGCGCCTCAAATAAATTCTTGCCGGTATGCGGACGTTGAGATAGTATTGAAAAAAGAAAACTCTTACAGCCTGCTGATGAATACGCCATAACGAACATCTGTAAAACGGATTTTAATAGACCCGGAAAGGAGATGCAATAAATGCGAAAAGGATGGAATTTTTTTCTGACTGCGCTCTTGGCCGCCTTTTTTTTGGGGCTTCTGGCCTCCGCTTCGTTTGCCAGGAATAAAGCGTCTGCAAGCTCCGGGCAGGCGCTCGTCAAGAGCAAGGGATGCCTTAGCTGCCATACCACGACGGGGCAGCCACTGGTGGGGCCAAGTTACAAGGGCATATACGGGAAGAAGGTCACCGTAATGGTAAAAGGCAGGCCCGAGGTCAAGACGGTAGATGAAAAATATCTGAAATTCATGATAAAAAACCCCGGTGTCTGGGTAGTGAAGGGTTATCAGCCGGACATGCCCAAGATCCCGCTCACGGAAGGACAGATCGACGACATCATCGCCTATATAAAGACGCTGAAATGAACGCCGCGCCTGAAAAAAATTTCCTGAGCGGGCAAAGAACCGCGGGAACATACAACGGCAAAACAAAAAATGGAAATGAATGCCATGGAACACGAAAAAAATGAAAAAATGACCCGCAGGGATTTTTTCATGAAGGTGGTTGTAGGGGCTTTGTCCGCTGCCGCCGGGATCATAGTTTCCGTGCCGGTCATACGCCTGATAATCAATTCGCAGCCCTTGCAGCGGTTAACATGGAGCAAAGTGGGGGAAATCGGAAACCTTGCGGTTGAAAGCCCCGTGGCCATGAACTTTCAGATGCGCTCCACGCAGGCGTACATGCATCAGGAGATCGTCCACGATGTATGGGTCATCAAGCACCCGGAAACCGGGGTCACAGTTTTTTCCCCAATCTGCCCCCACCTGGGGTGCCATTACATGTGGGACCCAAGTACAAGGCATTTCGAATGCCCCTGTCATGGAAGCGTTTTTACGATAACCGGAAAGGTCATCGGCGGGCCGGCCCCGCGTCCCCTTGACACCCTGCCCCATAAAATTGAAAACGGCGTACTTTACGTAAAATGGGAGCGCTTCCAGGTGGGCATCCCGGAAAAAGTACGTGTTTAGGAGAGACAGGAGATGATAGACCGGGTATGGAAATGGTTTACCAGCAGGTGGCCCTATTACAAGGTGAAGGATTTTCTGCTCCAGGAGGAACTCCCGGGGCCTCCCAGCTTCGCCTATACTTTCGGAAGCACCATCCTCATAATTGTCGCCCTCCAGGTTGTTACAGGGGTCGCGCAACTTTTCTATTATGTTCCAACTATAGATCATGCATATAACAGCATAGCTTTTCTAAGAAGGGAAGTCCCCTTCGGATGGCTCATTAACGGCCTTCATGCCTGGGGGGCCAACCTCATGATAGTAATGGTCGGCCTGCATATGGTCCAGGTCTATACTTGGGGGGGCTATAAGACGCAGCTCACCTGGCTTATAGGAGTAGTCCTTCTCCTTACGACGATGGCGCTGAGCGTAACCGGGGCGACCCTCCTCTGGGACCAGAAAGGCTACTGGGCGGGAGAGGTGAGCACCAGCATCGCTGGGGAGGTGCCGGTCATCGGAGGCATATTGGAAACCATCATGCGGGGCGGACACGTGATGGGCCAGCTGGCGCTTTCGAGATTTTTCGTGTTCCACATCGGGATCCTGGCCCCTCTGCTGCTGCTTTTTATCGGGGCCCACGTGCTGTCATTCAGAAACAGCGGGATTGCAGGGCCGTGGGATGCATCCAAAAGGACGATAAAAAGCCCATTCTGGCCCGGCCAGGCCATGAAGGACATAATAACGGGAAGCGCGGTTTTTTTTATCATAGTGCTTCTTGCCATATGGTTCCCCCCCGGGTATTCCGGCGCGGCCGACACACTGAACACAATGTACGTGCCCAAGCCTGAGTGGAATTTTCTTTTCATCTACCAGGGGCTTAAATATTTCAAGGGGCCAATGGAGCCGGTAGGCGTGACCGCCATCCCGGGCGTGCTGATAGGGCTCTTGGTCCTCTTGCCTTTCATAGACAAAAACCCGGAAAGAAACCCCTTTAAAAGGCCGGTCGCCATGGCCTGCCTTTTCGTTTACGCCGGAGTGATAATTGCGCTTACCATCCTGGGTTATCTCTCGCCCGGGCTGGCGCAGGTGCCTGCCGCCGCCCCGGCCGGAAAGGCACCCGCATCCATAAAACTTTCGGCCGGCGCCAAACGGGGCGAAGGGCTTTTTAAGTCCCAGGGGTGTCCCCTCTGCCACAAGATATATGGGCAAGGCGGCACCGTAGGCCCACAGCTCTCTGGCGGCACGCTGACAGGAAAAAGCAGGGCCTGGGTCATAACTCAGCTTAAAAACCCAAAATCTCATTTCCCCCATTCCATCATGCCCTCATTTGCCGGGCTTGGCAACAGTGACTTGAACGCCCTGGCGGATTACCTGTTCAGCGTTCAGGGAGCTGCCGCCAAGACCGGAGAAAAACCTTCGGCATCCGCAGGACCGGCAATAATGAAAGCTCCAACGGGCCTCGAAGTGATATCTCCTGAAAAGGTGCCGGAGCGCGCCTCCGGAGACGCGGCCTTCATAGTAGGGAACGCCAAAAACGGCGGCCAGCTTTTCAGAGAGCAGTGCCAGCGTTGCCATGGCGTAAAAGGCGTGGGCAATATACCCAATCCCGGCTCTGCTGCGGGCAGTATACCAGCCCTTTACCCGATAGAGCGCACGCTTTACAACCATGACCCGGACATATTCGCCAAGAATATCGACAAATACATACAGCATGGGGCGATCCCCCCCGGCCCCAGGCCGGTTTTCTATATGCCGGATTTCGGAGACTCCAGGTCTCTTACCCAGCAGGAGATATCCAATATCGAGGCTTATGTCTTGCAGCTTAACGGCGTGGACAGGGGAGAGCTTATAAACCCCGGCTTAAGTCCCCCCAGTTTCTTAGCGGCCGTTATAATTGTTTATGTAATTGCAATATTTTTGATTTTTCTCCTCGCCAGAAGGGCCATGGCAGGAAAAGGACAAAAACACCTTTAAGAAGAGCCCGGACATAATTGCGGGCCTCTGGACCGGCCGGGATGGACAAGCTGTTTCCGGGCCGCCCGGCATCTCGAATCGGAGATATCGGCGGCGGCAACTGGCGCCTGGCCTCAGCCCACGCGCAGACCATCTTCACCATGAAGCCAGGGAGCATCCCGCCCAATCTCTTGAAGAGGGCGGGATGCGCGGTGCCTGGAGGATATTATCTTTTGCTTACTTCTACCCGTCCTTTCATCCCCAGGAGAGCATGGGAGTCCTTGTCGCAGTAAAATTCATAACTGCCCGGGCGCGGAAAAGAAGCCTTGATTTCAGTTGTCTTGCCAGGCGGCAGATCAGCTTCCGCTATTTTCTTTCCATCCGGGTTTTTGAGGGTGAAGTTGTGCAATGTCGACGAGATGTTCCTGATTCTGAAGACGATTACATCGCCTTCTCGCGCATCGATATTGTTGGGCGTGAATTTGAAATTTTGAGCCGTCATGTTCATCACCTCCGGCCCTGGCGCAGGGGAAACGGAAACGGGTTTCTGAAGATGGGCGCACCCGGCCATAGCCAGCAGGGCGATAATAACAAAAACAGCCGGTAAACCCATTGTTCTTATATTCATGCAGCCTCCTTCCAGTTGACGTTATTGATGACTGTCTTCGCCCGTCCTTCGTCAACAGCGCGTTCAATGCCCTTCTGCGCCTGGCCGCCGGAATTCCGGGCTCTCCTCTTCCTGATGCCTTTCCAGCTCTTCCCGTTCCTGAAGCTGATGTCTCTCCAGTTCCTCCTGTTCCTCCCTTTGAGGCCCCTCAAGCTGCTCCTCTTCTTCGTGCTGACGTCTTTCAAGCTCTTCAAGATTTTCTTGTTCCTGCTCTTCGGGCTCAAACTCATTGCCATAGTAAGGGTAATAGTAAGGCGCATAATATGGCATCGTTTTCCACAAGTGAAGCTGCTCAATGTCAAAAACGGGGAAGGTATAAATTGTTTTATAGAGCCTGCCTTTCCTGAGCCCCTTGAACGTGCCAGCCACTGTTATCAGCCTGTTCCGCCGGTATATCATCGGGTCCAGGAGGCCCTTGGCTTTTGGCCATACCGCAATATATCTTCCAAGCCCGGGGATTTTTTTCAGACCGCCTTCGCTGTTCACCGGCACATAAATGGCTTCTATGGCCGAGCCCTCATCAGTTACGGTTGTATTGGCAATAATTCCGCCAAGAATGAAAAGCTTTCCCTTATACAGGCCCGGATGGGCGGCAAGTTCAGTAATGGCGACTTTCCTTGTCCCCTCCTGAAGAAGGTCTTTTCTTATTACCGGCCCGCCACAGGCCGTAAGCAAAAAGACCGTTAAAATGATAATGATGATCGCGGTTTTTTTCATAGCCAAATTATATATCGGCAAGAAATGGAGTCAATTGAAACGCGGCCCTATTCTTGCATTTAAAAGGCCGCCTTTCTCTTTCACTTGACCAAAATTTTGCATGAATTAAAATTAAAGTAAGCCATGGATAGCGCCTGATTCCACGAATCCACAAGCAAGGAGGACAAGGAAATGCCAGACAGCGCCGAGGCAGGCTGGGTAGCAGCCACAAAAGAGAAAAAGGCGGAGAAAAAGGGAAAGCCCATTGCTGAAATCACATCCATGAGGGCCGCGGCGATTGACAGTTTTGGCCCCCCGGAAGTCCTTACGCTGCATACGCTGCCGGTGCAAAAACCGGGGCCCAATGAGGTGCTCATTGCGCTCCACGCGGCAGGGGTCGGTTTTTGGGATTCAAAAATCCGAGACGGTTCGTGGGCGGCCAAGACCGCGAAGTTCCCTCTTGTTCCCGGGTCCGACGGGGCGGGTTTTATCGCGGGCGTTGGGGCGCAGGTGCGGGGTTTAAAGGTGGGCGACAGGGTATGGGTTGCCAGTTACGAGAACCCCAAGGGCGGGTTCTACGCCGAATATGTGACGGTTGATGCGGGCAAGGCTGCGCTTGCGCCAGAGGGGTTATCTTTGCCGGAGGCGGCCGCGGCTGCTGTGACCGGGCTTACGGCGCTCCAGGGCATAGACGACGTCCTGCGCGTCCGGAAGGGCGAAACAGTATTAATTTTCGGGGCGTCCGGCGCAGTGGGCTCGCTTGCGGTACAGTTCGCAAAGCACAGGGGCGCCAGGGTCATAGCCACGGCCTCCGGCAGCGATGCGGACGCATTTGTGCGGGGGCTGGGAGCAGATGAAGTGTTTGACGCAAGAAGCGGGGACGCGGCCTCGCAGCTCCGCGCGCTTGCCCCTGACGGACTCGACGCCGCTCTCGCGCTTGCTGGCAGCGGGACGCTCGATGAATGCCTGGACCTGGTGCGCCCCAAGGGCCGGATTGCCTACCCAAACGGCGTCAGACCGGAACCAAAAAAACGTCAGTGGGTCACCGTAAGCGCGTACAACGGCGAAGCCGGACCTGACGAGTTCGAACGGCTGAAACGCGCCATTGATGAGGCCGGGCTCAAGGTGCCGATAGCGGCAATTTTTCCGCTTGAAAAGGCTGCCAAGGCGCACGAGCGTCTCGAAAAGGGGCACGTACTGGGCAGGATAGTGCTTCAGGTTCGTCCCTGAAAGGCCGGACCGGCCATGGGCCTTCAAAGGCGTTTCCGCGTTTCCGTCCCTGGCAAATAGCTGGAAAGGAGTGATGAAAACGGCGATGTCCCGGGCGTGTTCGCTGCGGGTTATGCGGCAGGTCTAGTCCGGATGCCGTCCCGGGGTATATTCCCACAGGTGGCGTCCGCCGTCGACGCGTATCACCTCGCCGGTAATGAACTCGCTCTTCAAAAGCACCATTGCGATGGAAGCAACTTCCTCTGCCGTGCCCAATTTCTTCAGGGGCACGGTTTTTTCCATTGCCTTAAGAAATGACTCGTCCTTTCCAGCCGGAGGAAGGATAAGACCGGGCGATATGCCGTTTACAGCGATCCCAGGGGCAAACTCAACCGCCATCATCCTGGTCATCGACATGAGGACCTGCTTGCTCCAGATATAGGCTATGTGCGCCCAGTAATAGCTGGTCACCCTGGTATCGATCAGGTTCAGGATATGTCCCTTACCAAAGAAACGCGCAAAATCCCTGGAGAGCACGAAAGGCGTCCATGCGTTCACCTCCATGCTGGCCAAAAAATCCCTTGAAGTGACGCTGCTTATGGAGCTTGAGGGAAAAATGGAGGCATTGTTCACAACTGCATCGAGGCCGCCGGCCAGTCTTCCGGCCTTCTCTATAAGGCCTTCATATCCCGCACCCCCGGCCACGGAAAACCCCTTGTGGAAGTCCGCCTCCAGGGGCCAGCATTTCGCTCCGAGCTCCGATATGGCACGACAGGCATCGGCGCCGGATTCTTCGCCTGGCAGAAATTGTATTACGACATCTGCGCCCTCACGGGCCAGGGCAAGCGCTATTTCGCGCCCGATCCTCCTGGCTCCCCCCGTAACAAGCGCCTTTTTCCCGGCAAGGTCATGCAGCATTTTCGGACCGTTTGAGTTTTCTGATTTTTTGCGCTTTTTGTTCATTTTAGGCCGGCACCCCAATCTCCTGAAACAGCTTTCAACAAAAGCATATGTCATTTTTTGTGAAATGAAGGGGTCTTTTAGTAAAGCCCTGGCCAGGCAGCGCCGCCCCCGGCCCGTTATTTTGTACGCATTGGATTAATGGCTCTCCACGCTGCCAAGCTTGACATTGTAACCCTAAGTGTTAATTTTTAATCATGAATTTTTAAAAAAATTGAACATGACCTGCCTCATGAAAGGTATATCATGAATGTCAGAAAAATAGCATTCATAGAAGCAGGCTCAACCGGTTTCCAGTTGCTGGGCAAGTACACCATGGCCAGGGTGGGAAGCGCGCTTCTGGCCACAATCCTTGCCCGCAGGGGCTATGAGGTAAAGGCCTTTATTGAAAACATTGCGCCCGTAGACTGGGATTTCGTAAAGAGCTGCGACCTGGTCTGCATCTCCGCCCTCACCAATACCGCCCCCCGGGCATATAATATAGCCAGCAGGGCCAGGAAGCTGGGAATACCGGTCATAATGGGCGGGGTCCATCCGACATTCATGTCGGCCGAAGCCCTGGAATTCGCGGACTTTGTGGTAAGGGGAGAGGGCGAAAGGGGGCTTGTCCTTCTGATAGAATCTCTTGAAACGGGCAACCCTCCGCTGGAGCGCGTTGAAGGGCTTTCCTACCGGCAGAAAAACGGCCCCGTTGTCCATAACCCTCAGGGTGCCTTTCTGGATGCTCGCGGTCTTGACGCCCTGCCCTACCCCGACTTTTCGCTCGTCGCCGGGTGGAAGCCTTCCTACATATACCCGGTTTCCACTTCCAGAGGGTGCCCTTTCGAATGCAGTTTCTGTTCGGTAGTGCCCATGTTCGGCAGACAGTACAGGTTCAAATCCCTTGAAACCGTGATAGCGGAGCTTAAATATATAAAGGGCATTAACCATGGAACAAAATTTTTTGTGGATGACAACTTCACGGCCGACAAAAAAAGGACAAAAGAGTTGCTCCGGGCGATTATAGAGGAGAAGCTGCGCCAGAGATGGGTCGTTCAGGCCCGCACCGATGTCGCAAAGGACCGGGAACTGCTCGGGCTTATGGCCGATGCCGGTGTCCACACGGTCTACATAGGCTTTGAGTCTGTCAATCCCAGGACCCTGGAGCAGTACAACAAAAAACAGCAGCTTGCAGACATTGAGCACTGCATCAGGTCCGTAAGAGAGCACGGGCTGCACATCCACGGGATGTTCGTGCTTGGCGCCGATACGGACGATATCGGCACCATACACCGGACGCTCGATTTCGCCATTAAAAACAACCTGGACACGATCCAGATAATCGCGCTTACCCCCCTCCCCGGGACCAAGGTCTTCAGCCAAATGATGGCCGCAGGCAGAATACTGCACACGGACTGGAGCAAATACAATCTGCAGCATGTCGTCTTCAAGCCGGCCAGGATGAGCGCGACGGCCCTGCAGATCGAGACGGGCCGGGCCAACGTCCGATTCTATTCTTGGAAGTACATCCTGAAGCGTCTTGCCAGGCTTGATTATCATTACGCGGCGGCCGGGCTCTTTGGCAGAAGGATAATGATGCGCACTCTGAAGGAATCCGAAAAGTACGTTAAAAAACTTACCTTCCTGCGGACGGGAGCCCGGCCCGATTGCGAAGAGGATCGCGAAGAAATTTAACAGTCGCCTCGCCTATGCCGCTTGCCTTTTAAAAAGGAAGCAAAGTAGCGCGGCCGCAAGCAGGCAGGCGAAAAGAAAAAGGGAAAGGCACAAAAATGGGGCGGCCTTTAACGCCGCCCCATATGGCCGGGTCAAAAAAATTTTTTTCTAGGCGGTGATTGATTTGCGGCGCGCGGCGCCGGTTACCCTGTTGATTATTGCGGTTTCGCCAAGCAGGACGGCGAAGCCGAGCGAGAGCATCGCTATCATGGACAGGACCATCGGGTTAATGCCCACCAGGGCGAGAATGCCCAGAGTTACCGCTCCTAGACCTACCAAGACCTGCATGCCCGATGCGGCGGAGACGGCCTCACGCATGACCTCGCGGACAACCTCCCTCTGCTCGGACACCTGGCTCATAAGGGAATTCGCCCTTGCCGTGGCACCGGCGCCAAGAAGCACCGATGCGCCGTAAATGATGGCGGCTATAGGCGTCAGGACAAAAGGCTGCAGACCTATGAGCGCCAGCACTCCAAGGGCGATACCGGCTATCCCGGTCGCAAACTCGGCGGTTATACCCAGGCCGAATTCGCTTACGTCAACGGGGACACGCGCCAGTGAGAACATGTTTGAAAACCTGGCCGTAATGGCCCCGCCTTCAAACAGCAGGGAAGCCCCGATCGCCATTGTCGCGATCGGCAGCATGAGCGCGGGAAACTTGCCTGCAAGGCCTATGATCGACAGCACTATGGCCCCGATACTGACAAAGCCTTCGCCCAGCGCTCCGGTCGTGATCATCCGTGCAGATCTCTTTTCGGTAACTTGCTGCATGGTTGACATTGAATTTTCCTCCTCTCTAGAACTGCAATTTGGGCTGTTTTTGCTCCCGGGTAAACCTTTTTCCCCGGTTTTCTGGAAGGGATCGGCCCCTTTCCAATTAAATGCTATAACCGGCCCGGAGCGTTGTCAAAAGGTATTCGAAGGGGGCTTATCAGCGTGAAAGAACAGGCATTTTTTGATTTGACCACAGGGACAAAAAAATCTGCAAGGGGGCGCTCAGCTGCTATAAATTGACAGGACCTTGTCCGAAACGGCGTCCCAGGTGAAAACGCTCTCCACGGCCGTCCTGCCGTTCCGTCCCATCCATCTTGCCCACTCGAAGTCGGCAAAGAGAGTGCCTATGCCCCATGCGATGGATTGCGGGGTCGGGTATATCTTAAGCCCGTTGACCTCATGCCAGACGTACTCGTCCGGCCCGCCGTTTTTTGTGGCCACTACCGGTTTCCCTGCGCTCCAGGCCTCAAGGACCACAAGGCCGAAGGGCTCGTTCCGGCTCGGGACACAGACCACGTCGCACGCCTTGTAAAGCGCGCCCAGTTCACCGTTTGCCTTATGCCCTACAAACCTGGTGGCATGATCCACTCCAAGGTGGCGGGAAAGCCACTGGACATGCTGCATCATCTCCCCGTCGCCCGCAAATATGAACTTCGAACCCGGGTGGTAGTGAAGAATGTAGGGGATGGCCTGCACCATGAGGTCGGGAGACTTCTGGTACACCATGCGGCCGCAAAAAAGCACGGTCGGGTCCATGTGTCCTATGCCGTAACGTCCCTTGATGTCGGCAGGGCTTATCCAGCCGTCGTACTGGCGCAGATTAACGCCGTTAAAGACCACGGAGACCTTCCAGTCCGGTGACTCGTACATCCACATTATCTCATTCTTGAGCCCCCCGGAGACGACTATCACCTTGTCCGCCCACTGGGTGCCCGCGCGCTCTATCTCCCTTATGGCCGCGGAGCGGCCGTTGTAAAAATTGTTGCCGCACCTGCCGTATTCGGTTGAATGTATCGTTAGGACGTATTTGCGCTGCCTGCCCATCTTAAGCCATATCATCGCGTTGGCCGTCATCCAGTCGTGGACGTGTATTACGTCAAAAGCCGCCCCCATGTAAGTTTCCGTCAACAGGACATGGTGCACGAAAGAACGGCACATCTCGTTTGTCTCCTCAACAAAGTCACGGTCCAGCCGGAACGGGCACCTGTGGTAATGGACCCCGTCTATCATCTGGTAATGGGGCTGGCCCTGGCCCATCCTCGTAAAAACGTGCACCTCGTGGCCCTTCCGTTCGAGGGCCGCGGCAAGCTCGGTTACATGGACGGCGACACCGCCCACGGCAATAGAATGCAGAGATTCCCAGCAAAGCAAAGCTATTTTCATTTTCCTGGCAGATCCTTGACCTGATAAATTTGTAATGCGGTAACAGCCTCTTTCTGATCCATCAAGCCTTAATAAACAGTTTAGCACTATTTTTAAATGAGTAAACCCCACCACCTTGCAGGGGTCCTGGGACAATGGCGGCATCCCCGGTCTTTTTATTTTCTCTTTTTTTGTTTTTACCTCTGAATTGACTATGAGCGGAGATACTGCCTCACCTTACTGTCTTATCTTGCAGATGACGCCCTTTGGCATATACCTTTTCAGTTTTAAACGGTGCCGCGTGGAAGGGGAAAAAATATACCTGACAGGCAAGGCCTCCACTCTTGCCGCGGGCGCATTAAAAAAAAGCGGCGCTTGCCGGGCTTTCTTTTTTTATTAAAAAACTTAAAAAAGCCGCTTCCAGTCTTGCCGCATTCCGGCCAGGCGCTCCTTCAGGAGTTCCGCGTGGCGCTTCCCATCGAGCATGAGAGAGCCATAAAACTGCTTCATTTCGGTTCCCGTCTCCTCCGTTGCCAGCTTGTGAAGAAACTCCTCCACGGTTGTCTGCTCAATGGAGATGGCGATCTTTAAGGCGTCCTCCGGGCCCGGGACGCCGTTTTCGAGGACTTCTCTTTTTATCCTCCTGATGGATTCTATTGCATTCCGGGCGGATTGCATCGAGGGTGGCAGAGCGGCAGGCCCCTTAAGGCTGCTTGCAACCACGAACTGCCTGGCGTGGCCCTTCTCTTCGGCCGCAAGCCCCCTCCAGAACTCCCTGTGCTCCGGAAACATTTCCGCAAACAGGTCGTAGATCTCGCTTGCCGTGTTCTCGACCGCTATGCATATTTTTAACAACTCGACCTTGGGGTTCATTTAAGAAAAGTATAAAGAAACAGTTCCGGCGCTGTCAAAAATCAAAAAACGCTGATGATTTTTTTTGGTAAAATTTTGAATCATGCCATTCGAAAGGTTTTTGTTTATTTTGTTTCCAGCCGGTCCGGGAAGGGCCCTTTTCAGTTGATGGGGCCCGATGGCGGCGAAGGCCGCCGCACCTGGCCCAGGTTCGCCGCGATGGTGGCGACCAGCGCTTTGGGCTCCTTCAACGAGAATTTTTTCAAGGAAGCGGCAATGCTTGTGGCCATCGAGGCCGGCAAGGGGTATCTCCAGGGGTATGGGACCATGGTGTTCACCCTTCCCTTCATCCTTTTTGCCGCCCCCGCGGGCTGGCTTGCGGACCGGTTCTCGAAAGGCCGCGTCATAGTAGGCGTCAAACTCTTCGAGGTCTTCGCAATGTCGCTGGGGGCATGGGGCCTGTATACCGGCAACTGGACGCTCATATTCATAATGGCAAGCCTTATGGCCACGCAGAGCGTGATCTCCAGCCCCGCGATGAACGGGACCATCCCGGAGCTGTTCCCCGAGGACAGGGTAACAAAGGCAAATGCGGTAATGACGGTGCTTGTGCTTTCCGCTATACTGGCGGGCGTGGCCGCCGCCGGGTTCACACTGGGCTGGAAGGGCGGCCTATGGAGCGGCGCGCCCAGCGGAAGGCTGCTTGTCATGATCATAGCCATAGGGACGACGGTTGCGGGTTTCATTTCAAGCCTTTGGGTCCCCAGATTTCCTGCCGCCTACCGGGAAAAGGGGTTTCCGTGGCAGGGACCTGTGGACACCGTAAAGGCGCTGCACACCCTTATGTTTGACAGGCTCCTGGCGGTGACGGTCGCGGTTAACGTCCTGGCCTACACGCTTGGCTCGCTCCAACTGCAGGTCACAAACCAGCTTGGACTCCAGCAGCTGCACGCCGGAGTGACCGTGACCGGGCTTATGATAGTTGCCGAGCTGACAGGGTTTGGCGCGGGAGGGTTCGCCAGCAACCAACTGGCCACCGGCCCGCGCTGGCACCAAGTGCTCTGGCTTGCCACGGGGTTCATGGCGGTCTCAATGGGCCTCGTAGCGGCAGTCCCGCTGCTGCCGGGACCGTGGAGGATGCGCGCGCTGTTTGCTCTATTTTTCGCGGCGGGCGCCGGCGGAGGAATGCTCCTTGTGGCGTGCAAAAGCTTCATCCAGGTGCGGTCCGCGGACGCGACAAGGGGCACAGTGCTTGCCGCCGTAAATTTTGCCATATACTCAGGGATACTCCTTTCGGGCCCCATCGCGAACTTTTTAAACGCCCATATCCTGCCCACCACCAGCTACGGGTTGCTGGGGGCGGTCTCCATGCTGTCTTCGATAGCGGTCTTCGTGCTGCTGGCAAAAAATAAGAGACCCGCATCCATGTAGGCCGCTTTCCGCGCTCGCCAAACGAAGCGAAGCAAAAAAACGCCGCCTACCAGACCTTTATTTTCCAGTCCCCGTTTTCCTTCACCATGTTCTCGGTCACCGTTATATCTACCGGCTTTGCCTTGGACTGTCCGGCCCGGCCAAAGGCCAGCAGTACTTTTGCCCGGGCGGAGTCCCCCGTCTGCGAGACCGAAAGTATCTTGTATTCCTTCAGGACCGCCGCGTCCTGCTTGCGGTGCCTTATATACTCCGCCCTGTTTATTTTTGCCTTGTAGGCGGCGTAGTAGCAGTCATACGCGGCGCCATAGTCCTGCCTGACAGCCGAGCTGAAGTACCTGTCCAGCAGTGCCCGAGGGCTGGTGGCGGAAAAACCCCCGGTGTTGCAGCCGCCAAGAGGCATGAACGCCATCACTAAAAGGACCGCAAACAAACCATATATTTTTGTTCTTTTCAAAGCAAAAAACCTCCGAAGGAAAAATTCATGAAAAAGACCCGGTTTGGAGGGGAAATAAAAAACTCTCCCCTCCAAACCGGGCTTTAAGGCAATCAGTCGTCGCTGCTCTTGCTTCCGTCTCCTCCGCTGGATGTGGAAGTGGAAGTGCTGCCTGTCTGATGGATCGATGATCCGCTCTCGTCGTTGTGGCATACCTGGCAGCTCCATATCCAGTAGTTGTCGCCCTGGAACTGTTCAGGTATTACCGCGTCGGCGGGATTGGACGAGGTGTATTCGGCGTGCGTGCTGTTATGGCAAGCCTCGCAGTAGAGTTTGCCGTTCATGTCGTCCTTGACCGCGTCCTGGAGGACCGAGTTCCTGTAAAGCGTGTTTGCGTTTTCAGCATGGGCAGCGCCATGGCATGTCCCGCACTGCGGCTCCTGCAGCCACGGCTGACGTCCGTTCTCGATCGTCTGGGCCACGTTGGCCATATCTCCATGGCAGTCCGTGCACGTTTTCCCGGCGCGGTACATCTGGCCGCGCAGGCACTGCGTCTTGGGTCCGGGGTGGCAGTTGTAACAGGTGGGGGTGACGCTTGCGGACGTCTGGGTAGTATTCATCTTGTCCGCATGGAACTTGTGCATCGCCAGGGAAAGGCTCTCGACACCCGGCTTCCCCGGAGCTCCCAGGGCGTTGTCCGAGTGGCACTCGTCACAGGCATGAACGATGCCGCTTGCCTGCTGGCTGGCCAGCGTGGTGCCGCTAAGCTTGTCGTGGTCCTGCAGGACGCCAAGGTATGCGCTTCCGCTTGCCGAGGTGTGGCAGTTGCCGCAGTTTATCTCGGTCGAAATAGGCGCAACCACGTTTGCGCTCTGAAGCACATTCCCGCTTGAGTCCTTTACCGTAATCACAGCGGTCCCGTACGGGTCCCATGTGCCGTCGTCGTCATACGGGCTAAGCGGAATCCCCGTGGCGACATAGCCAAGTTTGTTCGAATCCACCATCATATTGCCAGAGAGCTTCGTGCCGGTTATGCCCGTATTGAGCGGAAGGTTCGGCCATCCGTACTGGCCAGCGTACTGCCAGAAGTTCGTGTGCAACGCGGAATCGGTCTTCTTGGGGAACGTATAACTTACCGTTATGCCGCTTGTGACCACGCTCGCCCCTTCACCGCCGCGCTTTATTACCTGCGCGTGCAGCGTGTTGTAAGGCGGCAGTATCATGAAATAGGAGTAGTCGTCCTGGTCGCAGTGCATCCCAAGGTCGTTCCAGGCCAGAATAACATAGTTCATCTTCGCGGCGGGGATGGCCTGATTCCCGTACGTTTTCGTCAGCTTCCAGTTGACCGTAGTTGAGGAACCGGAGGTCACGGCAGCCGTCTGCCACGTGCTCAGATAACCGGAGCCGGAGGCATTCAAAGTATAGTTGCCGGACGGCGCATTAAGCGTGT
The DNA here is from genome assembly GCA_021789735.1 of Nitrospirota bacterium. Next base: position 47,415 of record JAJYJB010000003.1, read on the forward strand.
AATTACCGCTGGAGTCCGTCTTCGCGCTGCTGCTGCCGTCGCTTATGGTGACACCCTGAAGCGGCGAGCCGGTTGAAATGTCCGCCACCGTGCCGGTAATGCTTCCGCTTCCAGACCCGGTGGTGCTTCCGGAACCGGTAGTGCTTCTGGATCCCGAATCGCCCCCGTCCTTGACGGCGCCTACGCTGCTGCCCGTACCGGCGCTGCCTGTCGTACTGCTTCCGGAGCCGCACGCGGCAAGCCCCGCAATGGCCACTGCGGCCAATACCCATCCGAAAAACCTGAAGCCTCTCATAAAAAACTCCCTTTCCGTTTTTCGAGCGTTAATACTCCAAGCTGGATCTCAGGATGGTTTTGTCTCCCCTTCCGCCCCAGACCAGTTTTTGATTTTTTGGCGGTGTGCGCCAAAAGCCAGATGCCCTCTATGTCAATGTGTTTCTAAATTAAACAACGTTGCCGCAGGAAAGAATGTAACAGATGTCACGGGGGGCAGATTTTTTTTAAAAACCGTGAGATATTTCACGAAAATGAAAAGTAATTGTCAATTTTTTTAAATCATTTTTAATTGATCTTGACTGTCTTAAAGGTATATTTTTGATCGCCCTGGTTGCCCCGCGTCTTCCTTTTTTGCTGTATCATATTTGCATGCAAGATGATTTTTCAAAGACCGTGGCAGACCATATGGACGCTGGCTTCCTTGATAACATAATAGACATGATAAAGAAAGACAGGGGATTGCTCGTGCTAATCCCCGTCCTCATAGGCGATGACAGACAAAGGGTAAGGATAGGCGCGGTTGTGCTTGTCGAGACGTTCCTTGACGGAAACAGAGAAGAGATCGAGGCCCTTGTCCCGTCCATCTCCGCGGTGATTGAAAGCGGAGAGGGCAAAAACCCAGCGGTGCGCGCCGATGCCGTTTACCTGCTTTCGCTAATCGGGGAGGCAGCCCTGCCATATTTGAGGAAAGCAGCCATGGACAGCCATCCTGTCGTGCGTGGGGCGGCGCTGGATGGCATCAGAGAAATTGAAGGCAGCAACAACTGATTTATACCGTTTTTTCAATTCCACAAAAGTCATCTTTCAATAACAACTCCATTCTCTCCGATAAACAGCAAGAGTAAATTCCGTTTAAATTGACCCGTTGCGTGAAAAGTTGTCATTCCGGTTTGTCCTGAATCTTTATTTGCTTTTCAGGAAGAGTTCCCGCCGCGGTCCGCTCCCGTTTTTTGTAAGCAGTAGCAGGTTCTCGGCAATGGCCTCCAGGTGGAGCACCTTGCGCACCTTGTCAGCAGCCCCGAGCTTTATGGCCTCAGCAGGCATGCCGAAAACTACAGAGGATTCTTCGTCCTGGGCGATTGTGGCAGCCCCTGCCTCCTTCATCTCAAGAAGCCCTTTCGCGCCGTCATCGCCCATTCCGGTCATGATGACGCCAACCGCGTTTCTGCCGGCGTAGCGCGCCGCGGAGCGAAAGAGCACATCCACTGAGGGGCGATGACGGCAGACCAGCGGGCCATTCTTGATCTCCACATAATAACGCGCCCCGCTTCTTTTCCGGTTTGGCTCCGCGCGCGCCCCACTATGTTCATAAAACCCTCACCTATGCCCAGAGCGGCCTTTTCCGTCTGTTCGATCGTCTCCTGGAGCTGGTTCACAAAGACAGGTATAAGCTGCGCCCGTTCCTTGAGGAAAGCTCCCGTCTGCCTCTTCATCTCCTCCAGCTGCCGGGCCTGGCGGCCCACAGCGCCGTCACGCTCCATCGCCATACTGCCAGCCGACCTGGAGAAAATAAGATAAAGAACGGCCCCGGCAACCAGGCAGGCAACTCCAGATATGACAAACCTGATAACTCCACTGGCAGCAAGTGATAACCAATATGCCCCGGCCACGGCCATCTGGACCAGCAATATCTCTATGGCCAACAGCTTTGAATTTATGCCAGGGGGCTTTCTGTGCATTTTTATTTTCAGAAAGTTTTAATTTATAAATTTTCTTTTTTAAATAACTTAATAACTAAAAATTCAAGACTAATACTTTTGTATCGGAATTTTGCCGGATAACTTTAATTTGCGGAAAAACAGGGGTTCCGGTCTGTGCCCAGGAATTTTTTGCAGTTGTCAGGAGGAATGGAGAAGGACGGCGTTTTCTACATGAAAAAGAGGCGGGCCCTCGCAAAACTGGGGAAAATATCAGGATTCGACCCTAAGGCGTTCCGCTGCTATGGGCCTCAAATTCTCTATCCGCCTAAAGTCTCACATTTAATCGCATGATGACCTTCCTTTGTGTCTCGGTAGCTTTTCCGGCAGAAGCCCTGACGTCATTTTATTTTTTACGCCGCTCTTGGACGCATGGGGTATAACGTATCTTCAAGCCCCTACAGCCTGTTTTTTACCAGGCTTTCCACAACAGCGGGGTCCGCCAGTGTAGAGGTATCACCAAGGTCCTCAACATCACCCCTGGCTATCTTTCTCAGTATGCGCCTCATTATCTTGCCGCTTCTTGTCTTTGGCAGGCCGGCCGCAAACTGCATCTTGTCCGGCGCCGCTATCGGCCCTATCACGCTTCGCACATGGCCTATAAGGCTTTTTTTCAGGTCGTCAGACGGCGCGAGTCCGTCTTTCAGGGTAACATAGCTGTAGATGCCTTCGCCCTTTACAGCGTGAGGAAAACCTACAACGGCCGATTCGGCCACTGCCTCGTGGCTTACAAGGGCTGACTCCACCTCAGCGGTCCCTATCCTGTGGCCGGACACATTTATCACATCGTCAACCCTGCCCATGAGCCAGTAGTCCCCCTCTTCATCCACTCTTGCCCCGTCGCCAGAAAAATACATCCCCGGAAACTTGCTGAAATAGACCTCTTTCATCCTCTTGTTCTCCGGGTCCCCGTACGTACCTCGCAGCATTCCTGGCCACGGCCTTGTAATGCAGAGGTATCCGCCCTCGTTTGCCCGCGCCTGCTCGCCCTTTTCATTTACGATAACAGGGACAACACCCGGAAAGGGCCTGCTTGCGGAGCCCGGCTTAAGCGCCATAGCCCCGGGAAGCGGCGCTATCAGGATACCCCCGGTCTCGGTCTGCCACCATGTATCCACAATGGGAAGCTTCTGCCTGCCCACATTGGTGAAATACCACATCCAGGCCTCTGGGTTTATCGGCTCGCCCACAGACCCAAGCACCCTCAGGGAGGAAAAGTCGTGCCCTTCGAGCCAGTTTTCCCCCTCGCGCATCAGCGCCCTTATCGCGGTGGGAGCGGTATAGAATATGCTCACCTTGTGCTTGTCTATGATCTGCCAGAACCTGCCCGGGTCCGGATAGTTCGGTATCCCCTCGAACATGAGAGAGGTTGCCCCCGCTGAAAGCGGGCCGTAAAGGATATAGCTGTGGCCGGTCACCCAGCCTATGTCTGCGGTGCAGAAGTGAACGTCCTCCGGATGGCAGTCGAATATCCACTCGAAGGTCAGGTTCGTGTACAGCAGATATCCGCCCGTGGTATGGAGGACGCCTTTTGGCTTCCCTGTGGAGCCAGAAGTGTAAAGGATGAAAAGCGGGTCCTCGGCGTCCATGTGTTCCGGGGGGCAGTAGTTCTCTATGTCACGGGCGTTCATCTGTTCGTCCCACCACAGGTCGCGCCCACCGGACATCTTGATATCTTCGCCCGACCTGCGCACGACAATGACCTTCCCTACGGTTGGGCATTCACGGAGGGCCTCGTCGCAGTTGGACTTTAGCTCCACCTTTCTGCCTCCCCTAAGCCCATGGTCCGCAGTTATGACCATTTTAGCCCCGCAGTCGTTTATCCTGTCCCTCAGTGACTGGGCCGAAAACCCGCCGAAAACTACGCTGTGTATAGCCCCTATGCGGGCACAGGCCAGCATTGATATGGGCAGCTCGGGTATCATGGGAAGGTAAATGCTCACCCGGTCGCCCTTCCTGATGCCGTTTTTCTTGAGCACGTTGGCAAAACGGCAGACCTCCGTAGTAAGCTGCTGATAGGTGTAGGTCCTGTAATCACCACCGTCCGATTCCCAGATGAGCGCGGCCTTGTTCCTGTCCGGCCCGGAAAGGTGCCTGTCCAGGCAGTTATAGCTTGCGTTCAGCTTGCCCCCCGCAAACCATTTTATATAGGGCTTCTCAAAGTCATAGTCAAGGACCTTGTCCCATTTGCTGAACCAGGAAAGCCGCTTTTCAGCCATCTCGCCCCAAAATCCCTCAGGGTCTTCTATGGAACGCTTATAGACCGCGTTATACTCTTCCAGGCTCTTTATGTACGCCTTCCCATCCAGCCCGGACGCAGTCTGGAATGTCCTGTTTTCGGACATCAGGACATCGAAACCCTTACCCATCCCGTCTTCCGCCATAATCCTGTCTCCTCAAAAATAAAAAAATTAATGCGTCATTTTATCATATCTTCTTAAGTTTTCGTGCCTTGGGGCCTGATTGAACAAATAGAAAAAGCTCCTGGGAGGGGCTGCTGGAAGATGCAAAAAAAAGGGGGGTTCTATTTCGCGTTTTGAAAATACCGCGCGGGGCCGTTTTTACCCGGGCGGTCTTGGCCCAACCAAAAAACCACATCTTCAGTCCAGGACAGCCATATTGTCCCTGTGTATCACTTCGTCTGAATAGCTGTAGCCAAGGGCCTGCCTGATCTCCGAGGTCTTCATGCCCTTTATCTTCTTAATCTCCTCAGAGGAATAGTTCGAGAGCCCTTTCGCTATGCGCCGGCCGGAGGATGAAACGCAGTATACGGGGTCCCCCCTGTCAAAATCCCCTTCCACCCCGGTTATTCCCGATGGGAGCAGGCTCTTGCCCCGAGACACTATTGCCTCCTCCGCCCCCGCATCCAGCACGAGCCTGCCTTTTGCCTTGAGCCCATAGGCGATCCATCCCTTCCTGGCAGGCAGCTTCCCGTTTGCCGCGCGAAACAGCGTGCCGTGTGATCTCTTGCCGCCCAGGACGTCCATAAGGAGTCCGCTCTTCCTGCCGTTCAATATATTTACGCTTATCCCGGCGCTCATGGCTATGCGCGCAGCCAGTATCTTTGAATACATCCCCCCGGTGCCGACACTGCTTCCCGCGCCCCCCGCGCTCCTTTCCATCTCGCGCGTTATCTCGGATACCTCCGGGATGAGCCTCGCATCCGGGTTGTGCCTTGGGTCCGAAGTATAAAGGCCGTCGACATCGGAAAGTATCATGAGCCTGTCAGCCCCAAGGAGCGAGGCCACCAGGGCGGCAAGCTGGTCGTTGTCCCCGAAGCGTATCTCGTCCATCGCAACGGTATCGTTTTCATTTATTATGGGGACAACGCCAAGGCCTATCAGGGTAAGTATGGTGTTTTTGGAATTTATGTATCTTGCCCGGTCCGTAAACACGTCCCTCGTAAGCAGTATCTGGGCGACCTTTTTCCCGTTACCGCTGAAAACCTTTTCGTAAAGCCACATAAGCTGGGACTGACCGACAGCGGCAGCCGCCTGCTTAAGCCTTATGTCCGCCGGCCTCCTCTTGAGCCCGAGCCTGCCAACACCCGCGGCAACGGCCCCCGAGGAGACAACGGCCACCTCGTGCCCGGCCTCCATCACCCGGGAGACGTCATCCGCTATGGACTTCATTCTCCGCTCGTCAAGGCCTCCCTCTTTCGCGGAAAGTATGTTCGAGCCTATTTTCACCACAAGCCTCATTACCCGCTCTCCTCCGTCCCGGCCTGTGTATCCGCCGTCTTTTTACCGGCCGTCTCTATCGTCCGGGCAAGATAATCCAGGAGTTCTTCCACTCCCGTTTTTCTTACGGCAGATACGGCAAAAAAGTCAAGCCCGGCCGACTCGCAGTATCCCTTCAGAGCGTCCAGTTTTTCAGGGTCAGCGGAATCTATCTTCGTTGCGGCAACCGCCATCGGCTTTTTCATGAGCTCTGGGCTGTACAGCGAAAGCTCCTTGTTAATCTTCTTCAGGTTTTCCACCGGGCCCCCCGCCGAGGCCACCGAGACGTCCACCATGTGCAGCAGCACCTTGGTGCGCTCCACGTGCCTGAGAAACTGAAAACCGAGCCCTACCCCCTTGTGGGCGCCTTCTATCAACCCGGGGATGTCCGCAACCACAAAGCTCCTGAAAAAAGCGTGCTTTACCACGCCCAAGACCGGCTCCAAGGTGGTGAAAGGATAATCGGCCACCTTCGGCCTGGCGGAAGAGATGACCGAAATAAGAGTCGATTTGCCCGCATTGGGGAGGCCTATAAGCCCGCAGTCGGCCAGGAGCTTGAGCTCGACCGTCACGTCCCTTTCTTCGCCGGGCAGGCCTGGCTGCGCGTATCTCGGGGCCTGCCTTACGGACGTGGCAAAGTGCTGGTTCCCAAGGCCGCCCTTCCCGCCCTCGGCCGCGATGACCTCCTTGCCGTCGGAGTCCAGGTCCGCGATGACCTCTCCCGTATTCGTATCTGTCAGCACAGTGCCAACGGGCACGCGGATGACAAGGTCAGCCCCGTCTTTTCCGTGCATCCTCTTTTTCATGCCCTTTTCGCCGTCCCGGGCGGCATAGCTGTGCTTGTATCTCAGGTCCAGAAGGGTGCCAAGCTCGGCGCTCGCCTTGAAAATTATATGCCCGCCCCTGCCGCCGTCTCCCCCATCAGGCCCGCCCCTGGGAACGTACTTTTCCCTCCTGAAGCTGACCATCCCCGGCCCGCCGTCTCCCGACCTTATATGCAGCCTGACGTAATCTATGAATTTCATATTGTCCTGAGATAAAAAAATAAAAAAGCGGTTTCATGCCAAAGAGAAACCGCCTTCTTTATTTTATTGTTTTTCTTCCGGAAAAATCTTTTTCTTTTTAGCTTGCAGCCACCGGGTAGACGCTGACCTTCAGCTTCTCGCGGTCTTTCCTTTCGAAGGTCATCACGCCGTCCACCTTGGCAAACAGGGTATGGTCCCTCCCCATTCCAACATTGGCGCCAGGATGATATTGCGTCCCCCTCTGCCTTATAAGTATGTTGCCGGCCCTGACGGCCTCTCCTCCCGAGCGCTTGAGGCCAAGCCTTTTTGACTCGCTGTCCCTGCCGTTTCTGCTGCTGCCTACTCCTTTTTTATGTGCCATTGCTTGTTATTTGCCTCCAATCTCTATCTCTTTGACCCTCACCTTGGTATAAGGCTGCCTGTGGCCCCTGAGTTTCCTCATGCCCTTGCGCGCCTTCTGCCTGAAGATGAGCACCTTGTCCGCCTTGCCATCCCCTATGACCTCGGCCGTGACCCTGGCCCCGGCGATATAAGGCCCCCCTAATAGGGGATCCTTCTCATCGCCTTTGACAGCCAAAACCTTGTCGAACACGACCTCTTTGCCCGTCCCGGCGTCAAGCTTCTCCACCGAGATCGTCTGGCCTGAGGCAACCCTATACTGTTTTCCGCCTGTCTCTATTATCGCATACATAGTGCATTACACCTCCCAAGTCCGCTATTTTACCCAATATCGTGGAAAAATTCAATTATTCGTCAAGCCCGATAAATTCAGTCTTTGGCTTCCGAGGGCACGTTCATCTCCTTCAGTATGCGGCAGACTATCGCCTTTATCTCGTCCCTCGCCTTGTGGAACTCGTCCATTACATCCCGGGGCGAACCCTGCGCGCCCGTGGGGTCTTTCACGGGGATGTGCAATTTTCTTCCCCTGGCCGGAACGCTTACGCAAGCCTGCCCGGCGCTTTCGCAGAGGGTGACAACCAGGTCCATCTCCTCAAGCGGTATCTCTTCCAAGAACTTGGATCTCTGGTTGGAGATGTCCACCCCGGCCTCCTTCATCACTTTGGAGGCCATTTCGCTTACCTCCGCCGATATCAGGCCGGCGCTCCACGCCTCGACATGCCCCGCTCCGAGATGCCTTGCGAAGCCTTCCGCCATCTGGCTTCTGCATGAGTTTGCGGTGCAAAGAAAGGCAATCTTTTTCATTTGGTATTATATCATAAACCCCTCCAGGTCATTGACAAAAACCCTGTTCAGAGGTTATGGTATAGTCTTGGTAATAATGGGCCGCTAGCTCAGTTGGTAGAGCAACGCCCTTTTAAGGCGTGGGTCGAAGGTTCGAATCCTTCGCGGCTCACTCATTTTTTTGGGCAGTTTTTTAATTTAAGTCCCCATCGTCTAGTCCGGCCTAGGACATCGCCCTTTCAAGGCGGTAACATGGGTTCGAATCCCATTGGGGACGCCAAGAAAATCAGGGGGTTGCAACAATCGCAGCCCCTTTTTCATTCTCACTGTGCCCCTTTTTGTGCCCCCATTCCAAAGTCTCAACCGCTTTCTGCAAATCCTCTACCCTCAGATGGGCATATCTCTGGGTCATTCTGCCGTCCCTGTGCCCAAGGAGGCTTTGAACCAGATAGAGATCATTACCCCTCTGGACGAGACTGGATGCAAAGTCATGCCTCAGATCATGGAAACGGAAATCACCCAATCCTGAGCGATTACAGGCCCGTTTAAAGGCCATTGAGACCTGATAAGGGGAATAGGGCTTGCCCTCCTGAGAAAACACATACTGGCAGTTTAGATGCCTCACCTTGCCCTGCTTTGCGGAAAGAAGGATAGATAAGGCCCTCTCCGTTAAGGGGAGAGAAAGCCTGTACCCGTTTTTTGTCCTCTCAAGATTTATTATCCTGCCCTGAAGATCAACCTCCTCCCATTTAAGGGAAAGGATGTTGCCACGCCTCATTCCGGTATGCCTTGCGATAATAACAATCGGCCTGAGCCATTCAGGACAGGCAGAAAGAAGATTTTCAAACTGCCCCGGATTCAGGAACTTGACCCGGATGTTTTTTATCTTGGGCATGGTGAAGAACTCGAAAGGAGATTGCTTGACCAACTGCCACTCCTTCTTGCAAAGCGAAAATACCCGCCTCACAAATTGCAACTCCTTAACGACGGTCGCAGAACTAACCCCATCTGAAAACCTCTTGGCTTTATAGGAGCTAAGCCTTGCGGGAGTAATATCTGAGAGCATCAGCGCGCCAAGCATGCAGAAAATTCTTTCCGCATTGTTTGGCGCGTTCAGCATTGCCTTTTGAAACATATGGGGCTTCTTCCCTCATATACTTCTCCCATACAGCGTTAAAAGAAGTTGTGGCAGCAAGGTCTTTCTCAAACCATTTATCTTCTTCGAGTTTGGAAAGCATTTTTCGCTCAACACGCCGAGCAAGCTCCTTGTTTCCGGTGAGGGTTGATCTTCTTATAAGCTCACCCTGCCAGTTGATCTTTGTCTACCAGACCTTGCCTCTTTTATAAAGCAATCAACACCTCCTTTTTTAAGGTGGTCTGGTTTCCCTTCACGGACAGTAAGAGGTGGCTAAAAGCGTTTATTTCCAAAAAAATCTGCGCCCCAGAGCCATCGGCAAAGTGTCTCGGCTCCTTCCCCGCAAATATGCCGAATTATAACAGATGTGCCAAGCCCGGGTATGGCTCCAAAGCCTATTCTGCCGCCCGCTGGTAACAGGCCCGAAAGCGCCTTACGGCAGGCGACTCATTGTCCCAATAATCCTCAAAGTATATTTCTTCAAGACCATAGCTGCGAAACATATCCACCTCGCGGCGCGTAAGCGGCCATGGCATATCTTCTGGTGGGTCGGACTCTTCCTTGGCCCTGGTTACAAACAGAAGATAGCCGCCGGGGGCCACAAAGCCGGCAATGGCCCGCATGGCGTTTATCCGGAGGCTGGGTGGCAGCACTTGAAGCGTATAAGACTCTATCACGATGTCGAAGGCCTGCGCCCATTCCGGCGTTGCAGCAAAAAGGTCTGCCACGAGGTACTTAACCTCGGAAGCCGGGAATCTTTCCCGGCACCAGGCTATTGAGGTGGGCGCGATATCAAAGGCGGTGACTTCAAACCCCAACCCTGAAAGCCATTCGGCGTCATCGCCCAGTCCGCATCCAACCTTAAGCGCTCTAAGCCCGAAAGTGATATGCCGGACCAGACCGTATAGGGCAATCAGGTTCGGATTCGGGATGAGATCGGCCCAAGGGATCGCGGTCCCGTTTGTCCTGGCCCTTGAATAGAGTTGCTCAAACCATTCCTGGGGACGCCCCTCCTCAACAGCCTGTCTAGCAAGCTGCCTTGCTACTTTCCGCTTATCGCTCATATTTTTCTTCCGCACCCTTTCTATTTGTTGGCAAGGGCAAAAAGCCTCTTGAAATTGAATTCTATTCCCCTGCCAGTCCGGTTGTTCCCAAACTGCATGGCGAAGGCGTATTTGAAAAATT
>JAJYJB010000004.1 GCA_021789735.1 Nitrospirota bacterium
CGCCTTTCGAGGGGGGCATGGCACATAAGGGCCCGTCCGCCGCCCATGCATGACAGTACCGGGGGTCTGAACGTAAAGGTGTGGACTCCGGCAGCATTGTGTTTTCCGTTTTCGCCCACGGCTTTCCCGTTAAAAGGAGTGTAATGGCAATCAAGGCATCCGGCATGGCACGTATTGCAGTTTCTCTGGTTTGTGAACGCCTGCCGCCTGTTTATCGGGGCGGTGCTGACGGCGTTGTATGCCCGCATGTTGCGCAATGTGAAATGTTCGTTGTCCGGTTTGGTCTTTCCCGCCGTCCATAAACCGCAGCTCTGGGGACCTGGAGGGCTGAACCACGTCACGTATTGGCGCATGTTAAGTGTCTGCCCCATTGTGCTCTTCATGTAACTTTTGACTTGGGCTGGATGGCAAAGGCCGCAGGTTTTCTGAGCGATGCCTGGATCAAACGCGATGGTTTCCGGGTTCTTGTCATGCCACTGCAGGCCGGCTATTCCCGGGGCGGGGACGAGCCTTCCATTTTTCTCTGCCCTTGGGAAAAGGGCATTGCCCGCGAAATGTCCCTGAGTTTTCAGGCGCTTTATTGATTGCCTGTCCTTCTGGGACAGTTCCATTCGCGGCACGGCGATCTGTCCTTTCTTTAGGACCACTATTAGGCCCAGGAGGCCTCTGTGTGCGCCGTCAACAGTGCCATCCGACGCGTTGCCAAGATGGCACATCTCACAGGAGGCTGGCATTCCGGTTTGCCTTTCCACCTCTTTGAGGGTCATAGTAAATTCAGGATAGCCCAGTTCCTTCATCCTCTGCGCATTGCCATGGCATTTGACACAGCTGTTGGCAGAGGCTTTCGTTTGCGCTCCGGTTTTTGCATTGCCAGCCAGCATCATGGCAATAAGAAATCCGCAGATCAGCACTAGATTGTGATTTTTCAGGGGCATTCACCCATTTGAAGGCTTAGTTTTTCAGGAGCGTTCACCCACCCTTTTCAGGAGCGTTCACCCACCGCTGAGTGGTCCCAGGTGTAGCAGTCCGGAACCGTCATACTATCTCAAAAAAGGAGGTAGCATGGCAGACAAGGAATACACCGTGATCGAGATTTTGGATGTTTTGAGGCGTTACTTAGCGGGAGACAAGATAAGGGCCATTACGCGTTCGACGAAAATGGACCGCAATACCGTTCGCAACTACATTCGGACTGCTGAGAAGAAGGGGCTTTCGAAGGAATCTGAAGCAAACATCGAAGAAATTGCATACGCGGTGTTCCGGGAAATCAACGGCCTTGAGAAAGCCGCTGATGAGATCAATAGAGACACAATACTCCTCCCCTACAAAGAGACTATAACGGACTGGCTTGAGCGTGAGGACCTGACCCTCACCAAGGTGCATATGAAGCTGCTGCGCAGCGGCGTGGAGACGAGCTACAGCTCTCTTTACCGCTTTACGCAGGAGCATATCGGAATGCCCGGCAATCATGGCACCGTCCGAATGGCGGCGACGGAGCCAGGTGAGGTCGCTGAAGTCGATTTCGGCAGGCTCGGATATTTGTTTGACAAGGCCCTAAATCGGCTGAGGGCGCTGTACGCCCTTGTCGTTACTCTCGTGTTCAGCAGGCATCAATACGTGCACATTACGCGCAAACAGGATCTTCCGGCGCTCATAGGAGGAATAGAGGAAGCGTGGGAGTTTTTCGGCGGCGTTACGAGGCGCCTAATAATCGACAACATGAAAGCGGCGGTGGTTAAGTCCAGCCGCTATGAGCCTGTATTCAACCGCACCTTCCTGGAATATTCGCAATATCAAGGTTTCATCATAGACCCGGCAGTCGCCCGGCATCCCCAGGGAAAGGCCACTGTGGAGAGGCAAATACAGTATGTCCGTGAGAATTTTTTCAAAGGGGAAGAGTTTATCGATTGCGAGCACGCCCAGAGAGAGGCCGTGAAGTGGTGCATGAACATTGCGGGGATGAGAATCCACGGCACCACGAGAAAGAGGCCAAGGATAGTTTTTGAAGAACAGGAGAAGGCTCTTCTGCTGCCGCTGCGGGAGGAACGTTTTGATGTCCCTAAATGGGGCTCCGGGAAAGTCCATCCGGACCATCATGTCCGCTTCTCCAATGCCCTCTATTCGCTGCCGACGGAATATATCGGCAAGGAAGTGGCTATCCGCGGCGACAGCAAACTTACGCGCATTTATTATCAAGGGGCCGTGATAAAGACCCATCCCGTGGTGTCCGAGGGCAGCCGATCCACCGATTTTGAGGACTATCCAAAGCACAAGACGCCATATGCGATGAGGAACTGCGATTACTACATTGAAAAGGCGAAAGAAGCAGGAGCTAATTGTGGCAGCTTCATGGAGCAGCTCCTTTCAGGGGACTTCCCATGGAGCAAGCTGAGACAGGCCCAGAAGCTGCTGCGTCTTTCAGAGAAATATGGAACTGCGCGGATGGAACAGGCGTGCAGCCGCGCCCTGTCCTTCAGCCTCATAGACGTCTTCAGGCTGGAGCGCATTATCAAACAGGCCCTCGGCAAAGAGGCGGAAAAAGGAGGTGAGAAAAGAGGAGTTGTCGTGCCGGCGCGGTTCGGGCGGCCGGCAGAATATTTCAAACACAAGGAGGAACAGTAGCTATGGGTATAACAAATGAACTGAAGCAGACATTGAAACGATTGCGGCTTTCGGGGCTGCTGGCCACCCTTCCAGACAGGGTGGTCTACGCCAAGGGGACAAAGCTCTCTTACACGGAATTCCTGGAGCTCATCCTCAACGATGAAATCCAGAGGAGAGAGGATACCAATGTCGCCACAAGGCTAAAGACCTCCATGGTGGATCTCGATCAGACCTTTGAACGGTTCGACTGGGATGCCGCGATCACCTTCGACAGAGAAAAGCTTAAGGACCTCTTCAGCCTTGAGTTTATCAGCCGCAATGAAAACGTGCTCATCTGCGGCCCCGTGGGCGTGGGAAAGACCTTTATCGCAAATGCGCTCGCCCACAGCGCATGCAGACGGGGGCACAAGGTCCTCATGCTCAGGGCCAGCACGTTATTCAAAAAACTCCTCCAGAGCAGGGCCGATAACTCATACGGCAGAGAGCTGGTAAAACTGATCAGCCCCGAACTGCTTATCATCGACGACTTCGGCCTCCAGAGGCTTACGGACGAGCAGACCACCGACTTCTATGAGGTTGTCGTCGAGAGATACGGAAGGGCCTCTACGGTGATTACCAGCAATCGAGACGTCCACGAATGGATGGCGCTATTCGAAGACCCCATCATGGCAAACTCGGCCCTCGACCGCCTCGCCCATAACGCCCACCAGCTTGTCATCGAGGGCGAGAGCTACCGGCGGAAGAAAGAGCCACAAAGACGGAGAAAGGCGCAGGCTTGATTATGTTCAGCCTGATGTGCTAAAACCTACATGGGTTGCTACCCTGGGTGAATGCTCCTGAAAAAGGGGCGGGTGAATGCATCTGAAAAACGACATTTTGGTGGAGAAGATGTTGCAACCTTAAATTTTCTTAAAAAGTTTGAACACGCTAAAATATATCGAAAACTGATAAGCTGTAAAATTATCAAAAATTCGAATGTGAAAGCTGCTGTACACGAATTCATAAAAATTCATTATCATAAGCAGGGTTGCGGATTATTTGGAAGAGGCGATCCTGCTGTTATTAATGACCTTAAAAATCTTCTATTGAACTTTCGGGTAAATGTAAATGAAGAGCAGATGCATACTTTAATCGAAACTGCTGTGCAAAGAGCCCGCAACTGGGCCCATTTAGACCAGATGCATGAATATGATGTCCCTGAGTTAAAGATATTCGAACCCACCAGGAACTGTGACTTCTGCGCAGCGATCCATAAAAAAACTTTAAAGGTAGAAACAGCCTATCAAAAAATGCTTTCTTTTATAGAAATGAGGCCTGAAGAGTTTGAAAATAAAATCAAATCTTATCTCCCAATCGCTTCAAATATTCACTTTTTTATAGAGCAAGGTTTATTGCCGCCATATCATGCGCGATGTACCGGATATATCGGCATAAGCGGAGTTTGAATTTGAAAAATGCACAGTCGGCTGGATTCCGGGACAAGCCCGAGTAAAAAGAAACTTAAAGAGGGTCAGGTCTTGAATCTTGCTGTTTTGAGTGTGTCGGCACATCCACGTAAAAAGGCTAAAGTCGTTGGATTCGGTAGTGTCAGGGCACGGAATGACGAAAAAAAACAAAAGGCGGGCGGAGCAAGCCCGCCCCTACGAGAAAATCAATAATTCGACCTGTATTTGCCGCAATTAGAATCCGGCAGCTACGCAGAGTACGGGGCGAAATTTGCTAAGTCGAGAGGTCACGCGCCGCTGCAGCTTCCTGGACGAAATCGTGCCCGGGCAAAATTTACGGATGGCGGCATGTTCCTGCCGGTAATTGTTTCCGGGTGCACAACTTTCGTATTTTGACCATCACAGCCCCGTCTGATTCAGCGTGCGGCTTTACCATCCGATATTCATGCTTATGGACCGGTTAAGGCATTGATTTTATTGAAAAGCGCAGTTTACAACTTTATTCCGTAAAGACAACTGCCGCATGATATAATGTCATCCTGGCCGGAGAAAAAACAAAAAAACCCTTTCGGCCAGGCGGAAAAAACAGAAAAAAAGCTGAAAGAGAGGCACGGCTTGCCATATGGAAACGTTGAGGGAAAAAGACATCCACTGGCTTGGGCATGACACCTTCAGGATAGATGCGGGGGGCGTTGTCATCTATACGGACCCGTTCAGGATCGGCGGGGGCAAGGCGGCCCCGAAAGCGGACCTCATACTCATCTCCCATGAGCACTACGACCACTGCAGTCCCGAAGACGTGGACAAGATAGCGACTGAAGACACGGTGGTCCTGGCCCCTGCGGACTGCATCGGAAAGTTCCCAAAAGGGAAGACGCAGGCCGTGAAGCCGGGCGATAAGCTTACCGCCCACGGCGTTGAAGTGGAGGTGGTGCCCGCCTACAACATAGGCAAGAAATTTCATCCCATGGAGAACCGGTGGGTGGGCTACATCTTCAAGGCCGGGGGCAGGAGGATATACATCGCGGGCGACACCGACCACATACCCGAGATGAAGGGGTTCAGGGCGGACATAGCCCTTCTTCCCGTTTCAGGCACATATGTGATGACCGCCGAAGAAGCGGCCCAGGCGGCCCTCGAAATAAAACCGGAGATCGCCCTGCCGATGCATTACGGCTCGATCGTAGGGGCCAAAGAGGACGCCCTCCGTTTCAGCAGGCTTCTTGAAGGCAAGGTCAGGGTCATCATACCCGAACGGGAGGAGTAAAAAACCGCTTTGCCGCAAAGGGTATTTAAACTGCTCATGGACTCCGCGGGCAGGGCGGTTACCGGCCCCGAATTTTCCAGGGCGCTTGGAATAACCAGGGCGGCCGTCTGGAAAAAAATACAGCTCCTGCGCGCGGAGGGTTTCATGATAGAGGCCTCCAGGGAAGGCTACGGGCTTTTGCCCGGAGGGCCGGACCTTTCAGCCAGGCAGCTTGGCTACCACCTGCCGGCAGTTAAGATAGTCTTCAAGGAAAATATGCCCTCCACGAACGACATGGCGCTGCTTCTGGCCATGGAGAAAGGTTTTTTCCGCGGGGCCGGGCCGCTTTCGGCCCTTGTGGTGGCGGACTGCCAGAGTGCGGGAAGGGGCAGGCTCGGCAGGAGCTGGATGTCGCCGCCAGGGGCCAACATTTACATGAGCGCCGCCATGAGGCCGGACCTCCCGCCAAGGAAGGCCCCCCTCCTGGCCCTTGCGGCGGGCCTGGCCGCGGCCCTTGCCATAAAGGGGCAGACCGGGCTGGACGTGCGGCTGAAATGGCCAAACGACATCGTCGTGCCGGGCAAGGAAAACAAAAAAAAGGGCGCGGAAGCTGCGGCAAAAAAACTGGGCGGCATCCTTGTGGAGCTGCGCTCCGACCCGGACAGGGTGCTTTGTGCCGCGGCCGGCATAGGCATAAACGTGAACATGAAAAAGGCCGGCATACCCGGACAGCTAAGACCCATTGCGACCTCCATACTGGCAGAGACCGGGGAAACGGCGGACAGGCCAGCCCTTATAGCGGCAGTGTACAGGGAGCTTGGCTACTGGGCGGGCCTTCTGCACAGCGGGGCTGGCACGGGCGGGCAGCAGAGGCTTCTGAAGGCGTACAGGAACCTCTGCGACACCGTGGGCAGGCAGGTATGCGTCCAGTCCGAGGGCAGGCACTCCGCAGGCATGGCAACAGGCATCGATGACGACGGGAGGCTCATCCTGAGGACCACGGGCGGGACACTGCGCTTTTCCACGGGAGACGTCATGTCGGTCCGCACTGAAAAAAAAGAAATGAAAGCTGAGGGAAGGCCGGAACATTGAAGATCGCATATCTTGACTGCTCGTCAGGGATCAGCGGGGACATGCTGATCGGTGCGCTCATTTCGGCCGGCGCCCCCTTCGAAGAGCTCCAGAAAAGCATCGGCAAGCTCGGCCTGGAAGGGGTCCGGCTCGAAAGCAGAAAAGTTTTGCGCAGGGGGCTGTCCGCAACAAAACTGGACGTTATCGTGCCAGGCGGGACCCACCCCCTTGGATGGAGCAGGATGTCCGCCATCATAGGGAAAAGCCCGTTGCCCGCGAAAACCGTTCAGAAGGGCCTCGAAATAATAAA
Organism: Nitrospirota bacterium; assembly: GCA_021789735.1. Next base: position 6,677 of record JAJYJB010000004.1, read on the forward strand.
AAGCCTGTTTGAGGCCGAGGCCAGGGTGCACGGCCTGGGCAATATCGAAGATGTCCATCTCCATGAGCTTGGCAGCCCGGACACGGTTGTGGACGTCATGGGCGCGCTCATATGTCTTGAGCTCCTGGAAGTGGAGGCTGTCTATTGCTCCCCGGTAAACGTCGGCGGCGGGACCGTGGACACGCTCCATGGCAGGTTTGGCGTTCCGGCCCCTGCCACCTCCCTGCTGCTTGAGGGCGTCCCTGTCCATGGCGGACATGCGGAGCCATTTTTTGAACTGACCACGCCGACGGGGGCGGCCCTGATAAAGGGCCTTTGCAGGGGTTTTTTTGGCCCCATGCCCCCCATGCTTATGGGGAAGACCGGGGCCGGGGCGGGGGAAAAGGACCCGGAGACCTTCCCGAACGTCCTTCGGGTCTTTACCGGAGAGGCCCTGGAGGCCCCAAAAGAGGCTGCGGGGGAAATATTAGTGATCGAGGCAAACATAGACGATATGAACCCGCAGATATACGGGTACCTGATCGACAGGCTCCTCAAGGCGGGGGCGCTCGATGCGTTCCTCACCCCTGTCATCATGAAAAAAGGCCGTCCGGCAATAAAGCTTTCCGTGCTCTGCGGGCCTGAAAACGCACCCGGCCTGAAGGAACTGGTCTTCAGGGAGACCACAACCCTGGGTGTCAGGTTTTACCGCGCCGGCAGAAGCACGCTTGAAAGAAAGATCGAGACCATAGAGACGGAGTTCGGGCCGGTGAGGTTCAAGTCCGCCTGCAGAGGCGGCAGGACCTCAATGGCCCCGGAATACGATGACTGCGTGAATATTGCCGCAAAAACCGGCCTTCCACTGCGGGAAGTGATGGACCGCCTCAGGGCCGGGCACAACATTTCTTGACCGGCCTTTCCTGAAAAGAAGAAAGCAAAAAACAAAAAAGCCAAAAAGGTATTGCAATTGAGCGGAGGAATGTGCGATACTTCTACAACTTTGGGTTGCATAAAGGAGAAAGGGCGGCCGGAGGGCCGGAAGGAGGGCCCATGAATGGATATTCACCAGCTAAGGGTCTTTTGTTCAGTTTACAAAAACCGCAGTTTTTCAAAGGCCTCCAGGGAGCTTTTTTTGAGCCAGCCAACGGTGAGCGACCATATCAAGAGCCTTGAAGAGGCGCTCGACTCCAGGCTTTTTGACCGTCTTGGCAGGAGCATCGCACCGACAAAGGAATCCGCCATACTGTATCCCAGGGCCGTTGAGCTGATCGAGAAACTGGATGCCATAAGGTCCGACTTGAGGCTTGAAAGAGCGGAGCCCTCCGGGGAGCTCCTGGTGGGGGCAAGCCCAATGCCCGGCTCCTTCCTTGTGCCGCGAGCCGCCGCCAGCTTCAGGCGCCTCTATCCAGGGGTCTCCTTCAGGCTTGTCATCAGGGAATCAAGGGCCATAACCGACATGGTAATGGACCATGAGCTGCCCGTAGGCATTGTGGGGGCCAGGATGGAGCGCAAGGCGCTCGAGTTCACATCCCTGGCCGATGACGACCTCATACTGGTCTGCGCCAGCGGGTTGACCGCGGGCCCGGTAAGGACCGAGGACCTGCCCGCCATCCCCATGGTCACGAGAGAGGAAGGCTCGGGCACAAAAATGACCGCCGACGAATATTTCGCAAGCAAGGGGGTCCACTCCGGCAAGCTGAACGTGGTGGCATCCTTCAACTCCACCGAGGCCATGGTCGAGGCCATAAAGTCCGGCCTTGGCGCGGGCGTGCTGCCGCGGCTGTATGTCGCCCCCGAGCTTAAAAAAGGGGCGCTCAGGGAAATTAAGATAAGGGGGCTCAGGATGAGGCAGAACTTCTACATACTTTCACACAGAAAAAAAACCCTGCCCGGCGTCCTGAGGCTTTTCCTGGAGCACCTGAAGACCGAGGCCAGCGGGCTTAAGACGGCCCTGAAAAACCCCTCCTGACCGTTCCATCCCGGCCCTTGCGCCCGCACCCCGTCCAAAACCTCATTTTTCCCCTGAAAGCGCGTTATATATCAGGCCAACCAAAACGCCCCCGGCAAACAGGTCCAGAAAACCGTAGGCTAACCCTATGAAGCTGCCAACCGGGGAGACGCTGTATCCCGGATAGAGGTCCATCATTATCGACAGGAAGCGCCCGCCATAGCCTGCCAGGTAGGAGAGCCACGTCGTTGCAAAGATGTTCACGCCCCATATGATGCCCAGCGTCAAACCAAGCTTAAAAGGTTTTAATCTCATGCAAGCCTCCTTCGGGGTTTGCCCTTGCCTTTTACACGGCCTCTGTTTTCCGGTCCCTCCCGTTCAAATTATAGTTTGAAAAAAGCGGAAGGCCATCCGGCCCAGAAATCGGGCCTTTAAAAAATAAAACGATCTGAAGATAAAATGAGGAAAATCGAAAATTTCCGGCTTTTCCGTCCCTTCATTGTCGAAAACGGCAATTTCCAGCTTTTTCCCGCCATTGATATCGCGCCCGAAAAATCTCAAAAATATATTTAGCACTCAATGAACGAGAGTGCTAAATGCTCTGAAATGAAAGGAGAAATTTAATCATGCTATGGTCTGATTTGGAGAGGATTGGGCATTTTTTTGATCCTTTTCGGGAGTTCGGGCTGGGGAACATGGCCTTTGAGTTTGAAGGCCCTTCAGCCGTTGAATTTCCGGCCATGAACGTCTGGGCCTCCGCCGGCAATGCCGTTATCACGACGGAGCTGCCCGGGATGGACCCGGAGGCGATCGACATCTCGGTTGCAAACGGTTCGCTTACGCTAAGCGGCCTGCGCAAAGCGGAAGAGCTCAAGGAAGGGGAATCCTATCACAGGAAAGAAAGATGGGACGGCCGGTTCACAAAGACCATTGAGCTTCCCTTCTCAGTGGACGCGGGCAAGGTGCAGGCCAGGTCCTCAAAAGGGGTCCTCTACATTTCCCTGCCAAGGGCGGAGGCTGACAGGCCCAGGAAGATAGCGATCAAATCCGAGTAATCTTTTTGACCGTTTTTTTAAAAGGAGGCATGCAGACATGAACGAAACGACAGACAAGGTGCAGAGGGAGCCGGGTCCTGCTGAAACGGCGCGGGCAAGGGCTGGCAGGATATACACGCCTTATGTTGACATCGTGGAGCGGAAAGACGAGATAATCATCATTGCCGACATGCCTGGTGTCGATGAAAATTCCGTGGACATAACGCTTGAGAAGAACGTCCTGACCATATACGGCAGGGCCAGCTTCGAGTTCCCGGAAGACGGAAGGCCGCTCCTGCATGAATACGGGACGGGCGATTACCGCAGGGCGTTTACCCTCTCCGATGAGGTGGACAGGGAGAAGATACAGGCTTCGGTAAGAAACGGGGTCCTGAAACTTATTATGCCCAAGGCGGAATCCGCAAAGATGCGGAAGATACCGGTCAAAAACGGCGCCTGCAACTAAAAAACAAAAGCGTAAAGACAAACACGGGGGGCCGCGCCCCGGAAGGCCCCCTTTTTCCCAATACGCATTTTTTCATGGCCGTGTTAATATCAGGCCAGGGGGCAAAAAAAAGGCCGCCGCATGGAGGTTTTTTTCTTTGGAAAATATGGTCGTTGACACCAGGGGGTTAAAGGACAGGGAACCGTTCCTGAAGGTGCGTGACGCCCTCGGCCACTGCACGGACGAGCAGATGATAGACGTTCTTGCGGACTCCCAGGCGCAGGCAAAAAAGATCATGTCCTTCATGGCCATGTCTGGCTGCAAGGTGGAGATGGAAAAAAAGGACGAGGGCCTCTGGCTGCTCAGAATGACCGGCAAAAGCTGCCGCTGCGGATAAAAGTGGGGGTGAAATTCTCAAAAATCTTTACAAAAACAAGGGCTTTCGCTAATATTACTTAATATCATGAAAACCCTTAGAGTGGCCCTTGCCCAGATCAACCCCACTGTCGGCGACCTGGCGGGCAATGCGGAGAAGATCGTAAGCTATATGAAGCAGGCGGCCGGCCATGGGGCGGCAATAGTTGCCTTCCCGGAGCTCGCCCTGACCGGTTATCCGCCTGAAGACCTCCTTTTAAAACCCCAGTTCATAGAGGACAACGTCTCCGTCCTGAAAGAGATAAGCCGCGAGGCCAAGGGCATAATAGCCGTTGTCGGCTTCGTGGACCGCTCGCTTGATATCTACAACTCGGCAGCGGTCATAAGGGACGGCCAGATAATAGACGTCTATCATAAGATGTTCCTGCCAAACTACGGCGTCTTCGACGAGCAGCGGTATTTCCAGGCCGGCACGAGGTGCCCCGTTTACGACATGGGAGACATCCGGTTCGGGGTGACGATCTGCGAGGACATCTGGTATCCGGTGGGGCCAGCCAGGCTCCAGGCGCTTGGGGGAGCGGAGTTCGTCATAAACATAAACGGCTCTCCGTATACACTGGGGAAGAACGCCTTCAGGGAAAAGATGCTTGCCACGAGGGCCGCCGATTATTCCACCATCATCCTGTACCTGAATACGGTGGGGGGGCAGGACGAGCTCGTATTTGACGGAGGCAGCATGGTCTTTAACGAGCGGGGCAATTTGACGGCCAAGGCCGGGCTCTTCAGGGAGGAGCTGCTGCTTGCCGACCTGGACCTGGAGTCCGTCTTCATGTGGAGGCTGCACGACCCCAGGAGGAGGCAGGAGAAGATCGCCATCGGGGAGCAGGCGGTGAGAGTGAGCGTCCCGGCCCCGGAGATGGTCCCCCACAAGATAGCCCCGGCCCCCCTGGCCCAACCCATGAAAATGGAGGAGGAGGTATATACCGCCCTCAGGTTCGGCCTTGCCGACTACGTGCGAAAAAACGGCTTCAGCGAGGTCGTCATCGGGCTGAGCGGGGGCATCGATTCCGCGCTGGTTGCCTCAATCGCCGTTGACGCCCTGGGCAAAGAGGCGGTGCACGGGCTCTTCATGCCCTCGCGCTTCACCTCTTCCCGGAGCAGGGAGGACTCATATGCCCTGGCTGAAAACCTCGGGTTCAGGCTGCAGGAGATATCCATTGAGCCCCTGTTCAAAAACTACCTGAAAACCCTTGCCCCCAGTTTCAAGGGCCTGAAAACAGGGCCCGCGGAGGAGAACATCCAGGCCAGGATAAGGGGAAACCTGCTGATGGCCTTCTCAAACAAATTCGGGTGGCTCGTTGTCACCACCGGGAACAAATCTGAGATGAGCGTTGGCTACGCGACCCTTTACGGGGACATGGCGGGAGGGTTCGCCCTGATAAAGGACGTCCCCAAAACGCTGGTCTACTCCATGGCAAGGTGGAGGAATTCCAGGCAGAAAAAAGGCCCCGTGATCCCCGAGAGCATCATTGCCAGGGAGCCCTCGGCCGAGCTCAAGGCAGACCAGAGGGACACGGACTCCCTTCCCCCTTATGACCTGCTGGACCCGGTGCTTGAGGCCTACGTGGAGGACGACATGAGCTTCGAGGAGATATTGAACCTCTGCGACCCTGAAAACGCAAAGAGGGTGATATCCATGATAGACAGAAGCGAGTACAAGAGGCGCCAGGCCCCTCCGGGAATAAAGATAACCCCGCGCGCCTTCGGCAGGGACAGAAGGTTCCCGATAACAAACAAATATAAAAGCTATTAAACTAAACACCCCTTGAACTATCTTCCGGATATAAAAAAAGAAAGAAAAAGGGAAAGTGAAAAATCCATCCCGGGGCCGGCGGGCGCCTTTTTGAGGGGCGCCGCGCTTTTGCTTGCCCTGATCGTCCCCCTGGCGTCTTGCTTCACGGGCACCTGTAGGGCGGCGCAGGCCGCAGTCTTCAGGAGGGACCCGGTCATAGGCGCGCAGCTTTTGCAAAAGGAAAAAGAAAAAGCGCCTGAGTTCCCTAAGATCATTTTAAAAAGGGGCATAGGCGGGCGGTACTCCTGGGTGGTCGAGGGGACGAACGTCTGGCAGGTCACGCGGGCGGACGAGGAGCTGAGGCAATACATGGACCGGATGAAAAAGGCAAATAAATGAAAGGGGTCCTCTACGTCGTGGCCACCCCCATAGGCAACCTGGAAGACATTACGCTCCGGGCCCTGAAGGTGCTCAAGGAGGCCGACCTGATAGCCGCTGAGGACACCCGCCATACCCTTAAGCTCCTGAACCATTTTGGCATTAAAAAAAGCCTCATAAGCTACTGGTCCGAACGGGAGAAACTAAGGGCGCAGGAGATAACGGTGCGGCTGAACGAGGGGCTTTCCGTGGCGCTTGTCTCGGACGCCGGCACCCCCGGCATCCAGGACCCTGGAGGGGAGCTGGTCCGCCGGGCAATAGAGGAAGGCATCGATGTGGTGGCGGTGCCGGGGCCAAGCGCCAGCCTGGCCGCGCTTTCGGTGTCCGGGCTGGACACCTCGGAGTTCACCTTCATAGGCTTCCTACCCCCCAAAAAGACCGAAAGGATGAAAAAACTAAAGGAGCTTGCCATGGAGGAGCGCACGCTTGTCTTTTACGAGGCCCCCCACAGGCTCATCGAGACGCTGGCGGACATGGAGTCTGCCTTTGGGGAAAGGAAGGCGGCCCTGGCAAAAGAGATAACCAAGATGCACGAAGAGATGATAAGGGGCACGCTGAAGGACATCCTGGAGACCGTGAGCGGACGGACAATAGCGGGGGAATACGTCATGGTGGTTGAAGGCAGGGCAAGACATGCTGTCCATCCTCCGCTTGAGGAGGCCGTTGCCGAGGTCAAGGCGCTCATGAGGAAGGGCACAGGCAGGAAAGAGGCGGTAAAAAACATCGCCAAAAGCTACGGGCTTTCAAACAAGGAACTATACGACAGGAGCCTCAAATGAGCAAGAGCCGGAAGGGGAAGCTGGAAGCAAAAAAAGTAAAAAAAGTCTATTTTGCCTCCGCCAGGGTGCTTAAATGGAAACGTGAGGAGAGCCTGCCTGGCAAGCTGGACCGCCTCCTTGAGAAGATGGACCTGGCGGGCCGTTTTGAGAAGGACGAATGGGTCGCGGTAAAGACCCATTTCGGGTCGGTGGGGGCCCACAGGGTCGTAAGGCCAGTTTTCCTTGCCAGGGTGGTGGCCGCCCTAAAGGAGGCCGGAGCAAAACCCTTCGTGACGGACACGGTAAGGATCAGCGGCCTCGATTACCTTGATATAGCCACCCAAAACGGGATAAACCACCTTTCCGTGGGCGCGCCCGTCGTCCTTGCCGACGGACTTTACGGCAGGGACAACATACTGGTAAAGGCCGGCGACATCCTTGGCGAGGTAGCCGTTGCCTCCCTCATACATGACGCGCCGGCCATGGTGGTGTGCAGCCACGTAAAGGGCCACATAAACTCAGGATACGCGGGGGCCATAAAAAACCTTGCGATGGGCGGGGTAAGCGCCTCGCACCGGGGCTGCGGGTGGAAGTGCGGCAGGGGAGCCATGCACTCCATCGGGGAGGGCAGGCTCTTCTGGGACGAGGACAAGTGCCAGCTCTGCTACCAGTGTGAGGATATCTGCCCCCTGGAGTGCATAAGCTTTGGCAAGGAGGGCAAGAAATTCGAGTACGCGGATGAGCGCTGCTGGCGGTGCGGCAGGTGCACAAGGGTCTGCCCCGGACAGGCGATAGTGCACGAGGAGGCCGATGCCGGACAGTTCATGCGGGGGCTGGCCGAGGCCGCCCAGGCGGTGATGGGCACTTTTGGGCCTGGAAAGGTCATATTCATAAACTTCCTTACCGACATACAGCCTGAATGCGACTGCATGCCGGGGGCGGATGTGCCGGTAGTGCAGGACAAAGGCATCCTGGTATCGGACGACCTTGTGGCGGTGGAACAGGCCAGCATAGACATGCTGCAGGGCTGCCCCCCTCTGCCGGAGTCCGCCGCCTCGGACGCCGGGCTCAAACAGGGCGGCGACATACTGTTTGAGCTTCACAAAAAGGACTACCGCGCACAGATAACCCACGCTGAAAAGCTAGGCCTTGGCTCCAGCCGGTACCAGCTTATAGAGATCTGACAGGCGGTTTTTTTATTTTACAGGCGCCCACCCCCGCAACCCCAGGGTAGAAACGTCCCGCCGGACCACGCATCCATTCGACTACCTGGCACTAAAGAAAAGGGCTTTCCCAAAAACCGCCGGATCGGACGGAAAAATCGATTACGGGCCTTTCTGGACAAAAAAAAGCTGCTGTCTTGGGGACAGCAGCAAGCTTGGGGAGGTAACGAGGCGCTTAATCAAACTACTTATTTACTATCACATTAGAAACCGTCTGTCAAGCAAAATTTTAAGCGACCTTGTTTTTTTAAATTTAGAAAGTCTGATAATTATTAAAGCGGACCAATTAAAAACCCCCTCTGGTTCCATACTACCAGTTCCAGAAAGCGATGCAAGCATTTTTTTGTTTTCATCCACAATCCGCAAACATATTTTTCACAGTAAAAAATCTTTTAAAACAAGAGCTTCCAAAAAATGCATTTTCCCTCTTGACTACATACTATATCTAGTGTTTAATAGACTATCAAAAATAAAAAACCACTATATGTCTCATTCGGGTAGGGAGATGCGCATTCAGACCGGAAAGGCGCTTCAGGGCCGAATTGGGGAAAAAGCAAGCCGGGGAAAAAGCCAGAGGCGGGAGGGGGATCATTTCTGATGGAATCATATTTTAAAAAAAGTTACGGGGTCGATGATGCGGGGCTTGGTCTTGCGCCAAACGCCTTAAAGGTGCTTGAAAAGCGCTACCTCAAGAAGAACGAGGAAGGCGAGGTGGTGGAGACGGCGGAGGAGCTCTTCCGCAGGGTTGCCGGTTTCATTGCCGGGGCGGACAGGCAATACGGGGCGGGCGAGGAGGAAACAGGCGCGCTGGCCGGGGAGTTCTACCGCCTGATGACCGGGCTCCGCTTTCTGCCCAATAGCCCAACCCTTATGAACGCGGGCAGGAGGCTCGGGCAGCTCTCGGCCTGTTTCGTCCTGCCGGTGGCCGACTCCATGGAGTCCATCTTCGATGCCGTAAAGAACGCGGCGATCATACACAAGTCAGGCGGCGGGACGGGGTTTTCCTTCTCCAGGCTCCGCCCCAGCGGGGACGTGGTCGGCTCCACCAAGGGGGTGTCCTCGGGGCCCGTCTCCTTCATGACCGTGTTCGACACCGCCACGGAGGCGGTGAAACAGGGTGGCACCAGAAGGGGCGCGAACATGGGGATGCTTTCCGTCGACCACCCGGACATCCTGCCCTTCATAGGGTGCAAGGACGTGAACACGAAGCTTAACAACTTCAATATATCGGTGGCGATAACCGACGGCTTCATGACCGCCCTGCAGGAAGGCGGAGAATACGAGCTGGTCAACCCCCGCACGAACAAGGTCGTAAAAAAGATAAGCGCAAGGGAGGTGTTCGACCGCATCGTGGACCACGCGTGGGGCAATGGGGAGCCTGGCGTGGTGTTCATAGACCGGATAAACGACTCCAACCCCACGCCCAACACCGGCAGGATCGAAAGCACGAACCCCTGCGGGGAACAGCCGCTTCTGCCTTATGAGTCCTGCAACCTGGGGTCCATCAACCTGTCGCTCATGGTGAAAGACGCTGAGGTGGACTGGGACGAGCTTGCCCGCACCACCCGCCTTGCCGTCCACTTCCTGGACAACGTTATAGACATGAACAAATATCCCCTTCCCGAGATAGAGCGGATGACCAAGGCAAACAGGAAGATAGGCCTTGGCGTGATGGGCTGGGCGGACATGCTCATCAAGCTGGGGCTCCCATACGACTCTCCAAAGGCCCTGGAGCTTGCCCAGGAGATCATGGGCTTCATAAGGCGGAACGCCATGGAAGAGTCCCATCTGCTTGCCGGAGAGCGGGGGGCCTTCTCCAATTACATCGGCAGCGCCCGGGAAGGGTCCCCTGTCAGAAACGCGACTGTCACCACGATAGCCCCCACGGGCACCCTTTCCATACTGGCGGGGTGCTCCTCGGGCATAGAGCCGCTCTTTGCGGTCTGCTACGTAAGGAACGTAATGGAGGGCACGAAGCTCATAGAGGTAAACCCTCTTTTCGAAGAGATCGCCAAAAAGCGCGGCTTCTGGTCCAGGGACCTTATGGAGCGCATCGCGGAGGCGGGCAGCATACACGGTTTTGACGAGATACCAAAAGACGTTAAGCAGCTCTTTGTGACCGCCCACGACATCACTCCTGAGTGCCACATACGCATGCAGGCCGCCTTCCAGCAGCACGTGGACAACGCCGTATCGAAAACGGTGAACTTCCCCAAAGAGGCCACAAGGAAAGACGTCGAGGACGTTTACCTGCTTGCGTACAGCCTTGGCTGCAAGGGGGTAACCGTTTACAGGGACGGCTCCAGGGAGGGCCAGGTGCTCTCCACAGGGAAAAAAGAAAAGGCGGAAGAGGCGGCCGTCAACCAACAGGCCAGGGCCGACGCCTCGAAGATCGCCCCGCGGAAACGCCCCGATTCCCTGCGCGGCACGACAAGGCGCATGTACACGGGGTGCGGGCGCATATATGTGACCATAAACGAGGACTCCGAGGGCCATTTCTTCGAGCTTTTCACCTCCATGGGAAAGGCCGGCGGATGCGCCGCAAGCCAGTCCGAGGCGCTTGGCAGGCTCATATCCCTTGCGCTGCGCTCCAACCTCAGCCATGAGGAGATAATAAAGCAGCTAAAGGGCATCTCCTGCCACCAGCAGGTATGGGGGGCGGGCGGAAAGGTCCTCTCCTGCTCGGATGCCATAGCGAAGGCCCTGGAGCAGTACCACATGAAAGAGGCCGATGGCAACGGCAATGGCAATGGGAACGGCAAAAAGAAGGACAAGGGCCTGATCTACGAAGAGACAATGCTTATCGGCGCATGTCCTGAGTGCGGCAGCTCCGTGGAGCACGAAGGGGGCTGCGCGGTCTGCCATAATTGCGGGTTCACCCGCTGCTCCTGAGCGCTTAAGGCAGGCGGGGGAATAAGGACCGGGGAGGGTCTTTTCCCCCGGGGGAGTGTAAGGTAAAACTTCAGAAATGGGGGGGCAAATGAGATCCGTGCACCGGGCTTGCATCTGCTACCTTGCCGGCAGGTTGATATTGGGCCGGGACGCCGCAGCCATATACGACTGCAGCCTTGGCGGGCACATCGATACGGCGGAGATGCTCAGGGAAAACGACATCACGCTGCTTGAGGCTAGACCCCCGCTTAAAGACCAGGCCGCCTCCGGCGGGCAGGCGGCGGCCGGGTGTTCCCTCTACAACTCCCGCTCCGGCGAGATATACCTGGACATCACCAAAAACAAAAACACCTTCAAGGCTTACTCCTCGGCCGGTTCCTCCCTGTTCATGGGCAAGGCAGGCGGCAACCTGGTTGCCGTGTATGACTACAGGGAAAAGCGCTTCTTCAAATACAGGTTCTGCTCAGCCTGGAAGGCAGTCACGGCATGCGGACCCTTCTGCCGCGACTGCGCCACCCCGTCAGCCTTTTGAGACGCTCCTGAAAAAAAGAGCGGGCGCCGGAACGCCCCGGCAGGGAAATGCCAATGCGGAGGAAAAGTGCTAGCATTGGGCTATGAGAAGGCGTTTTTTATTTTTTTTATTTCCGGCTCTCCCCTGCCTGCTTGCGCTCCTGCTTTCCTCCTGCGTGAAGGGACAGCTCTTCACGAGCTATTCGACGTATGAGGCGCCGCTAAGCGGCCCTTATACCTTCCTGCTTTATACGGGCGTCTATGAGGCTCAGACCGGCAAAGTAATCATCATGTATCCGGAGCGGGGGGCCTACACGTTCAGGCCCTACGTGCCCGCCCGCTACGGATGGCAAACCATTGAAGGCGTGCCCGGAGATGCCGCCATGAGCGAGGCGGGACGCATCCTTCGGGTGAAGGACATACGCACACTGCGGGTGCAGGCCATCATGCACGAGGGTAATCCGGTGGGCTACCAGGTAAGCCCTCCGACAAAGCCTCCGGGCTATGACATTTCAAGCTATTACGAGATAAGCTATTTCCTGACGAAGGGGAAAGTGGTTGACGTCCAGATACTGCCATCTCCCACATATCGCGGCTATTGAGCCCTCAGTGGGACAAAGCAAAAAACCGGAAACAAAACAAAAACAACAAAAAATGCGTGGACAAGCGGAGGCCCGCTGACTAAAAAAAAGCGCCCCAGGTGGAAAAAGGCCCCCGCGAAGCAGAGAAAAAAGGTGTCCCGCGAAGGAGGCCCCCATGAACGTTCATTTTCATGCGGTTTTTGCGCTGGTGATAGGGATATTGATCCTTCTTATGCCCAGGCTCCTCAATTACCTGGTTGCAGTTTACCTGATCGTCATAGGCATACTCGGGCTCGTGTACCGCTTTTAGCGCGCTTCGGGCAACGGAGCTAAAGGTGACAGGCCGCTCCGGAGGGAGGCCCCGGACATCCTCTTCCGGTTTCCTATAGCCCTCCGCCTGTGCTATCTTAGTTGACACGCTATGCCTGTGCTTGCGAGTTTCAAAGATCCGCTACCGTATATAATGGCACATTTTCCGGCGGCCGGGCTCTTTATCCTCCTTGTTCTTGGGGGACTGGGGCTGCCGTTTCCGGAGGACGCCACCCTCATCCTTTGCGGCGTCCTCATCGCCACGGGCGTAGTCAAGCCGCTGGCCGGGCTTGTCGCAAGCTATGCAGGCCTCATCTCGATGGATTTTTTCCTCTTCCACATCGGGAAGAAATACGGGACAAAGGTCACAGGCTCAAAAAGGTTCAGCAAGATACTCACGCAGGAGCGCCTGGCGAAGCTGGAGCAGAAGTTCAACAGGTGGGGAATATTTTTCCTCCTCATAGGCAGGCAGCTTGTGGGCCTGCGGGCGCAGATATTCCTTGCCTGCGGCACCTTGCGCATGTCCTCGCTTAAGTTCCTGGCGGCGGACATGGCCTCCGCGCTGGTCTCCATGTCCATTATGGTGGGCATCGGATACGCCGGAGGAAACAGCATAAACTCGCTTGCCGGGAACATCCACAGGATAGGGGACGCGGCCGTGGTGCTGGTGGTCGCCTTCATCTTTTTCTTTTTCTTCTACAAATACGTGAAACGCGGGCGGACCCCCGGCTGATAAAAATGGGACGAGAGAGAAAAGCCGGACGGGGAAAAGCCGCTGGCATTTTCCGGAAAGCCTGATAAAATTCCTATCAAGGGGAAACGGAACACGCTAAAGGAGAAAAAAACGCGTTGGAACGAAAAAGGGAAGGCAAAGGGTGTCCTGCCTCAAAAACGGAGGAAACAGCAAAGACCGAAGCAGGCTTGAGAGGGGCAGGAAAAACAAAAAATAAAGCCAAAACTGAAAAACTCCGGGTCCAGGCGTTGGCCATATCCCTCCTTTTTATGGTCCTCGTATTAACAACCGCCAGGAAGAGCGGCGCAGCAGAGACGATGGAGGCATCAGACATGGCGCAGACCGCAACGAAAAAAATGGAGATAAAGAGCCCTTCTTTCGCGGCAGGCGGGAACATCCCGGCGCGGTTCAGCTGCAGGGGCGATGACGCAAACCCTCCGCTTGTCTTTGAGAACGTGCCGGCTGGGACCAAGTCGCTGGCCCTCATAGTGGACGACCCCGATGCTCCCGGGGGGACCTGGGTCCATTGGGTGATGTGGAACATACAGCCGGACACCGGCAGGATAGAGACAGACTCCGCCCCGCGAGGCGCGGTGCAGGGAGTAAACAGCTGGGGCAGGACAGGTTATGGCGGGCCCTGCCCGCCGTCGGGGACGCACCATTATCATTTCAAGCTTTACGCGCTGGACACAAAACTCCCGCTTGGTCCTTCAAGCGGAAAACCGGAGCTCGTGGCCGCAATGCAGGGACATATCCTGGCGCATTCGGAGGTCATCGGGCTGTTCAGTAAATGAAGGGGCTGCGGCGCCTCCCAGCCGGGCTGGCAGCCGTGCTGCTCGCCCTGTCTTTCGGCCTGCAGGCCTGCGTCTTCGGGCCAAGGCTCAAGGTGGAGCCGGGAGGACAGGTCCAAAACAAAACCATTCGCTATGACCTTATCCTTTACGGAGACAGGTACTACGAAGACCTCCACACCGTTGCCATATTGGGTATCGAGGGGAGCCATTACAAGATCGTCCCTTACGCCCCGAAGTTTGAATACACCGTTGTACGGAATGTGGGCGGGGCAAGGGCAATGGAGACCGCCGTCCGTTTCTTTGAAGACACAAACCCCAACTTCACGGGGACCATGTTATCAAGGATATTGGGCCCGGACGGCGACGTCATAGGGTACGAGATAAAACCCCTTTATCAGCCTTTCGTCTACGGGATGAGCGATATACTGGACACGAGCTACTGGCTTAAGGGAAAAGGGACCGTGCTCGCGTGGATAAGGCTCAAGGCCTCCATAAACAGGGGCGGCGGGGGGCAGGAAAGCGATAGACCGGAAGGAATGGGAAAATAAAAAAATTCAGCCGGCCACCAGGAAAGCGCATTTGAGGTATCCGGTCTCAGGCATCGAAAGCAGCACCGGATGGTCCCTGCCCTGGAAGCGCAGCTCAAGCAGGCTTATCTTTCTGCCTTCGGCCTGCCTTTGCGCGGCCTCTCTGAGCATATCGAGGAACTCCTGCTGCCCCAGGTGCCAGGAGCAGGAGGAAGTTGCCAGCAGCCCGCCGGGCCTTAAAAGCCGCATGCACATCCCGTTTAAGGCCGTATAGGCCTTCACAGCCTCTTTCAGTTTTTTCCCGCTCTTGACGAAAGCGGGCGGGTCCAGGACTATGAAGTCATATTTTTTATTTTTGTCATCTCCGACGTCCCTTAACATTTCCTTCAAAAAATCAAAGACGTCCGCCCTGGCAAACGCCATCTTCCCCGACAGTCCGTTCAGCTCCGCATTCCTTCTTGCCATGCCCAAGGCCTTTTCCGACTCGTCAACGCAAGTGACCTCTTCCGCCCCGGCGCGGGCAAGGTGCACGCCCCACCCTCCAGCGTATGAAAAGAGGTCAAGCCCGCTGCCTCCCTGCACAAGCCTTCCAAGAGCGGCCCTGTTTTCGCGCTGGTCCAGGAAAAAACCCGTTTTTTGCCCCTCAAGCGGGTCCACCTCAAAAAACACGCCCTCCTCCTCTATTACAGGCAAAGGCGCAAGCTGCCCTTTTACCACCTCCTTGTAGAGCGGCATCCCCTCGAGCGTCCGCATGCGGCTGTCATTCCTGAGGACTATCGCCCTGGGCGAAAAAAGGCTGTCCAGGCAGCCCAGGACCGCCTCCTTCATGGCCTCCATCCCGGCGGTCAGCATCTGCACCGCCAGCACATCGCCATACTTGTCCACTATAAGGCCGGGCAGGCGATCGGACTCGCTGTAGATGAGCCTGAAGGCGGAAGCGCCCCTGACAAAAAACCTCTCCCGGAAACGGGCAGCGGCAAGCATGCGTTTCCTGAAAAACTCCGCGTCTATTTCCTCCCTCTGCCTGGTCAGGACGCGGACGGAGATGAGGCTCTGGGGGTTCACATATCCCACCCCAAGAAAATTGTCCCTGGCGTCGTAGAGCTCCACAAGCTGGCCGGGCGCAAAACCTGCCGGGCTCTGGGCAAGCTCGTTCGAAAAGACCCACTGATGGCCCGCAAGCAGTCTTTTTGTCTTTGCTACCCTGATGCGCTCCATCAGGCCGTGAGCCTCCTGTATATCTCCGGTATCCGGCCGGGCAGTTTGCTTACGTTGTCTATCAGGATGTAATTTGCGGCCCCGTACATATGGGGAAGGTAGGAGCGCGCCTCCTTGTCTATGGTGATGCAAAAAGGATGGAGCCCGCGCTCCCTGGCCTCCATGAGCGCCTTCCTTGTGTCCTCCACCCCGTAATCGCCCTTGTAGGCGTCATAGTCCTCCGGCTTGCCGTCGCTAAGTACGATGAGGAGCCTGGTCCTCGCCCCGGTCTTCTCCAGTATCGAGTTCGCGTGTCTTATGGCCGGTCCCATCCTTGTATAGTCCTTCGGGTCTACCCCCGCTATCCTCTTTTTTACCGCCTGACCCAATGCCTCATCAAAGCTCTTTATCCTGTAGAAATCGCACCTGCTCCTAGTCATGCCCGAAAACCCGTAGATGGCATACCTGTCCCCAAGCGCCTGAAGGGCCTCGCACATTAGCACAAGGGACTCTTTTTCCGCCTGGTTTACCCATCCCTTTGTCGAGCCGCTCATGTCCAGAAGAAAAAGCGCGGCTATGTCCCGCTCCTTCCGCTCGTACCTGACGAAGAGGTCTTCCCCGAAAGGGACAAGCCCGGCCTTCATGTCCGCAACCGCCTCCACCATGGCGTCCATGTCTATGTCGTCACCGTCCATCTGGCGGCGGAGCAGTTTCGGCTCCCGCCTGAGGAGCTCAAATTTGTTCCTGAGCGCGGTGACATATCCTCCGTATCTCTTGAGCGTCTGCTCGACGAATGGCCCGTGCCCCGCATGCACGTCCTGTTCGTAAAGGGTGCACCAGCCCCTTCTGTACCCGCCGCGCCGGTAGTCCCATTCATCGTATTTGATGGTCTTTTTTGTTTCCACCCCGGAGCTGTCCTCCTCCGCGGACCCATCCGCTCTCTCTTCCGGAAAATCAGAAAGCCTGTAGACGTGCCTGCCGCCGGCAGCGGCCCCGTCAACCAGGACACCTCCGGGCACCGGGCTGCCCCCGGACAGGGCCATTTTCAGGAGCTCATCCTCAAGTTCCATGAGCCTGCCCCTTATAAGCAGGTAAGTCCTCCCCGGCTCGGCATGGCGGAAAGGGGCGCGTTTGTTCTTGCCTTGCCTGCCAGGCTCCGGCAGGACATCCGGCATCTCCATTATCTTTGTGACGACCCCTTCGAACTTCCTTTGCATGGCAAGCTGCCTTGCGTACGCCTCCCTGGCCACCTCGTCAGGCCTTATGCGGCCGATAAAAAGCAGGTCAGGCGGTTCGTACCTGCCTTCGGTGAAAGAAGAAAACATCCGGACAAGATCAAAAACCGCCCGCGCAGACTCCCCGGCATTTTTGAAGCCCCTGGCCTTCCGCCAGGCACCCAGGGCCGCCCCGTCCATGGACAGCCTGTAAGGGGCTCCTTCCGCCCCTTCCGCAAGATAGAGCTCAAAGAGGCGTTCGATAAAAGCCTCCTTCTGCGACATGCTTGCCACTGACAGTGGCCTTCTTTCCAGAAGAAGCAGCCTCATTGCCTTTGCTCTCTCAAAAAGCCCCGGCGCTTCCTTCTTCAAAAAGGAATCCAGCCTTATGGATTCAAGGATGTTGTAGAGGTCCGCGGCAAAAAGGTCCCCACCCTTGAAAGCGGCAAAAAAGCGCTCAAGACGGCCCTCCGGGCCTCCAAAAAAATCAAAATCCCCTCCAAGATCCGCTGGCGGCCGGCCTTCAGTCAGGGGAAGGCCTTCAAGCGGCGGGGCCAGAGTGCCTCCGGCGGCCTGCGCCCACTTGTGGGCCGCCATCAGCCTGTATAAAAACAGGTTGTCCATGGCGGCGCAAAACAAATCCAGCGTTTCGGGCAGGTATATGGTGGAGGAGTCCGTGTAGCAGGGTCCTTTGGGGCCGGACGCCCGGATGCGCAGGTCCATTCCCGAGATGCCCTTCAGGTATAGTTCCAGCCTGGATGAGACACTGTCCAGCTTCACCGCGGAGTTTTTAAAAAATATCCTCTCCAGGTCCTCCGCCCCGCTCCCTGAGATAAAACTCACCGCCTGCTGGAGGCCTGAGGAATCAAGGAGGTCAAAGGCCCTGGACAGCCAGGCCTCAAGCTGGGCCACCGGCAGCACCGCCTGCGCGCTTCTGATATGCCCGAGTGTCCTTTCAACCAGGTTGGAGCCTGTGTTTGAAAGCTGGCAGCAAAGGGCCGCCACCTTCCGCGAGATGTCCCCGAACGCGTCGATCTGGCCAAGAAGCGCCTCTATCTCCGCTTCATCGAAAAAGTTGAACCTGAGGTTCCTGGCCAGCTCCTCTTTCAGGCAGGCATAATCCCTCTCCTTCCCGCCCGCGTTTTCTGCTTTTTCCCTTTCCGTCTTGTTTTGCCCTGGACTCTCCGGACAGGAGGAGGTGCACACTTCAGGCTGCCGGCCTTTTGATGCCTTCTCCGGCGCCTTGGAAAGAGAGGTTTTCTGCCCTCCGTTTTTTCCCATCAGAGGATGGAGTCCAATATCTCGGAGAGCGCTTCCAGCATCTCGGCATCGTCCGTGAGGGAGAGGCTTATGGCGGATTCGAAAGCCCTGGCCGGCTCTATGCCCGAGTTTATAAGCCTTGCCGCGTGGACCAGCAGCCTTGTGCTTGCCCCCTCGGCAAGTCCGCGGTCCTTCAGGTTCCGGGTCTTGCCCGCGAACATGACCAGTTTCCTGGCAAGGCCTTCATCCGCCCCGGACTCATGCCTTATTATCTCCATCTCGAGCTCCTCAGGCGGATATTTGAACTCAAGGGACATGAACCTCTGTCTTGTGCTCTGCTTCAGTTCCTTAAGGACGCTCTGGTAACCGGGGTTATAGGAGATGGCCAGCATGAACCCGGGCGGAGCGGACAGCGTCTCCCCTCTTTTTTCAACGGGCAGTATGCGCCTGTCGTCCGCCAGGGGATGTATGACGACCGTTGTGTCCTTCCTGGCCTCCACTATCTCGTCCAGATAGCATATGCCCCCGGCCTTCACAGCCCGCGAAAGCGGGCCGTCGACCCAGAGGGTCTCGCCGCCCTTTACCAGGTATCTGCCCACAAGGTCCGAGGCTGTAAGGTCGTCATGGCAGGAGACGGTCACGAGCGGCCTGCCAAGCCTCCACGCCATGTGCAGCATGAAGCGGGTCTTGCCGCAGCCGGTAGGGCCCTTCAGCAAAACAGGTATCATGTTCCGGCTTGCGGCCTCGAAGAGCTCCACCTCTTTCCCCATCGGCAGGTAATAGGGCTCCTCTTTTATCGTCATGAACTCCTGCACTTTCAGATTTTTCTGTTTCGATATAGCCATATCTTTTTTATTCCCATTTATATTATAACCTTCTTTCCCTAAACAGATGGAGAAGCCGCCCGGAGGGCCCGCCATGGCGCCGTTTGCCGCAGAAATGCCCATTTTTGAGTTATAATTAGTCTGTCATGCTCGCTATTGTGGATTACGGCATGGGTAACTTAAGGAGCGTCCAGAAAGGGTTTGCCAAGGTGGGCATGGAGGCCGCCGTGGTAAACACCCCTGAGGACATCGGGCGGGCCAGCGCGGTCGTGCTTCCGGGTGTCGGGGCGTTCAGGGACTGCATGAGAAACCTGGAAGAACTGGGGCTTGCCGGGCCCATCATAAGGTCCATAGAGTCCGGTAAACCCTTCCTCGGCATCTGCCTGGGGCTCCAGCTCCTCTTCAGCGAGTCTCACGAGTTCGGTGTGCACAAGGGGCTGGGCGTCTTCAAGGGGAAGGTGCTCAGGTTCCCTGGGAACTCCGGCCTTAAAGTCCCGCACATGGGTTGGAACACCATAAACATAAAAAACCGTCCGCCGGTCCTCTCGGGGGTCCCGGACGGCTCCAGCTTTTATTTTGTGCATTCATATTATGTTGCCCCCGAAGACCAATCCATTGTCGCCGCGACCACAGAATACGGGATCGAATACACTTCAATGGTCTGGAAAGACAACATCTTTGCGGTACAGTTTCATCCGGAGAAAAGCCAGTCAATGGGGCTTGAGATCCTCAGGGCCTTCGGCGCGCTTGCGAAATAAAAAAGTCCCGAGAGAAAAAGAAGCAATAAAGCGGCGGATAAAAACCCGATGAAAAAAATAAAGGCCATTGCCGCCATTGCCCTTGGGTTTTTGCTCCTCGATATCTGCGTCTATTTTTTTTACCCGGATGTGGCATACCTGAGGGACCACAGGCCGGGGAAGACGGCCTTCATGCTCTACAGGGAAAAACAGTGGAAAGAGGAGGGCCTCAAGGGCAAGAGGATAATACAGAGGTGGGTGCCGTACTCAAGGATATCGCCGTACCTTAAAAAAGCGGTCCTCATCAGCGAGGACGACCGCTTCTGGCGCAACGACGGGTTCGATTTCAAGGCCATCGAGGCGGCCATGGTTGCCGACATCAAGGCGGGCAGGTTCAAATTCGGGGCAAGCACCATAACCCAGCAGCTTGCCAGAAACCTTTACCTTTCACCCTCGAAAAACCTCCTCCGGAAGATGAAGGAGGCGGTATTGGCGTGGAGGCTCAACAGAGACCTTTCCAAAAGAAGGATACTCGAGCTCTATCTGAACGTGGCCGAATGGGGCGACGGGATATTTGGCATCGGGGCGGCTTCCTACCATTATTTCGGAAAGCCGGCCAGCGCCCTTACGCCCATGGAGGCGGCGCGCCTGGCATCCATTCTGCCAAACCCGATAAGGTTCTCCCCGGTCAGACCCTCAGGCTTTGTAGAGCGGCGCTCAAGGGCCATCTACGATATCATGGTGAAACGCGGCGTGGTGCAGGAGCTTGACCAGGCGGTGACCATGATGGAAAAGGAAGGGCCGGGAGGCCTTCAAAACTCCGCGTCCTCACCCGGCCTGTCAAACTCGTCAAATGCGCCGGCCGCAAATTCGCCCTCGGAAACGCCGGCAGCGCCTGGGCAGGGACCCAAAACGCAGCAGGAGATGAACGAGGTCTGTCCCCAGAACCAGCAGCCCTCCCCTTAAAATGGACCGGGAATGAAAAATTTGCCAAAAGACCGGCTCAGGATATTTTTCTCTGGCATAGGCGGAAGCGGTGTTTCCGCCATAGCCGCTTTCATGTCTGACAGGGGGCATGAGATAAGCGGCTCGGACAGGGCCTTTGACCTGGACCCCGCACATCCAGTGGCGGGGCTCCTCAGAAAAAAGCGCATCAGGATAGTGCCCCAGGACGGCTCCGGCATAGACGGCTCCCTTGACTTTGCCGTGATGAGCACGGCGGTTGAGGATGGCACCCCGGAGGTCGTAAAGGCCCGAACGCTTGGGGTGCCGCTTAAAACAAGGCCCCAGTACCTGGCAGAGCTCGCAGGCGGTTTTAAAACTGTCGCTGTCGCCGGGACAAGCGGGAAATCAACCGCATCGGGTTTTCTGGCTTTCCTTATGAGGGACCTTGGGCTGGCGCCCAACTTCATAGGGGGCGGGAGGGTAAAGGCCTTCAAGGATGAGAACAACCCCGGCAACTCACTCGCCAACAAAAATAAAGGCGTGCAAATGCAGCCGGAATGGCTGGTGCTGGAGGCGTGCGAATCAGACGGAAGCATTGTGGACTACAGGCCGCTCCATTCGGTCATCCTGAACCTGGATGTGGACCACAAGGGCGTAGAGGAAACCGCCCTGATGTTTTCCACGCTTGCGCAAAATACCGCGGGGGAGGTGATCGTAAACGCCGATGACGGAAACCTGCGGCGTATTTTCCCCCCGAAAGAGACTGCCACCTTTGGGATCGATGCCCCCGCCTGGTTCAGGGCGGCCGATGTCAGGCTTGGCCCGTTTGGCTCCCGGTTCACGGTTGACGGCGTTGAGTTCACGCTCTCATTGCCCGGGCTCTACAATGTCTATAATGCGCTTTCGGTGATAGCCGCGCTTTATATGCAAGGCGTTCCGCTTGGTGCGATCCCGGAGCCCATGGCGAGGTTCACGGGGATAGACAGGCGGTTTGACGTACATCTGAAGGAGGGAGGCAGGCTCGTCATAGACGATTACGCCCACAACCCCCATAAGATATCCTCCTTCATGCGGGCGGTAGCGGCGGTCCGGGACCGCGTTTGCTATGTGTTCCAGCCGCACGGCTTCGGCCCGGTCCGCATGATGAAAAATGAGTATATCGAGGCGTTCGCCGCAAATCTGCGCGCTCAGGACCACCTGGCCATTCTGCCCATCTTCTACCAGGGGGGCACGGTGAGCATGGACGTCTCCAGCGAGGACATCGCCCGGGGCGTCAGGGAGGCCGGAAAGTCCGCGGCCGTCACGGACAGGGAGGGTGTCCTGGACGCGGCCGGCGCGTGGGACTGCTTCGCCGTCATGGGCGCAAGGGATGAATCGCTTTCCCTCTTTGCCTCAAGCCTGGCAAAGAAAATCAGAGGCATCCCCTCCGCATAAACACAAAAAATTGACTGTCCCTGCAACAAAAATCCCTGTATAATTGGGCTGGAAGGAGGGCATGAAAGCGGACAGATGAAAACAAAAAGGCTGCTTGTCATTGCCATTGCTCTCTGCACTGTGCTTTCAGCCGCCGGATGCAGCGTTTTAAATTATGAAAGCAATCATACGACGGGGAGCGAGGTCTTCTGGGAAGGAAAACTGAGCTCCAGGATACAAAGACCCATCCCGGATGTCCAGAGAGCGACGGTTGCCGCCTACAAGGGTTTTGGAATAAAGATAACGAAGGCGGCGGTCGACAGGATCTCAGGCGTGGTGGAGGGAGAGCTGGCAAGCGGCGAGGCGGCCCGCACCATGCTGAGCTCCATATCCCGTGACGAGACGGAGGTCTCGATAAAGATAGGGCCGGAGGGCGACAAGTATATCTCTCACAGGCTGCTGGTGGCCATAAAACAGAACCTGAAAACGCAATAGAGGGCCTAGAGGACCGTTACGCGGTCTCCCGGAGAAAGTCCCAGCATCTGGCCCGCGCTTCCGCCGGGGACGAATATCTCAAGCAGCCCGCTTGAGTTCACGATGGCATGGGCGGTTCTTGTTTTCCGGCCCTTCCCGCGTGCTGCAAGGTAAAACTCCGCAAGCCCCAAAGAGCGCCCTTTTACCCGCACTTTCATCTCTTCTCCGCTTTTGCCAAGTTTTTGTAGAAGCGCAAGGCCGATATCCGTTATGCAGTTGCCAAACCTGTCCACGTGGACCACAATGCCCTCGATGCGCCCACCCTTCAGTAGCGGGGCCGGGGACTTGAGCAAAACCGGGTCTTTTATCACGGGGCCGAACTCCTCCGCCCTGACGCCCCTTGAGAGCCAGGCAGCCGCCGGGGCGAAGACGTCTCTGCCATCAAACGTGCTGCCCTGGAGGGTGGCCCCGCGCTTTTTCTTTGCCGGAAGAGAAAATTTCCCGCTCTCTATGCTTATTACCTTTTCCGCCCCGCCTAAAAACGGGGTAAAGATGCCGTTGTCCGGCCCGACAAGATGAAAACCCCGGGCGCGTATGATAAGCGCCCTCCGCCCGGAACCAACGCCGGGGTCCACGACGGCAACATGTATCGTGCCCTCGGGAAAGTATCCGACGGACGTCTCAAGCATAAACATGGCCTCCCGGATGTCCCCAGGTCTTATTCCGTGGCTTATGTCCACCATCATGGCCTTCGGGTTTATGCCAAGGACCACGCCTTTCATCACCCCGGCAAAATTGTCTTCAAGGCCAAAGTCCGTGGTAAAAGTTATGGGCATTTTTACTTTTTTTCTTTTTTTTGTTTTTCTTTTTTGTTTTCAGGCGAGCATTGCGCCCGTTATTGCGGAGGCGCTTTTTATCCCATGCCGCTCCATCCAGGCCCTGATGCCAGCGGCCACATTGAGCGCGGCCAGCGGGTCTGTAAAGGTAGCAGTGCCCACGGCAACGGCAGTGGCCCCGGCAAGCATGAACTCGACGGCGTCTTCTCCGGCCGTTATCCCTCCCATGCCGATCACCGGTATTTTCACCGCCCTGGACGCCTGGTACACCATCCTTACCGCTATGGGCTTGATGGCCGGCCCCGAGAGCCCCCCGATCCTGTTTTTGATGAGCGGCCTGCGGGTATTTACATCTATGGCCATGGCCGGGATGGTGTTTATGAGGGATATGGCGTCCGCCCCCTCGTCCTCCGCCGCGCGCGAAAACTCCTCAATGCCCGGGGCGCCGGGGGAAAGTTTTACTATCAGGAGCGGCCGCCTGACCCGCTTCCTCACCGACCGCACAAGGGCACGGAAGTTTTTGAGGTCAAGCCCGAAGGCGATGCCGCCCTCCTTCACATTGGGGCAGGAGACGTTGAGTTCTATGCCCTCCACTCCCGCGTCCTCAAGCGCGCTTGCCAGCCTGATGTATTCAGCGGCGCTGGTGCCTAAAATGTTCGCTATGACCGGGACATCCCATTGCCTCACGAAAGGAAGTTTTTTCTTGAGGAACACCTCAAGGCCGACATTCTGGAGCCCGATGGAGTTTATCATTCCGCAGCGGGTCTCGGTTATCCTCGGAGTGGGGTTGCCCTGCCAGGGGGTAAGCGATATGCCCTTAAGCACGATCGCGCCAAGCTCCGAGAGGTCGAAAAATTCCGCCAGCTCCTCCCCGTAGCCCGCCGTGCCCGAAGCGGTCATCACCGGGTTTTTAAGCCTGAGCCTCCCGAGCCTTACTTCGAGCTTTTTATCTTTTCCGGCCCTGTTTTTTCTGTCTTTTTTATTTTCCCGGCCTTGCATCGGCGGACCTCTCCGTCAAATTAAAAAATGATCTCTCCGGTCCTGAATACCGGCCCGTCCTTGCAGGCCCTCTTGTAGCCGTCCTTCGTCTTTACGGCGCAGCCGAGGCAAACCCCTATGCCGCAGGCCATTTTTTCCTCAGACGCGATATAGCCCTCTATGCCAAGGCCGTTTGCCGCCTTGAGCATGCCGTTTGGCCCGCAGGCATAAAGGACAAAATCCTCCCGGTTTTTGCCGTTCAGGAAATTTTTCGCGGCATCGACCGCCGTTCCCCTGGAGCCCAGGGACCCGTCATCGGTTGCCACGACCAGTTTTTTTGAGAGCTCCCGAAGCTCTTTTCTTAAAAGTATCTCTTTGCCGTTCCGGCCCCCATAAAAAAGGATGGCCCTTCCTTTCAGGCGCTCAAGGAGCGGGTAGACGGAGGCGATGCCCACACCCCCGGCGATGACCAGGGGCAGTTTTTTCCCGCATTCGGCCTCTTCCACGGGGTAAACGTTCCCGAGGGGGCCCAGTATCTCCACCTCGTCGCCCGGCCTGAGCCCCTTCATGATGGATGTCATCTTGCCCACCACCCGGTACAGTATCTCTATCGCGCCGCCCCTTTTTCTGAAATAACAGAAGGGGCGCTTTAAAAGCGGGTCCTTCCCGCAGTTTTTGACCCCGAACATGAAGAACTGGCCGGCAGCGGGCTCGCGAAAACCGGCGCCTGGAGCGATGGAAAAGGCCAGAATGAAATTCGAATCGTTCAGCTTCGTGTTTGTCTTGACTGTGGCCCTGAAAAGACCTGTATCAGGAGAAGCTGATTTCAAGGATCTCGTACTCGATGGTCCTGGCCGGGGCCTTTATCGTGACGGTATCTCCCACCTCTTTGCCCAGGAGCGCCCTGCCTACCGGAGAGCTTATGGATATCCTGCCCTGCTTGACGTCAGCCTCATCGGTGCCAACAAGGAAAAAGACATACTCTTCGTCAGCAGCGGTGTCCAGCACCTTCACGGTGGCGCCAAAGGCGGCCCTGCTCTGGTTTATCTTGGAGGGGTCTATCACCTGCGCCAGTGCGACCTTCTGCTTAAGCTCCGCAATCCTGCCCTCTATCCAGGATTGCCTCGCCTTGGCCGCATCATACTCCGCGTTCTCGGAGAGGTCCCCGTGGCCGCGGGCCTCCTCGATGTCCTTTATGTTCCTGGGCCTTTCGACCTTGAGGAGCTTTTCCAGCTCCTCCTGCATCTTCTTGTAACCCTCTGGAGTTATAGGAAATTTTTCAAGCATATTCAAATTTATCAGATATACGGCTTATTTTTCAATTTTTAAAAAAGAAAAATTACCCGGCAGACTGCATGACGACCAGCGCAAGCCCAAGGGCAAAAAGAAGCAGGTTCAGAAAGGCGCTGACGGCGTGCATCCTGCGGAACCGCCTCCTGGCGGGGATGTTGGGGTCCGTCGCTTCAAAGGATGCGATCTGCAGTTTTGTCTTCTTTATCGAAGGATAGAGCATGAAGACGATAAAGAGGTTCACAAGGACCGCCAGGCAGACCAGTGCAATGGAAATGGCGCCTTCGCCCGCGGCCATGGAAAAGACAAGCGACAACGCCGAGATGATGAGATTGTACGGGAAATAGAGAGGGAAGAGTTTGTCCACTATCCCGCTGGCCGTGTCCCTCGGAAAAGACCGGAAGATGGCGGGAGTGGCCAGAAAGGTGAATATGCCTATCCCCCCGGTCCACAAGGCAAGCGTTATGTTGAAAAGGACGAACCATATGACCCTGAAATCGCCTGAGGATACCATCGTCTATATATACGGACTGGAGAGGGAATTGTCAAGAAGACCGTACTTTAGTTTATATGACCTCCGCGGGGTCCAGAAACGCGACACCTTCAGCCTGGTCGAAGACCTCCCAGCGGAGGCCCTCTAATGGGATATTTCCGGGCACCAGGGCCATGGAGATATGGAGGTGCGGCGGGACGATACCTTTGGCCGGGGCTATCTTTCCCAGCACGCTGCCGCAGTCCAGCCGCCTGCCTTCAATGCCCTCTTCCGGGACCACATGGCCGTAAATGGTGAAAAGCCGTTTTTTTGCTTTTTCCCCGCCGGGGGGGAAAAGAAACTCCTCATGCTCCGCAAAGATGCTGTGGCCTATGAAATCCGGGATTATCCTTACTATCTTCCCCGCCTTTAGCAGAGGTATTTTTGCCCCTTCGGGAAGGGCCCTCACCTCCGCGTTTTTCGTCTCATACAGCCTGAGGTCAAGCCCGTTGTGCCTCCCTGCGCGGCGCCCTTCCGCCCACCATTTTTCCTGCGCCTTAAAAAGCATGCCGGGCAGGAACCTCCACCCGGCAAAGTCAAGAGAGTTCAGGCACACCAGGTCCCGGGTGAACGCGCAGCCTGAGGGAAACGGAAAAAACCTGCGGGCGGAAATTTTTTCCACGGTACTAGTATCTCAAAACCACGGGAGCTTTGAAAAGCTTTTATTACACTTGCCAGGGGGCGCCGGCCATGGTGTAAAAAATGTCCATTTTCCAGACGCTGCCGGCTTGCGCCGCTCCAGGCAAAAAGCGCAAACAGAGGGACGCCGGGCATTTTGCCATAACCCGGCCGTTTGTGATAGTATTTTGATTTTAAAGGGGAATAGCCGGAGGGGAAGACAAACTGAGATGGCAAAGAGAGAAAACCTGAATATCGAAAAGGGTAAAAGACCCGTGAACGTGGGTATTCTTGGCTTCGGCACGGTCGGAAGCGGGACGGCCCGCATACTCGTTGAGAACCGGGAGCTCCTGGAGGAAAGACTCGGATTTCCCATCGCCCTCAAAAAGATAGCTGACCTTAATATAAGGAAAGACCGCGGCATAGCGCTGGGCAAGGGCGTGCTTACGACGGACGCCCGCCAGGTGACGGACGCCCCGGATATAGATATCGTTGTGGAGCTCATAGGCGGGCTCGGCGCGGCCAGGGAGCTCATGCTCCGCGCCATCAGGAACGGAAAGCACGTGGTCACCGCAAACAAGGCGCTCCTGGCCGAGCATGGCCGGGAGATATTCGGCGCGGCGGGGAAATACGGCGTGAGCGTCGGTTTCGAGGCCAGTGTGGGGGGCGGCATACCGATAATAAAGGCCCTTGGAGAGGGGCTGATCGCAAACCGCATAAATTACGTGTACGGCATCGTAAACGGCACCTCCAACTACATACTTACCAAGATGACGGACGAGGGGATGGAATTTTCAAAGGTGCTCAAGGAGGCGCAGGAGTTGGGCTACGCCGAGGCCGACCCCACTCTGGATGTAGGCGGGGCCGATTCGGCACACAAGCTGACCATTCTGGCCTCCATTGCCTTTGGCATACCGCTGTCCTACAAGTCGGTCTACACGGAGGGGATAACGGGCATCACCCCGGCGGACATAGCTTTCGCCTCCGAGCTTGGCTTCAAGATAAAACTCCTGGCCATAGCGAAGGCGGCAGACGGGCAGGTGGAGCTGCGCGTCCACCCTACGATGCTCCCCAAGGATTATCTGATCTCAAAAGTCGACGGCGTGATGAACGCGATATACGTGAACGGGCGCGAGACAGGCGACACCCTTTATTACGGCAGGGGGGCTGGGGACATGCCGACAGGTTCAGCGGTGGTGAGCGATATAGCGGACATCGCACAGAGGATAGTTGGCGGGGCCCTGCCAAGAAGCGGTCCGGCTGCCCTGAAGGCTTACAGGTCCGGTTTGAGCATCCGTCCGATGGACGAGGTGGAAAGCATGTACTATTTCCGCTTTGACGCGCTTGACCGGCCGAAAGTGCTCTCAAGGATATCGGGCGTCCTGGGGGAAAACAACATAAGCATAGCCTCGGTCATCCAGAAGGGCAGGAAAGAAGGCGAGGCCGTTCCCCTTGTCATCCTTACCCATAAGGCAAAGGAAAAAAACGTAAGAAAGGCCATCAGGAAGATAGAAAGCCTTCGGGCGGTCGTTACAGGCAAGAACTGCCTGATAAGGGTAGAGGGAGAAGAGTAGGAATTTTTTTGTTTTTGGTTTCCGTTTTTTATTTTCAAGCCGGGAGGGAAAGAGGCGTGGCGGAGAAGGTTTCAGACAGCAGGGACAAAAAAGAGACTGAACGGACAGAAGAGGCGGGCAGGGGAAAAAACAAGAACCTGGATATCAGGGGGCTTGTTTGCCCCTATACCTTTGTGAAGGCCAAGCTGGCCATAGAGGACATGGAGCTGGGAGAGGTGCTTGAGATAGTGCTGGACTACCCCGAGGCAGTGCACAACATACCAAAATCGATGCAGGACCACGGGCAAAAGGTCCTCAAGGTGGAACAGACGGGCATAAAGGAATGGGTCATCATCGTACGCAAGGAGAAGGACTGAGATGGAATTTTCCGATGACCAGATACAGCGTTACAGCCGCCATATAATACTGCCGGAGGTTGGCGGCAAGGGGCAGAAAAAGCTCCTTGGGGCAAAGGTGCTGCTTGTGGGAGCGGGCGGGCTTGGCTGCCCGGCAGGCTACTACCTTGCCGCCGCCGGCGTGGGCACCATAGGCCTGGTGGATGACGATGTTGTTGAGCTCTCCAACCTCCAAAGGCAGATAGCCCACAGCACAAGCACCATAGGGATGCCCAAGGTGGAATCCGCAAAGCGCACTTTCGAGGCGCTCAACCCTGACGTGAAAGTGGTGCCCCTGAAGGGCCGCCTGAACAAGGACAACATAACAGGCATCATCGAGGAGTATGACCTTGTCATAGACGGAAGCGACAACTTCCCCACCCGGTATCTCGTGAACGACGCCTGCGTCCTTTCCAGGAAACCCCTTGTGAGCGGGGCCATCCTCCGCTTTGAGGGGCAGGTGACCACTGTGATCCCTCACGAGGGGCATTGCTACCGCTGCCTCTTTGAAGCACCTCCTCCTCCGGGGCTGGTGCCTTCCTGCCAGGAAGCCGGCGTGCTTGGGGTGCTGCCGGGGGTCATCGGGGCGCTTGAGGCGACCGAAGCGCTCAAGATAATCCTGGGGCAAGGGGAGCCGCTTAAAAATGCCCTTTTGATCTATAACGCCCTTTCAACTTCGTTCAGGAAGGTCAAGGTCCCGAGAAATCCTAACTGTCCGGTATGCGGCGACAATCCCACCATCACGGAGCTTAAGGACTACGACGCCGGATACTGCCAGATGGGCTGAAGCTGAAAGAAGGAAGTGCAATCCCTAAAGGCTTTTTATGGAACAGGACCAGCAGCCTGACGGGCTGGACATCCCCCTGGATATCTACCGGGAGATGACCGGCCATGCCGCCGGAGACCCGGAAAACGAGGTCTGCGGGGTCCTTGCCGGCCATCCGCAGGACAAAAACAAAAACAAAAAATGTCTTGTTGAGCGCATCTTCCGGGGCGAGAACGCGGACCGCTCCGCCGTAAGCTACCGGCTGGACCCCCGCCAGCAGCTCCATATAGAAAAAGAGCTGAAAAAAGAAGGCATGCAGATGCTCGCCATCTATCACAGCCACCCGCACGGCCAGGCATATCCTTCGCCAAAAGATGTCCTTCTGGCGGTCTGGGACGTGGTCTACATAATAATAGGGCTTTCCGCTGATGAAAAGCGGAACCCGCAGGTCCGGGCTTTCAGGATCCATGAAGAGGAAAAAACAAAAACCGTCAAAGAAGTCCTTCTCAGGACCGTCTGAAAACGGTTTTTATTTGAATTTACTCTGACTTGATTTTATTTTTTTATTTTATCTTTTACCACGGCCCTGTGTATTTTTCTCTCCTATCTGAACCTGCCGCCCCTTTCCTTGCCGAAGGGCCTCCCGCCGGGCCTGCCTTCCCCTCTGCCCCTTTCACCAAGAGGCCTGGCCTCGCTTACCTTCATGGGCCGGTTCAAAAGAGTCTGGCCATCCAGGGTGGAGATGGCGCGATCGGCGTCCTCATCCGAGGGCATTTCCACAAAACCAAAACCTTTGGAACGCCCTGTCACCTCGTCCTTTATGACCTTTGCAGACCGCACTTCCCCTATCTTTTCAAAAGTCTCGCGCAACAGGTCCTCAGACACATCATAAGAGAGGTTCCCTACATAAATCTTCTTCGCCATCTTGGCTCCTTTCAGTTTTTTCTGACTTTCAGGCTGTCTGGATTTTTTTGTTTTTGTTTTTGTTTTTGTTCGGAACTCATGCGATCCTGACCGGTGCGTTCATTTCAGTTTCTGGAAACCTCATTGAAAAGGGGAAGCTCCGTAATAGCAGTTTTTTGTGTTTTTGTTTTTCCAAGTCCGTTCCAAAGTAAAAAACCAATCCTTGATTGAATGGTTGCACATTGAAGGCAATCAGTCAAGCGAAAAAAAATCCGATGCGGGCCGGACCGGGGAAGAAAACAGCTTCTGGACGCGCGTAAAAGTAAAATATCCTCTTTTTTATTTGCCGCTGCCGGGGTTGGGCAGTTCCCCTCCGCCGGTCAAAAGCCTTTTTGCCCCTATCAGGCGCTTCATGAAGTAGGGGGTGGTCAGGCTCCCAAGCTTGACCCTGTGCCCGCCGGAGGACGCATGGATGAACAGGTTTTTGCCTATGTATATGCCCACGTGCGAGGGGAATGAGGCATATGTCCTGAAAAAAACGAGGTCCCCGATGGCAAGGTCGTCCAGGCTCACCGGGACCCCTTCCTTGTACTGCTGCCTTGCCGTGCGGGGAAGGTCTATGTTAAGGAATCTGAACACCTTCTGCACCAGCGCCGAGCAATCTATGCCATAAAGACTCGTCCCGCCGAAGCGGTACGGGATATTGAGCATCAGCTTGGCAAAAAGCATAAGCCTGTCCTTCAGGCTAAGCTTCTGCAACGTCTTTGAGCTCTGCAGCTCTTTTATTTTTGATTCTATCAAGGGGGCGGATACCGCTGCTTCAGCCGCGGCGGACCGGCTTTCATCTCCACTGGAAAGCTTGATGATCTGCCCTGGCCTCAGGTCGCTGGAATCCATCTCGTTTATGTCCATGAGCTTTTCCGCATCCAGGTGGAATTCCCTCGCGATCCTGTCGAACGTGTCCCCTTTTTTCACCCTGTATTCGCCTGGGGCCTCCTCTTCGGCGCGAAAAATCCTCCTGCTCACCAGGAGCCTCCGGCCAATCCTCAATTTCGAGGACCTCATGCCGTTCAGGCGCTTTAACTTTTTTATCGTCGTACCGTACCTTCTGGCTATGGAAAAGAGGGTCTCGCCCCTTCTGACCCTGTGGTAGCGGTCCCTGTAAGCCGTCACGCGATGGCTGTAATCCATTCCGGCCTCCCTGCTGTCGCGGGCGGCCTCCCGGACTATGCTGTTGAAGATGGCGGAGGTTGTGGCGTTCATGAGGGCGGTGCCCGCCGCATTCGATATGCCCGCCACTTGAGTGGAGGGCGCGGCTGCGGCTGGGGCCTTCTCCCCGCTATCCACCGGAGCGCCTTTCTGTCCCGCATCAGGCGAGGATGCGGCTGCCCCGCCGCGGGATACGGGGTTGTCATTGTATGCAGGGCGGGCGGAAACGTGCTTGGACTCATGGCCGCTCCCGCGGACCACTTGGCGGAGATGCTTTTGCCTTTTATGCCTTATCCGATGGCGGAGAATATGCCTTATACGGCGTACGCGAGGGTGCGTTTTTGCATGCTGACGGGCCCTCCTTGCATATTTGGCCCGCGGATGCCTTTTGTTTTTTATCTTTTCACGCCTGCGGCCCCTTCTTGCCTCCAGTATCCTCAGCTTCCTGCCCGGCCTGAGCAAGCTTGTTGAAAGACCATTCTCCCGCTTCAGCTTTTCTACGCTTATCCTGTACCGCCTGGCTATGCGGTCCAGGGTGTCGCCCTTGCGCACCCTGTAGGTCAGGGCATGGGCCGGATGGACTAAAAAAAGAATGCCAAAAAAGACGAGGGCAAAAAACGGCAAAACCGCCGCGCGCCTGGCTCTTTTTTCGTTGACGGGATATGGCTGGTAAAACTTTCCTGAATCTTCAACCCGAGGCACGCCCCGTTGACCCTCCGGTGCAGATTTTTTTACCTATATTTCTCAGGCCTAAGCATATCAGAAGCAGCGGCTTTTTTTCAAGAAAAAAATGAAGAGTTTCGAGGACTTGCAACGAATTTCAGGCGGGTGATGCGGATCACAAAAACCCCATGGCGGGGCGGGGTCAAACCGTCTGATCAGCCAGGCAGACCTTGTTTCTGCCCCCGCTCTTGGCGCTGTAGAGGGCCTTGTCCGCAAGCTCAACCAGCTCTTCACGGCTGTCCGCGTCCCTGGGGAAAGAGGAAACGCCGATGCTTACCGTCACGTTGACCGCTTTTCTTCCGATGTCAATTGGGCTCAGGAAGATGGTTTTCCTCAGCCTCTCGGCAAGGTTCCCGGCCCCCGGCTTGTCCGTGTCGGCCAGAATGGCCACAAACTCCTCGCCGCCGTACCTGGCCACCACGTCCGTGTCCCGCATGACCTTTTTGATCGTGGAGGCGACCATTTTAAGCACCGAGTCCCCAGCCGTGTGACCGTACTGGTCGTTTATTTTTTTGAAATGGTCTATATCCACAAGAAGCAGCGAGAGCGGCCTTGGGTGGCGCACCAGCCTTTTGAACTCCCTGGAGATGGCCTCCTCGAAATGGCCCCGGTTGAAAAGCCCGGTCAGCGCGTCAGTTACCGCCAGCATGGCGAGTTTCTCATGTAGCATGGCCCTTGAGAAGGTGAAAGACAGCTTGCTGGAGAACATTTTTATGAGCTCTATCTGATGCGCGGAGAGGGAATTTGTCCTTTCGGAAAACATCCCCAGGACGCCAAACGTGTCATTTTCGTCTGCGAGGGGCTGAAGGAAAATGGACTTTACCGGGAAACCGCAGTCGAACGGCAGGGTGGCAACAGGATAATCCCGGCAGTCAGAGATATATACCGGCTCCTGCCCTCCCGCAAACGCGTTTGCCACGAGAGTGCCCTTCAGGGTCTTGAAAAAGGCAGTTTTCTTCTTTGTCTTGTCATGCTCCGGAGAGAGCAAAAACCCGGTGGCGGCCGCCATCTCGTATCCGTCTTCCAGTTTGAGGAAAATGGCGGTTGCCAGGGGCGCGATCTTCCTTGCCGCGAGCACCCCTTCCCGGGCTATGTCCTCCTTTGCCAGATGCTTTAATATCTTTGAGCTTTCCTCCTCGAAGACCTCAAGCCCGTCCAGGTTCCTTTTCATCTCGGCAAAGACCCGCTCCCTGCCCATCATGCCCGAAAAAAAAGCGCAGAACCTCCGGAAGTCAGACAGCTGCCTCCGCCCGAACGCGCCGGCACGGCTGCTGTCGCAGGCGGCAACGCCAAGAACGCTGTTTCCCAGGAGCAGGGGTGCAGCCATCATGGAAAGGACGGGTTTTTTCCAATTGCCATGCCCGTACCCCGCGGAAAATTTTTCCTGGTCCATACGGTTTAAGCACACGGCATGCCCGTTCTCAAGGCATAGCCTGAGCGCTCCTCCGCTTCCCAGCCTTATGTCCGCTGCCGTGGAGCTCTTTAGGGCCATGCCCCCTTCGTGCACCCGGAAAACACTGACCGAATCCGCCTCAAGCACTTCCCTGGCAAGCAGAAGCGCCTGGGAGAACTCCCTTTCCGCGGCCCCAAGCACATCCAGGTCCCCTGTTGACAGTCCGGGCCCGCTTTTTTTTGTTTCCTCATCAAGCCTGCTCACCTTTTCCGCAAGGTTGGCCGCCAGCCCCTTGAACCTCTTTAAGGCAAAATGCGAAACGGCCCCCGCCGCTATGGAAAAAAGAATGAGTGGAAACGTCCCCCGCCTGCCCTGGGCCATGTCCCCGGCCCCAAAGACAACGATCGCGGCCCATGCCGGCACGAAGACCTGCCAGTCAAAAAAAGAGCCGGCCCCCACCGCAAGAGGGATGCACAGATATGCCGCCCACCGGAGTGACAGGGAAAGCCCACCCAATATGACCGCCAGGGAAACCATAAGGCCGGTATTCTCCAGCGGGCCGCTTTTTTTTGGATAAAGGGACCGGAAAAGGAAATAGCCGCAGACGGAAAGGGCGGCG
Source organism: Nitrospirota bacterium (assembly GCA_021789735.1). Next base: position 40,894 of record JAJYJB010000004.1, read on the forward strand.
GAAAACCAGAAATAGGGGTGCGACAGCGGAAAACGCAGGAAGACGCCCGCCGCAAGAGGTATGAACGTTACAAGAAGGATCTTTTCTTTGTCAGACCAGGCTTTTTTTAAGGTCCTCTTTTCCCCCTTGTCCGCCCGTTTCACGCCCCCTATATGCTTGGACGTCCTCTTTTATTTTCCTCTTCCTGGTAGAACTTCCGGTAGAGTATCTCCCACTCCGGGCTGCCTTCAACGATCTTCCTGGAATAGGATTCGAGCTTCTTTCTTACGGCAGCGTCTATCTGCTCGCCGGCCTTGAGCTCGGCCCCGACGACCCTTTTTATGACCTTGCGCGCCTGCGCCTCCTCGCCCTTCAGGGCGACCAGCTTTCTCTCCAGAAGCCCTTTCAGGAGCACATGGCTCAGATGCGTTACCTTCTCATCGGAAAGCATCAGAGCACCAGGTTTCTTTCCCTTACAAGCTTCTGCTTCGTAAGGTCGAACATCTTCCTGTAGTCCAGCCTTCCCTTTTCGATATCGCCTTCGTACTTCTTAAGAAGCCCCCTTACCTCGTCGTTCAGCCTGTCTTCGACCATGAGCTCATCGAGCATGATCGCCTCGGCTTCCGCAATAAGGGTGTCCATCGGGACGGAGGCCTCCACAAGCCCCTCGCTCACGAGTTTGCCTATGATCTTTTCTGTCAGCGGCCTGACCCAGGTTTTGGGTATTCTCATCTGATCGGCTTGCTATCCGGGCCCCTTCCGGCCCCTTGAACCTTATTATTTTTCAACGAAGGGCAGAAGGGCGATATTCCTTGCCCTCATGACGGCCGTTGTCAGCTCCCTCTGGTGAAGAGCGCAGACCCCGGTCATCCTCCTGGGCAGGATCTTCCCCCTGTCCGTAATGTATGCCCTCAGACCCTTCAGGTCCTTGTAATCGATAAATTCGATCTTCTCCGAGCAGAACCTGCAGAACTTCCTTCTGTTGGTGAATTTCTTTGGACCTTTGCTGCCCCTGCTCAGTTTACTGTCCTTGTATCCCAATTTTTATTTTTCCTTTTCTTTTTTTAGTTAAGTTAAATCAAATCAAAAAGGCTCGTCTATCGCGTCGTCGGGGGGCGGCATATAGGCATCCGGCCCCTGCGCACCGGCGCTTTCCGCCTGGCGTTTGCCTCCCGATGCGCCCAGGAAACGGACGGTCTGGGCCAGCACCTCGAACTTCACCCTCTGCTGCCCGTCATGCTCCCAGCGCCGCTCCCGGAGCCTGCCTTCCACAAGCGCGGGCCTGCCCTTGGAAAGATACTGGCCGCAGCTCTCCGCCTGTTTCCCAAATACGACTATGTCCATGAAGAGGACCTCGTCCTTCCATTCCTGCCCCTGTTTCACCCTGGAATTTACGGCCAGGCTGAAACTGCAGACCGGCGTGCCCTGTGCGCTGTATCTCAGCTCCGGGTCACGCGTAAGGTTGCCTGCGAAAATGACCTTGTTAAACATTTTCTTTTTCCGCCTTACTGCGCCGTTTCCTCCGGAGCGGGTGCAACAGGCGCGGCGGGCGCGGCCGCTGCCTGAATGCTTGCCTCAAGGGCCCGGGCCTGTTTTTTCTCCAGCTTTATGACCATGTGCTTCATGACCGGATCATAGATCTTGTAGAACTCTTCAAGTTTCTGGATGGCGTTTGAAGGGGCCTTGAGGCTGTAAAGGACGTAAAAACCCCTTTTGTGCTTGTTGAGCTCGTAGGCAAGCTTCTTCATGCCCCATTCGTCCGTCTTTACTATCTGACCTCCGGCGTCCTGCATTACGCCCTTTATCTTTTCGATTGCCGCGCGCAGGTCTTCTTCGGAAAGCGTGTCGTCGAGGATTACCGTGTTTTCGTAATAATTCACCCTTTTCAAAAACCTCCTTCTGGATATTGGGCCGCCTTAATGCGGCCATAGCCCCCGTTTCTGGCTACCCCCGGGAGCAAGGAGCCGTGCATAAGTTATATCATACAGGCGGATTTAAAAGCAAATTACGGGAGACAGGCGGGAAGGTGCTTTTTCTTTTCAGGCATTGGCAGGGCCGGCGGGACCGGATGTGAATGGCGTCCCTAATCCAGGGCGAATGCGGTGCGGGTCAGGGTTCCTCCGGCTCGCCGTAGCGGCCGGCCTTCCGCTTGCCTTTACCGTGCCCGGCCATATGTTTTAGGGAAATGATGGTTGGGCGGACGGCATTCTTTTTTCCCTTTCCTTTTCCCACGGCAAGCGCATTTCTGGTATGGACCATCCTCTGAAGCGCGGTAAAATGCGTGAACACGAAAAGCGCCCACAGGGCGGGCACTATGAACCCGAAGATCGAGCCCGCGGTGACAAGTATTATCCTCTCCGGACGCTCCATGATGCCTACTTTGCACTCCGCGCCAAGCCCTTCCGCCCTGGCCCTGGTGTAGCTGACCAGGGAGGCGCCGACGAGGGCGCCAAGGCAAAGCGCGGCGGCCACCGCGTCCGCCCTCAGGTGATATGCAAGGCCAAGGAAGATAAAGGCGTCCGAATAGCGGTCCAGCACCGAATCCAGGTAAGCTCCAAACGCGCTTTCCTTGCCGTTTGCCCTTGCCACCATACCGTCGAAACTGTCAAACAGGCTCCCCAGAAGGATGACCAGCCCTCCAGCCCGCAGATCATAAGCCAGCACGCAGGCCCCGGCCGTAGTTATGAGGAACCCGGCCAGCGTCAGGGCGTTGGGACTTACCTTTATTCTCCTCATGACAGGCAGGAGGGGCTTTTCCACACGGCGGGCAAGACGGGAAGAGATCAAAACCTATTTCCCCGCGATGAAGTCCTGCACCATCGTTTTTGCGACCGCATCCGGGAACTGCCTGGGCGGGTGCTTCATGAAATAGGCCGAAGGCTCGGACAATACCCCCCCCATTTTTCGGTCCAGGGCAAGCTGCATGCACCGGATGGCGTCTATTACGACGCCCGCGCTGTTAGGCGAGTCCTCGACCGAGAGCCTTAGCTCCAGGTCAATCGGGATGTTGCCGAATATGCGGGCCTCCATGCGGATGAAGCAGACTTTGTTGTCACAGAGCCAGGGCACATAATCGGACGGGCCTATGTGTATGTCGTCTGCCTTCAGGGGGGAGCTCATCTGGCTCTGGACGGACTGGGTCTTCGATATCTTCTTGGATTTAAGCCTGCTTGCGTTAAGCATATTGAGGAAATCGGTGTTCCCGCCGACATTGAGCTGATAGGTCCTGTCCAGCTTCACGCCCCTGTCCTCAAAGAGCCTGGCAAGCGTGCGGTGGATTATGGTCGCCCCGAGCTGGCTTTTAATGTCATCGCCTATTATGGGCAGTCCCCTTTCCTCGAAGAGCCCGGCCCACTCCTCATTGGAAGCTATGAACACCGGCATGCAGTTTATGAAACCCGCGCCCGCCTTCAGCGCCTCTCCGGCGTAGAAACGCACCGCCTGCTCGGAGCCCACAGGCAGATAGTTGATGAGTATGCGCGCGCCGGTCTTCTTAAGCACGTCCGCTATGTTGACCGGTTTTTTTTGCGCGGGGGCAAAACGCTTCTCCTCCGGGTAGTCCGCCAAGTGGCCGGAGACGCCGTCCAGGATGTGGCCCATTTCCACTATGGGCCCTTTTTTGCCAAATGCCCTGCCTGCTATCCGTTTGGTGCAGTTGGGGGCGGCAAAAATTGCCTCATAAAGGGGTTTGCCCACCTTCCTTTTATCTATATCGAAGGCCGCGGCCACCTCGATGTCCCTCGGAGAGTAAGGGCCTATTTTATGGTTCATCAGACCCAGGCCCGCCTCCGGGTGACCAGCGTGAAGCCCTTTGTAATATTCGATCCCCTGGATAAGGGAGCTTGCGCAATTGCCGACACCGATGACAGCGACTTTGATCTTTGCCATTTGTCCTTTTCCCGGCCTTTTTGCTTGCAAGTTTTAAGATCTAAGGGGCGGCTTAATGCAATTTAAGAAAAATTTACATGAGAAGAAGATCAAAGTCAAGAAAAGCGCCATCTTCCGGGGCGGCGCGATGTGTTTTACCGGACGGCCCCGGTTTCCGGCTATGAACGCTTCCGGGCTATGAACACCCTCTCCCATCCGGCCAGGTCCCGGACGATATTTTCCACGCGCAGGCCGGCCTGGGCTGCCAGGCCCGAGAGGAGAGATGTGTCCGTCCCCCCTGCCATCTCCATAAGCAGGCATCCGTTTGGCTCAAGATGGTCCGGGGCCTGCCGGATGATATCTTCGGTCAGGACCAGACCGCTTTCGCCGCCGCTTAAGGCGACCCTTGGCTCCCAGCAGCCCACTTCGGGCTCCAGCTTTTCTATGAGCCTGTCTTTTATGTAGGGGGGGTTGGCGGTGATAATGCTGAAGCGTTCCTGACCGGCCGGGGCAAAGAGGTCCCCTTTGAGAAGCCTGAGGTTTTTTTCCGCGCCGTTCAGTTCCATGTTCTTCCGCGCCCACTCCAGGGCGTCTTCGGAGATGTCCACGGCGGTGACCTGCGCATCAGGGAGGTTTTTGGCCAGGGCCAGGGCTATCGCGCCGCTTCCCGTGCAGAGATCAAGCACTCGCAGGAGCGGCCCCCCGTCTTTGCCCGCCCTGAGCCTGCCTGCCCTCTCCAGGGCCTCCCGGACCAGTATCTCCGTTTCGGGCCGGGGTATGAGGGCGCCAGGCCCCACCTTTATCTTAAGGCCGTAAAACCAGACAAACCCCAGGATATAATGAAGGGGTTCGCGCTTTTTTCTTCTTTCGAGTATTTCATTTAACTTCCGGAGCTCCGGGGCAGTCAGGGGCGAATTGTCCCGGTAGAGGACAAGGGTGTCAATGCCAAGGCCGTCTTTAAGGATGGCGCGGGCCTCTTCTTTTGCCTCTTTTATCCCGAGGCCCGCCAGGAAGTCTATGGCGTATTTAAGGGCCTCAAGCGCCCTGGCCGTCCGGGCTTCCGTCAAGGGCTGAGATCTCCTTGAGTTTTTCGGTCTGGAAATAGGCTATAAGGCTGTCTATCATCTCGTCCATGTCGCCCTCCAGAAAGCGGTCCAGCTTGTAAAGGGTGAGCCCTATCCTGTGGTCCGTCACGCGGTTCTGGGGATAGTTGTACGTCCTTATGCGCTGGCTGCGGTCCCCGGTGCCCACCTGCGACTTTCTCTCCCTGGCGCGTTCCTCTTCGAGCTTCTCCTGCTCGATCTCGTAGATCCTGGCGCGCAGCACCTTCATGGCCTTTTCCCTGTTCTTAAGCTGGGAGCGCTCGTCCTGGCACTGCACCACCACCCCGGTGGGCATGTGCACTATCCTCACGGCCGAATACGTGGTATTTACGCTCTGGCCCCCATGCCCGCCCGAGCAGAAGGTGTCTATCCTCAGGTCCTTTTCCTCTATCTTGATGTCCACATCCTCGGCCTCGGGCAGCACGGCCACCGTGGCGGCGGAGGTGTGTATCCTTCCGGAGGCCTCAGTGGACGGGACCCTCTGCACCCGGTGCACCCCGCTTTCGAACTTAAGCCTGCTGAAGGCCATCCTGCCCTGAATGGACGCAACTATTTCCTTTATGCCCCCAAGCCCGGTGACGCTTGAGTCTATGACCTCCACCTTCCACCTCTTGGCCTCGGCATACTTGGAGTACATCCTGAAGAGCTCGGAGGCAAAAAGCGCCGCCTCCTCTCCGCCGGTGCCCGCCCTTATCTCCAGGATCACGTTTCTTTCGTCCCGGCGGTCTTTTGGGATGAGCATGAGCGTCAGGTTCTTTTCAAAATCCGGCCTCTCCCGCTTAAGCTCGTCCAGCTCCTCGACGGCCATTTTCCTCAGCTCCTCGTCCCCGCTGCCAAGCAGCTTTTCGGCCTCCTCCATGTCGGCAAGGAGTTTTTTATATCTCTTTATCTCCTCCACAAGCGGATAGAGCTCCGCCTGCTCGCGGGAGAGTTTCTGGTAAAGCTCCCGGTTCTGAATGACCTCCGGCCTGGAGAGCTCTTCCGTAAGCTCCCCATAATGTTTTTCCACACCTTCAAGGTTCTCTATAAGCCTCATTTCACACCTTCCTCAAAAGCCATGACACCTTCAAACGCCTTGAGCGAAACTTCAAGCTGCAGTTCATCCGGCTCGTCCGTCGTGAGCCTCTGCAGAGCAAGCCCGGGCAGCACAAGGAGGCGCACAACCGGGTTCGATTCATATTTCGCGCCCGCCTTCAGGAGCTCATAGGAGAGCCCGGCCACAAAAGGCATCAGCGCAAACCTGGACAGGAATTTCGCGTAAAAAGGCCAGTCCCGGGGCACCAGGGAGAAAACCAGTATCGAAAGCACCAGCACTATGAGCAGGAAACTAGTGCCGCAGCGCGGATGAAGCGGACTTTCGCTTTTTATCTTCTCCATGTCCATACGGCCGTCCTCATAGGCGTGTATCACCTTGTGCTCCGCGCCGTGGTACTCGAATATCCTGCCTATCTCCTTCCAAAGCCCGATGGCCCATATATAGATCAAAAAAAGCGCAACGCGGACCAGGCCGTCCACAAGGTTGTAAAGCACCCCGCTGGCGGAAACCGCCGGGATGAGCGAGCCGGCCAGCCTGGCCGCATACAACGGCAGGAAAAGGAAAAGGCCCGCAGCGGCAACCAGGGACACGGCAAGCGTAAGGCCCATCTGGACGGGGGAAAGCGGCTTTTCATCTTCCTCCGAGGCCACGCGCGCCGAAAACTCCAGGGCCTTCATGCCAAGAAGCAGGGTATAAAAAAGGATGATGGCCCCCCTTATGAACGGGACCTTCTCGCCCGCGTGGGTCTTGAGGGGCTCGCTTTTCAGCTTTATGCCCCCGCCCGGCTGCCTTACGGCCACCGCCCAGCCCCTGCGGGACTTGAACATTACCCCCTCTATAACCGCCTGTCCGCCTATGGAGTTTTTTTGCCTTTGCTCCGGCTTCCGCTCATTCATTTTCTATTTTCTGCCTTTTTCCCGTCAGAAGAAAAACAAAAGGGGCGCCGGAGTATCTTTCTTTTTTATACGGAAGACCGCCGGGCCGCCCCTTTATGAACGTTCTTTCAGCTAGCTTTCTTTTTTTGCGGCGTATTTCTTCTTGAACTTCTCCACGCGGCCCTCGGAGTCCACTATCTTCTGCTTGCCTGTGAAAAACGGGTGGCAGCTGGAGCAGATGTCTACTCGTATCTCGGCGGCCGTGGAGCGCGTAGTGAAGGTGTTTCCGCATGCGCAGACGACCTGGACCTCTTTATAATCCGGATGTATTCCTTCCTTCATGGCAGTTTCAAAGCCCTCCTTTTATCATCTAATCATTTATTTTAAGGCAAATGGAAGGGTCTTTTCAAGTTTTGCGCCCTTTGAAGCAGCCCCCGGCCAGCGCCTGGTTTCAGGGAAAAATCGCGGCAAGCAGGACCAACCGGGGTATTTTATCCTCTCCTGTAAAACATCTTGCGGTCCACCTTCAGGACTTCCGCCGCGCGGGATTTGTTGCCCCCGCACTTTTCGAGTGTTTTTTGCAGGACTTCGTTTACAATGCCCTCCAGAGAGGTGCCGGGAGAGCCGATGTCCACGGTTATGCGGACCGCGTTTGCTCCAGCCTGTCTCTCCGGCGCCTTTATGACAAGGTGTTCGGGCCTTATGAGCCCGCCTTCTGTCACGATGGCGGCCCGCTCCAGGCAGTTTTCAAGCTCCCTTATGTTGCCCGGCCAGTGGTAATCGAGGAGCGCGTCCATGGCCCGGGCAGAGATCCCGGTAATATGCTTCCCAAGTTTCCGGCTGAACTGCCCGATGAAGTGCTCCGTCAGAAGCGGGATGTCTTCCTTCCTCTGCCTGAGGGGCGGAAGGAAAATCGGGAATGCGTTTATCCGGTAGTAGAGGTCTTCGCGAAAAAGCCCGTCTTTCACAAGGGCGCTCAAATCCCGGTGGGTCGCGGCTATGACCCTGCAGTCGGCCCTGGCGGACTCATTCGAGCCCAGTTTCTCATAAACCCGCTCCTGCAGCACCCTCAACAGTTTTGCCTGAAGCGCGGCGGGCATGTCGCTTATTTCATCCAGCAGTATTGTGCCGCCGCGGGCGAGGCCGAACTTGCCTTCCTTTTCCCTGTCCGCGCCTGTAAAGGCCCCTTTGGTATGGCCGAAAAGCTCGCTTTCAAGGAGAGCGGCCGGGATCGCTGCGCAGTTGACCGCGACAAACCTGTTTTCCATCTTCTCTCCAGCATAGTGGATGGCCCTCGCCAGCACCTCCTTGCCGGTGCCGCTTTCTCCCTGAATGGCCACCGCCGTGCCGGGGCTTTTGGCCACCTTTTCGGCCAGTTTGAGGGCGTCCATCAACGCTGGGGACTTCGTGATAATATTCTGAAAGCTGTAAAGCTCTCCCATGCGTTCCCTGAGGCTTTTGTGCCCGTCCCGGAGCCTCCGGAAATCAAGCGCGCGGTTTATGACCGCTAAAAGCGCGCCCTTGTCGTAAGGCTTGGCGATGTAATCATAGGCGCCCCGTTTTATCGACTGGACGGCATTTTTCAGGTCCCCGTGGCCCGTGAGCATGATGAAAGGTATGTGGCTGTATTTGGACCTTGTCTCGGCCAGAAGCCGCGTGCCGTCCATCCCCGGCATCTCCTGGTCCGATATGATGATATCCACATTGCGTTTTCCGAGGATATGGAGCGCGGCCGGGCCGCCGTCCGCAAGGAGCGGCGCAAAACCGGCCTTCCTTAAATGCGTCCCTATCAGCAGCCTGAAGCTCTCGTCGTCGTCGACGACCAGTATGTCCGCTTTTTCAGTCATTCGGCGTCAAACACCAACCTGACCTTTTCAAGATAGCCTGAGAGCTTTTTTGTAATATTTTCAAGCAGCGCGGAGTCTTTCTCTTTTGCCGCCTCCTCAAGGAGGCGGCCCAGGTCCGAAACGAGATCAAACCCGTAGCCTCCGCCCGTGCCTTTCATGCTGTGGCCGAGCGCCCGTATGGTGTCGTAATCCCCTTTTTTCAGCGCCTCCGCCATTCTCCGGACATCCGCCCGCCTGTTTTTGAGAAACCCCGGCACAAGCTCTTCAAGCCCGGCGCTTACATGGACAGTGGCGCTGTCGTTGGCGCGGTCCGTCAAGTCCCGTATGGCCGCAAACAGCGACTCTTTTTTCACGGGTTTGGCCAGGTGGGCCGTGCACCCAGCCTCAAGGCTTTTCCGCACGTCCTCTTTAAAGGCGTTGGCGGTAAGGGCGATGATGGGAGTGGCCCTTGTCCCCTGCTCCAGCTCGAATTTCCGGATTATCCTTGTCGCCGCGTAGCCGTCCATCACGGGCATCTCCACGTCCATGAGCACAAGGTCATATCTGCCCGAGATAAACCGGGCCGCGCCCGCCTCACCGTTTTCAGCCATGTCAATTTTGCAGGGCGTCTTTTTAAAATACGCCTGGATAAGCAGCCTGTTGTCCGGGGAGTCGTCGACAAGAAGGACATTGAGCGGCGGCACGGCGGAGGACGGCTTTTTCGCCGGGCGTTTTTCGCCCGGACGCCGCCGGCCTCCGAGCTCGGAGCAGATGGCCTCCCGCAGCTCCGACTGTTTTATGGGTTTGATCAGGCACCTTGCTATCCCCAGTTGTCTCGCCTTGGCGGTTTGGACCGTGGTGTTGCCGGAGGTCAGCATCATGACCGTCATGCCCGCAAGGGAGGGGTCCTTTTTTATGCACTCGGCCACCTGAAAGCCGTCCATCCCGGGCATGAAGCAGTCCAGAAGCAAAAGGTCATATGCGGCGCCTGCGTCCCTTGCCCGCTTCAGTTCATCGAGGCACTGCGTCCCGCCTCCGGATTCGCTTACTCCCGCCCCCCATCTGGAAAGCAGGCTGGCCAGTATCATGCGGTTGGTGGCGTTGTCATCCACGACAAGCGCCCGAAGCCCCTTTATATCCGCCGCCTTCCGGGACCGGCGGCTTCTTTCCGCGCGCTCCCGGACGCCCAGTTTTGCTGTAAAACTGAACGTGCTGCCCTCACCCGGTTTACTTTCCACCCCGATCTCCCCGTCCATCAATTCGACAAGCCTTTTCGTGATGGCAAGCCCGAGCCCCGTCCCGCCGTACTTCCTGGTAGTGGAAGAATCGACCTGCGTGAATTTTTCAAAGACGGTCTCCTTCTTTTCAGGCGGGATGCCTATGCCGGTGTCCCGGACGGAAAAATGGAGGGTCCGGGTCTTTTGCCCGTCAGCCTCAGGCTTTTGTCTTTTGACTTCGACAACGACCTCGCCCTTTTCCGTGAACTTGATGGCGTTGCCGATCAGGTTTATCAGTATCTGGCGAAGGCGGAAAGGGTCCCCGGCGAGAAATGAAGGCACATCCGGCATGACCCGGAAAGCCAGCTCGATGCCCTTCGCGTGCGCCCTCATCGCCATGATCTCGCACGTCCTTTCAAGCAGTTCGTTCAAGTCGAAGTCCGCAACTTCGAGGGTTAGCGTGCCCGATTCCACCCTTGAAATATCGAGGATGTCATTGATAAGGCCCAGCAGGTTCTCCCCGGCGGTCCTGAATACCTTGACGTACTGCTTCTGCTCATGACTCAGCTCGGTCTCCCACAGCAGATCGGCCATTCCCAGGATCGCGTTGAGGGGCGTCCGTATCTCGTGGCTCATGACCGCGAGGAACTCACTCTTGGCCTTCGCGGCGGACTCGGCCGCTTCCCTGGCCTGAATCAGCTCGTTCACGATATTTTTTTCTTCGGTTATGTCACGGACGATTTCAATCGCCCCTACCGCCTCGCCGGCTTCATTTCGCAATACGGCCGCGCAGCCGTCCAGGTAGCTCTGCAGATAAGGGATAAACGGCGATTCGCCGTACAGCTTGTCGTTTTCCCTGTCCCACTTGACAAGCCGGTATTCCTCCATCGTCTCCTCTTTGTCCTGCGACACCATGTCTATGAGGATGGGCCGCTTTTCGCCGTAAAACGCCTTGCTGTACTCGTAATCGCCCTTTCCCACGATCTGGGCGGCTGTCATGCGCGTCAATTGCTCCATCGCCTTGTTCCAGAACAGCACGACCCCCTCGCGGTCTATTATGAACGTGGGGTACGGAAGGAAATCGATGATGCCGCCAAGCAGTTTGTTGGACTCACGGATGTCCTTGTCAGCCATGTTTTTACCGGAGATGTCGCGCAATATGGCGCAAACAAGGTCACGTTTGCCGTCCTTCGCCGCGGTCATGCAAACCTCCACGGGCAGTCTCCTGCCGTCCATGTGCCTGCACACGCATTCGAACCTTAGGGGGCCGCTCCTGGCGGCAGCTGTCATATCGCAGGCTTTCACAGCGGGGAAATGCCCATCCGGCCGTATTCGGGCAAATAAACCGGACAGGGGAGTGTTTAATATTTTGTCTTTGGAGACAGCGCCAATGAGACCCAGGGCCGCCTGATTGCAATCGATAACATGATCGTTTTCGATCAGTAAACATGCTTCCGGCAGGCATTCAATGGATATCCTAGAAGCTTTCGGTAAAGATTCTCTCTTCATATCTCTGATCAAAACAGGCCGTCATGCGAATGATACCTTAAGGCAAGCGAGCAAGTAAAGGATGAATAAATGGAACATGCCGCGCGACGAAGACCCTCCTGGCCGGTGGGATCAAAGGTGGAGAGGTGGCAACAGAAGGAACTGACGCATTGTCAGGGAATTTTAAAGGTTTTTGTTTGTCGCTTGGCAGATCATCCTTGGGAGAAAGAGTACGGCCGGAAAACAGCGGGTCCAACAAAGCGAAACAATACTGAGGCAGAAGCGGTTTTTCAAAGCCCTTTTTTTAGCATTTACTAAAAGGCAAAAGAAAGGCCCTTTTCAAGTTTTGAACACGCAAAAGCCGTTAAAAACGGGAAGAAAGCCCCAACGTGGTCCAGACTCCCGGTCTGGGGAAGATGGAGGCCCCGGGAGGGGTATCGCGGGGACCTCCACTGGGAGGGAGAGAAAAAGATCAAAAACAAAGGCTCCCTTTTGAGGCGCTTATGAGCTCGATCAGGCTCATCGCCCCCTCGACCTCCACGCCTTCAAGCATGTCCTCCTTTTTCAGTTTCCTGTTGGCCATGCTCTGGGAGCAACATTGTATGCGCACCCCCATATCAATCGCTTCACGCAATCTCTGGCCGATGGTGGGAGCTTGGGAACCCGGTGATTCATGTCTTTCAATGGCCCCCTTCGCCATTACATCTACCGCGCCCTGTATACAGTAGAGAACGGCCTTGTACTGGCCGGCCGCGGCGAGGGTGGCGAACATGAGCGCTGAGCGTACCCTCTCCGGGGAATCGAAACCAGAGGCGCAAAGCACTATAAAGAGTTCCTCCGGCGGTGCCCCGGCTTTATCAGGCGCCTTGAATGTTTTTGGCACGCTATACCTCAAGGCTGGATTCCAGTTTTACCGGCCGGGAGAGGGTGATGCCCACAGGGGATGTCTTCATCACGTGATCATGGAGCTCCTGCAGGGCCTTTTTGTCCGCCGAAGAATCTATTTTTATTTTTGTCCGTATGGTCTTATACCCTGGCAACTTGTCCATGTGCAGGCTTTCCGGCGGCTCCAGCCCGAGAAACCCCGGCAGATCTATTTCGCCTTCCAGTTCGATATGTATCCCGTCAAGCTTTATTCCCCTTACCGCGGCGTTCATAGCAAAACCGATCGTAAGGCAGGCGCCATAGGCCTGAAGCACCATCTCCACCGGGTTTGCGGCCATGTTTGTCCCGCAGAGCATCTCCGGCTCATCCACCTTGAGGGTGAACTCCCTGGAGCAGGTCTGCACCTGGAAGCCGCCCTTCCAGTCAGTAGACGCTTTCCAGACCGTCTTGCCCGTTTCCCATTTCTGTTTTACCGTCTCCACTACTTTGATGAGATCATCAGTATTCAGCCCGTTTATTACCGGCATTGTTCTACCTCCCCTGCTGGGTTTTTGATTCTTGTCCATATACTAGCAAAATCCTTGCCCAGTCATTTTTATCAGGAAAAGAAAGGTTTTTGATTTTCCAAACAAGGAATTGATTGCAAAATGCAATTTGATTTTTTGGTTGAGTCAGGTCTTTCCGGGTAGAAATGCTTATAAAATCAGTCCGAATCTATTAGAAAATCATGATTGCAAAATGCAATCAACTGTTTGAATATTTCTTGAGCTTTCTCCAAAGGGTGGTGGTATCGAGGTTCAACAGCAGCGCCGCTTTTTTTCTGTTTCCGCCAGCGATATTGAGCACTTTAAGGATGTGCTCCCTCTCGGCCCTGTCTATGGACAGGTCCGGACCGGAGGCGTTCGCTTCTGCTATTTCCACAGGCAAGTCCGATGATCTCAATTCTTCGGTCTCGGCCATTACCACGGCCCTTTCTATCGAATTTTCAAGCTCTCTCACATTGCCCGGCCATTCGTGGTCCATGGCCGCCCTTAGAGCTTCCCTGGAGACCCGTTTCACCGATCTGCAGAATTTTTTATTGAATTTGGAGATAAAGTATTTGATCAGGGGGGGTATATCCTCCCGCCTGTCCCTCAGGGCGGGCAGGTCCACCCTGATAACGTTCAGCCTGTAATACAGGTCTTCCCTGAAGCGTCCGGCCCGGACCTCCTCTTGAAGATCCCGGTTGGTGGCCGCGATTATCCGGACATCCACACTCACTGGCCTTGTATCTCCCAGCTTGTAAAACGTCCTGTCCTGAAGGAACCTGAGCAGCTTCACCTGAAGGGCCGTGCTCATCGCTTCCAGTTCGTCCAGGAACAGCGTGCCGCCATCGGCCGCCTCGATAAGGCCCTTTTTGTTTGTGCCGGCGCCGGTAAAAGCACCTTTCACATAGCCAAACATCTCGGACTCCAGGAGGTTCTCCGGCAGGGCCGCGCAGTTTATGGCGAGGAAAGGCATCCCTTTCCGAAGGCTGTTAAAATGTATCGCCCTTGCGATAAGCTCTTTTCCGGTGCCGCTTTCCCCGCATATAAGAATGCTTGAAGGCACATTTATGATCTTCCTGACAAGGTCCAAAACATCCAGCATCTTGCGGCTGGAGGCGACGATCCCTACGAAGCCCTCATGTTTAAGGTTGTTGGCTTCTTTGCGGGCCGTTTCAAAAAGCAATGCGTTTTCTATCGCGAGCCCTATCGGCAGTGTGGCGGCGCGGAGCACCTCCAGCAGGTCTTCGTCCAAGTCGTAGGGAGAATGGCTTATCACGCATAGCACACCCACCACCTTGCCCTTGGCCTTTATCGGCAAGCCTGCGTAAAAATCCATCCCCTCTTCCCGGGCGCTTTTCCTTGTGAAGCGGTGGTCTGCCGATGCGTTCCTCAAAATAACCACTTCACGATCAAACTGGGCGATACTGCCGCACATGCATTCCCCCAGCTTCACCTTGTTTTCTGTCAGGTCCGTAACAAGCTCCTCCGAAAGGTTCCTGTATGTGACCGGGACCATATCCAGGGTTTCATAATCGATGGTGTAAATGACTCCACTTCTTGCGCGCATGAAGGCAAGCACCTTTTCCAGCACGTCATCCAGGACTTCCTTTAATTCAAGGGACTTGCCTACGGTAAGGGCGATGTCATAAAGAATGGAAAGCTTACGGTTCTGCCTTTCCAGCTGATCTTTCTGAGTGCTCATGCTATTCCTGTGTTTATTTTAACATTTATGCAGAAACAGACGGAGAGCCTGGCATTCCGGTTGCTAACAGAAAGGAGGATGTTCCTTGCAAAAAAAATGACAGGAGAGCAAAATGGCCAAAGCAAAAGTTCTTGATGTGAAAGGTTTGGTCTGTCCGATGCCGGTGATAAAGACAAAACAGGCCGTAAGCGAACTGGAAGCCGGGGAGACATTGAGCGTGCTTGCCACAGACCCGGCCTCCAAAAACGACATACCCGCGATCATAGGCAGGCTTGGGAGCAAGGTCCTCAGTATTTCAGAACGGGAAGGGGTTATCACTTTCCGGATAGAAAAATAGACAGCGGCAATGTCTTTTTCTTTGCCGGTGCGGAGCGGACAGGCCGTATCACCAGCTGCGCAACCTTGACCGGGGCAATTCCTCCGCTGCTTTTTCCTTTGATGGTTTAGACCCGCCAAGGGGCGGATCAGGGCTTGAAAAACCCGCCCTTCAGATATTCTCCTTCATCTCCCAGACGCCGCACGGGCAGATGCCGGCGCAGAAGCCGCAGCCGATACACTTATCGCCGTCCACCACGTACTCGAACCCGCCGCCTGGCTTTTCCACCCTCGATATGGCCCCCCAGTAGCACGCGTTCTCGCACATATGGCAGTCCCGGCAGCTCCCGCAGGACAGGCACCGGTCGGCGTCGCATTTTGCATCGTACGCGGGCGCCTCCGCCTGTCTTGCCTCGTAGTAGACCGTCTTTATCCTGTCGTAGGGTATCGGGGCTTTCACCTCCGGCATGTAATCGTAGTGCATGAAGGCCGCGTGGATGGCCTCCGCCGTCTCCCTGCCCTGCCCTATGGCGTTTGTAACCAGGCCGGGCCTTGTCGCATCGCCTATCGCATAGATCCCGGGCTCGGCGGTCTGCCCGTTTGCGTCCACCTTTACCCAGCCGTTTTTCTCCCTGTCTACCGATCCGGGCAGGAAGTCCACTACCGGGGTCTCGCCCACGGCGATGACTAGCAGGTCCGCGGGCAGCGAGGAGCCGTCCTTGAAATGGAGCGTCTTCGTTTTTTTGTCATACCTGTCCGTGAATTTTGGCCAGAGGAATTTTGTGCCCATCCGGGAGGCCGCCTCCATCTCCTTGCCAAAGGCCGCGGGCTTCTGGATGTCCACGGCGGTGACGGAGGCCGCGCCGCAGGCAAATGCCTGCGTTGCCACGTCCATGCCCACGTTGCCCGCGCCTATTATGGCGACGTTTTTCCCCTTGAGCTTTAGCTTGTCCCCCATGTTTATTCCCCGCAGGAACTCGTAGGCCGAAACCGCATTATTGGAACCCTCGAAGGTTATGACCCTCGGCTTGTGCGCGCCGCACGCCACCACGACAACCTCGTGGGCCTTTGCTATCTTTTCGAACTTCTTGCTGTCCACCTTTTCCTTCAGGTGGACCTTCACACCTATCTCCTCGAACCTGGAAAGCTCCTTTTTGAGGACCTTTTGCGGAAGCCTTTCCCTGGGAATGCAGAGCTCAAGCTTTCCGCCAAGCTTCTCCTCGGCCTCGTAGAGGTCCACCTGGTGGCCTTTGAGCGCGAGCTGCCAGGCGGCCGAAAGCCCGCCCGGGCCGCCGCCTATGACCGCGACCTTGTGGCCTGTCTTTTTGGCCGGCTTGGGCGCCTTTACCTCAAGCGAGAGGCCGCCCAGCTTGTCTATCTTCAGGGGGGAGTCGAACGCCACCCCTCTTGTGCAGCTCTGCATGCAGAGGTTCGGGCATATCTGCCCGCAGACCGTCGCCGGAAGCGGGCTGTACTGGAGCACGTACTCAAGCGCCTCCTGGAGCTTGCCCGCCCTGATGAGCGCGGTCCTCTTGTGCGTGGGTATGTGGGTCGGGCAGTTATAGGCGCAGGGAGGACTGTATTTCTCGTTCTCCCATACCGGCTTGTTCCGCCTGTCCGCGCCGGTCGTTATATAG
>JAJYJB010000073.1 GCA_021789735.1 Nitrospirota bacterium
ACGGCTACAGAGACGTCAAATACTTCCTGCTCAAGATCCATCAGCACTGTGGCCTGCTCAGCCCCAGGCTTTCAACATAAATGCGAAAGAGGGAAAATTATTTATAATACCTTCATGACTTTTTCGATAGGAGAGCACATTTTTTAGCTCATTGAGAGGTGGCCTTATGTCAAAAGTTCTGGTCCATCCCGCTACATATGAAAATGCGGCCCTGGCCGTGGACAGGGTCTTCGAGGCCTTTCCGCTTGTGCTTGAGGGCCGGAAGGTCCTAATCAAGCCCAATGTCCTCAGGGCGTCCGAGGCAAGGGAAGGGATCGTTACTAACCCCGCTGTCCTTCGCGCCGTGGTCGAAAAAGTGGAAGGGCTTGGGGCCGCCTCCATCACAGTGGGCGACAACCCGGGGCTGTTCGATTACGGGGCAAACGAGGCCAGTTTCAGGAAAACGGGCCTGATGGAGGCATCCAAAGGGCATTATCAGAATATCGGCGATGATTCGGTGAAGGTCCCGTTCAACGAAGCGTTCCTGCCCTCGGTCAGCGTCTCCCGGGCGGTTATGGAGGCCGACGTTGTCATCAGCCTTCCCAAGTTCAAGACCCACGGGCTGACCGTCATAACCGGCGCCATCAAGAACAGCTACGGGATACTGCCTGGCGCGCAGAAGGCCACTCTGCACAAGGTGGCGGGAAGCCCGGCGCGCTTCCATGAGGCCGTGGTGGAGGTCTTTCGCCTGAGGGTGCCGGACCTCTTCATAGTGGACGCGATAGTCGGAATGGAGGGGAACGGGCCTGCTTCCCCGGAGCTCAGGGACATTGGCCTCATCTTGGCCTCGGACAACGCCGTCGCCATGGACGCCGTGATCGCGACAATGATGGGCTGTGAGCCAGGCGGGCTCAGGTTCCTCCAAAAGGCGAAAGAGCTCGGCCTGGGCGACTATGACCTTGGGGCGATCGAGGTGATAGGAGAACTGAAGAGGCTGCCCGGTTTCAAGCTGCCGCCGATGGGCGGCGAGGCGCTGGTCCGGAACGATGCCATTCAGCAGATGATACACAACAGGACCGCGCTGCGGCCGGAAGCCGACCCCGCCCGGTGCACCGGATGCGGCACCTGCGCAGGCCATTGCCCGGCGGCCGCTCTTTCGATGAGCGGCGGCCTCCCGCTGGTGGACCCCGCGGTCTGCATAGCCTGTTTTTGCTGCCAGGAAATGTGCCCCGAGAAGGCGATCGCCTTAAGGTAAAAGGCGGTCGGCGCCGGGGGCGCCGTCTTTGGGGCAGGGCTCATGCGGGAGGAAACAGCCTGAAGGGCGAAGCTGAAAAAATAAAATCCCTATAGCGCTTCGATCATCTGTTTGAGCTTCCCCAGATCGAGCGGCTTGCTTATGTACCGTATGTCCCTGTTCTCGCTGATCTGCTCCGTTATCAGGTTTTTCGAATAGCCGCTCATCAGTATTATCGGGATGCCAAGCTCTTCGTTTATCTTCCTGGCCGCCTCGATGCCGCCTATCTCTCCCTTTATCTTCACGTCCATCAGGACGAGGTCCGGCCGCTCCTTGCCCGCCCTGCTTATCGCCTCCTCGCCGGATGTAACAGGCTCTCCGGGCTCAAAACCCCACATCTCAAGCAGGTCGGAAAGGTTCATCGCCGTGATCACTTCGTCCTCCACTATCAGGATCCGTTTCAATTTTCCCCCTCTTTCAGCGCTCTTTTAAGCGGGCTGCTTCCTCTTTCCAGCTTCAAGCCGCCTGACTTAATTATAGGTGAAATCCTCAAGTTGAGATAGGCGGAGGCAGGGGGCTTCCGGCAATACCAAAAAAATCGCAGCGGCCCTTGATGTCCGGGGCAGGATACATGGTAGAATTTTTTTGGAGGGCGAAAATTTTTTTTGTTTTCCGCCGAAAATAAAAAAAGGATCCGGGACAATTTAAAAGATGTTGGTTGGCTACAGGATAACGCGGCCTGAGGAGGCCGGGCGGTTCAGGGCAGACCTCGTTCAGATATCGGTCTACCGCGGGATGGAGGGCAACGTCCAGCGCGTTGCCGGCTGCGCTCGCGCATGCAGGCGGATAGGCCGCCCGTACGTCATTCATCCCGTGAATTATTCGCTTGCGGACAGCGACCCGCGGGCCCTTTCGGAGCTAAAGGAGATGGCCAGATGGTCCGACCTGGGGTTCATCCTCCATGACGAGGTCGCCCCCGATGGCGGCAGGCTGACTGGCAGACTGGCTGAGGACCTGCGGAAAAATGCGGATGAACTTCACGTCCCCGTGTCCTTTGAGGACGCCGTGAACGTTGGCGATGTCATCTGGTTCTGGAGCAACTTTGCCCTTTCCATAACGCTTGATGTCGGCCATCTTGAGTCCGCCGGGATAGACTCCCTTGAGTTCGTGAAAAAACTGGACGCCCAGACCCTCGGCAAGATAGATTTTGTCCACATGCACAGAAAGCACCTCCTGAGGGGAGGGCTGACGGACCACTGGCCGCTTGTGCCTGGCTGCCGGGAGCTCTTGGCCCTCCAGGAGCTGGTCAGGTCAAGGCCGGGCGTACGGGCTGTGCTGGAGCTTAATGAGGAAGAGACGGAATCCAATCTGGAGCTGCTCTACGCCATCAAGGAATCCGTGTCGTCCAGGGACAGATAGCCCCACTCCTTCAGGCCTGCCTGAAATGCCCTTCTTTCTTTTTGAAGGACCGCTTTGCATAATTGCAAGTCAGGCCCCGCGCAAAAAAGAAGAAAATTCCCCGGCCCCCCGGGCCTTGGAAAAGACTCCGAAGCATGGCCGCTCTCAACCGGCATGCCTGTTTTTGGACAACAGGGTAAAACAAGCTGCCCAGATAGGGGAGGGCATAGGCGCCAGGCTGCCTGCCCATGCCCTCAAATGGTGAAAGACCGGGACATCCCCTGGGTGCGGCTTCTGTTTTTTTATTTGCCCGCCATCTGGGCCATCATGTTCTTTGCGCCTTCCTGCAGCTCCTGCTGTGTTACGTCCCTTGTGTGGGTGGCAAGGCTCCAAGTGAAGCCGAAGGGGTCCTTCACAATGCCGACCCTGTCGCCCCAGAACATGTCCTGAACGGGCATATGCTGCCCGGCCCCGGCCTCCAGGGCCTTCTGGAAGGCGCTGCCCGCGTTATCGACATAGACGTAGAAGTTTACCGGGGAGCCCCCAAGCGTCTCGATGCCTTTGCACGGCTGGTTCGGGACCTCATCTCCGAGCATCATGATCGAGTCGCCGATCTGGATCTCTGCGTGCATGGTCCCCTTGCCGTTCGGCCCCGCAATGGCGTACCGCTCTACCGCGCCAAAGGCCTTTTTGTAAAATTCGATAGCCTTGCGGGAATCCTTGAAGGTAAATTGCGGCGTCAGGCTGTGGAACCCTTCGGGCATTGCTTTTGCCATTTTTTACTGCCTCCTTTTTATGCATTTTTTTTTTTTTTTGACCGGGAACTTCGGGAACTTTCCCGTTTTTTTTGCGGGAAAGTTTTCACCAGTTTTCACCAAACTAGGGAGCTTTATATCAATTTCTCTCATAAAACTGGACCGATTTCAACTTTTTTTGAGGAAAGAGACGTTTTTTTTCTTTGAAGAAAGAGGCGGGGTGAAAATCCACCAGGGGCCGGCCCGCTTGACCTGCGCCGCACGTGCAATAGAATTAGGTTAAGGGGGCGGGGGAACAAAGCTGTTCCGGGAAAGAACGAGAGGAGGAAACAAAAAATGCCAAAAGGCCAGGGCTCGGGCGGCGCGGCGGCCGCAACAGAGAAGCAGAGAAGGCGGGCAGGGCAGATGCATGAAAAAACCATGCTGGCGGCCGCGATAGACCGCTTTGGCCCTCCGGAGGTGCTTACGCTGCACACCCTTCCCGTGCAAAAGCCGGGGCCGGGCGAGGTGCTTGTCGCGCTCCATTCGGCTGGCGTCGGCTCCTGGGACGCGAAGATACGGGACGGCTCCTGGGCTACGCATAAAAAGTTCCCGCTTGTGCCGGGCGCCGACGGCGCGGGTTTTATCGCCGAAAAAGGGGCTCGCGTGCGGGACCTCAAAGAGGGGGACCGCGTATGGGCCATGCATTATGAAAACCCCAGGGGCGGGTTCTACGCCGAATATGTGACGGTGGATGCGGCAGACGTTGCGCTTGCGCCAAAGCAGCTCTCTCTCCCCGAGGCGGCCGCGGCGGTTGTGACCGGGCTTACCGCCCTCCAGGGCATTGACGACATCCTCCATGTGGAAAACGGCGAGACCGTGCTTGTCTTCGGGGCATCGGGCGGGGTGGGCTCGATTGCTGTGCAGTTTGCGAAGCTCAGGGGTGCCAGGGTGATCGCCACCGCCACAGGCAGGAACGCGACCCGGTTCGTGCGGGACCTGGGGGCGGACGAGGTGTTTGACGCCAGGAGCGCCGATGCCTTGGAACAGCTTCGTGCGCTTGCCCCGGAGGGGCTTGACGCGGTGCTTGCCCTTGCGGGAGGGACCGGGCTAGAGCGGTGCCTGGGCCTCGTGCGCCCGGGAGGAAGGATCGCATATCCAAACGGCGTGGAGCCGGTACCCGTGAAGCGCCGCACTGCCACACTTAAGGCTTACAACGGGGAGGCCGGTCCGGCACAGTTCGAAAGGCTGGGTTTTGCCGTTGAGGAAGCCGGGTTCAAAGTCCCTATTGCGGCGACATTTACTCTTGAGCAGGCCGCAGAGGCGCACGAGAGGCTGGAGCAGGGGCATGTGCTGGGGAGGATCGTGCTGCAGATACGGCCCTGAAAACGGGCGACGGTCTTCTGCATGCCGTGATGGGGACCAGCCCCGTCCGCATGGGCCGGGGTATGGATGGCCGCGCGGCGGACCAAACAGCAAAAAAGGAGATGGAAAAAATGATAACCACTGACGAACAAAGAGCGATAGAGGACTTCAGGGCCGTAGCGCCGGAATTTGCGAAGCTGACACAGGAGGTCCTTTTCGGTGACATATGGAAGCGTCCCGGGCTCTCGCAGCGGGACAAAAGCCTGATCACTGTCACCTGCCTGGTTGCGCTGAATCGCGTCGAGCAGGTCGAGTTTCATCTCAAGAAGGCCTTAGAGAACGGCCTGACGAAGGAAGAGCTTGCGGCTGCTATCACGCACATTGCATTTTACGCCGGCTGGCCCACCGCGGCCTCGGCGATAAATCACCTGAAAAAAGTAATGGACCGGCAATAAGTTTTTTCATGGAGTATTTTCATTTCAGGGTCTTTATGTAAGCTATGATCGCATCGACCTCCTTGTCGGTCAGCGGTATCTTGGGCATTATCGGCGGATAGCCCTTGACGACCCAAACGTCGGGATGCTTTATCATGAATTCCAGGTACTCTTTGTCCACGGTTTTGACAACGGGCTTCCCGTTCACCATTACGGTCACCTTGTTCCCGTATATTCCCTTATAGCTTGGCCCGACTTTCGGCTGGCCCGTTGTCGTGTGGCAGCCGAGACAGCCCTTGCTCCTGAGGAGGGCAAGCCCTTCGCTTGCCTGCGGGGCCGGTCCAACGGCCGGAGCGGCCTGCGTTTCTTCACCTGCCGCATGGCCCGGTTTTCTCCGGGTCGCCAGAAAAGCCAGCAGATCTTCGGTTTCCGTGGTGGAAAGGATGTGCGCGAATACCGGCATGTTGTACGCGCCGTTCATGATGCGCAGCGTCATCTGCTGGCGGGTAAGCTGGTCCGCAATGTAGCTCAGGTCCGGCCCTCTTTTCCCTCCATGGCCGTCTATCGTATGGCAGAAGAGGCAACCCTTCTCGTTGAAAACCATTGCCCCGTCATACACGGGTCCGGAAGAGGCCCCTATGATATCTGCGGTCAGGGGGGCGGCGTTGAAGCGGGGGGACCAGTCGGCATTTTTCCCCGCCAGGCTCATCGCGCCAAGACCGAAGGCTATGAATATTACAGCGGCCACACCCAAAGGTCTCCGCGCCGGATGCCGCTCCCCGAAGCTGCTTACCAGCGGGACCGCAATAAGGACCAGGATGATCAAAATGGGCGCCGCAACCATGACATAGTTCTCTAAGGCATGAGGCAGCAGGGCCAGCATGGCGTAATACCACAAGAGATACCAGTCCGGGCGCGGCTTCGCATTTATCAGCGAAGGGTCGGGCGGCCTGTCAAGCCTGTGCGGGCCAAATATCCAGGCAAAAAGCAGGATGCCCATGACCATCGCGAGGGCGAAAACCAGGTCGCGCCAGGCGGCTTCGGGCCAGAAAGGGACGCCTTCCTTCCGCAGCATGTCTTCATATTCCGGCCGGTACGTCGCGGGATCTGTCCTGCGCCCTGGCACCGGGGGTTCGGACACCCCGTTGCGCAGCACCAGGTAAAGGTGCAGGCCGGCAAACGCGAAGATCAGGAGCGGGAAAAAAACGGCATGAACCGCAAAGATCCGGCTCAAGGTAGAGGAGCCAACTACATAGCCGCCCAGGATGAAGTGCGCAAGCCACGTGCCTATCAGGGGGACGCGCCCGGCCATCTCCGCAGCCACTACCAGCGTCCATAACCCGCTCTGGTCCCAGCGCATTGCCTGGCCTGTGGCGGCCATCAATACCGTGAACACCCAAAGGAACACGCCGCTGTACCAGTTCACTTCCCGCGGGAACTTGTAGCTGCCGGTCAGGAAAACCCTGCAGAGATGAATGGTGATCATAACGACCATGGCCGATGCTCCCCACCAATGCATGCCCCTGAGGAAGCCGGCCAGCGGAGATCTGTCAATGTGCTTCAGGCTTTGATAGGCGCCGCCCGTCGAGGAGACGTAGACCGTCAGCAGGCCGGTCCCCGTGACCACCTGCAGGATAAAAGCCGTCAGGACCGCGCTGCCGAAGACATATTTCCACCTGGCCCCGGGCGGGACCGGATGGCCGGCCTGCTTTTTGATCATTCCCGCCAGGCCGGTCCTGATGTCCAGCCATTGCGAAAATCTTTTCAACAGTTTCATTGCCGCTTTTTCTCCCCGGCTGTCAAGCGATAGGTATTGGACGGGTCTGCAGTTCCACCTGCCCGCCGCTCACCCTGACCTGGAAGCGCTGCAGAGGGAAGGGAGCGGGACCCGCCGCCACAGTCCCGTCCGCATAGTAAACGCTGCCATGACAGGGACACATGAATAGTTTTGAGGAAGGTTCCCACCTCACAGGACAGCCAAGATGGGAGCAATTGAGAACGAAAGCGATAAAATCCGTGTCCCCGACCCTTCGCACCCAGGCCCCTGTCTTTGCCGTTTCCCCCGCCCAGGCCGTCGCCGAAGGGTTCGTGAAGGAGACCAAGACCGTATCACCGACGGTAAACCGGTTTACCGGTCCCACGGATACCCACTGCCGCTGCATCTTTTGAAAAGCCGGCTCCAGAATGTAGCCGATCACCGGCAGCCCCATGGCAAGCGTTATCAGGCTCCCGGCAGCAACTCCCAGCAGGCCCAGGAAACGGCGTCTGCCCGAGTTTTTTTCCCCGGACTGGCCGGCCATATTTTCATTGCTGTTTTTCATTTAAGATGTCTCCTGCCCATTTTATGCCTTACGGCATCGAATGTAAGGATTTTTCTGATTAAACAAGATTCGCTCGCTAGCCGCTCGCTACCCATTTTACGATTGCGATAATAAAGAGGATTATTCCCGGTATGCCTATGATCTTTGATGTCAGGACGCCCAGTCCCATAAACGTCGCTCCCAGTGAAAGCACGAATGGCCAGTAAGTCGGAGAGGGAATGAATTCCGGCTTCGGGATGCTCCAGCCTTCGGGCCGGCCTTCCGGCCTTCCCGGCGCGTTTTGATTTTCATTGTGGTCCGGCATATCCCGGTCCTTTCTCCGCCACAACTTTTTTTCCAGGATCTTCTTCTTTTTCCCGGTACAGGCGGCTTATCACAACAAGCAGCGCCGAGAAATACAACAGGCCGCCGATGATCCACATGAACATGCCGCCCAGGTTGAGGTCCTCCTGCGGGGTCAGCTTCCAGCCCGTGCGGATCAACTGGAAGATGCCGGCGCCGTTGGCCTGGCGCATGTACGCGGGATAGTATCCAAGTGGCGCAAAGGTCAGCAATATCCCCAAAACCATATTGGCCGCCATTGCGATAAAAATATAAATCGACCCGGCCACCGGCGAAAGCCGGTGCGATGGCAGCGGGGTGAAAATGGGCCACCAGAATATGGTCCCTGTAACCAGCATGCTCAGGTGTTGCAGCGCGTGGACCCAATCGCTGTTCAGCGCGGCGTTATAGAGCGCCGGCAGGTGCCAGAGCCAAAAAGTCCCCACCGCTAGTAGCAGGGCCACAACCGGCCTGCGGAGGGACCGCTCCGCCCTGGCCGGAAATTTGATGGACAAAAGCGACCGGACCGGCCCCGGCGGGAGGCCCAGCAGGAGCAGCGGCGGCACGGCCAGTTCAAGCAGAATATGCTCCAGCATGTGCGCGCTGAAAAGGTAATTGTCGCCAAGAAAATCGAGAGGCCCGATCAGCGTAAGCAGCATCAGGACCACGCCCGAGGCGAAATACGCAGTCCTGCCGTTCATCCGGAAGCGGACTGCCCACAAATAAGCCAGGAGAAGGGCCGCGCATCCGATGATCACTGTGGGCTCAAAGTCCCACGCTTCCCAAAAAAGCTGTCCGTTGGTCATCGCAGCGCCCACAGGTAGACAATGGTGAATATGAAAATCCAGACCGAGTCGACAAAGTGCCAGTAGATCGTAATGCCTTCCAGCGCCCCGTCCAGTTTTCCGGAAGCAATCGCCGTGCCCCGTTTCAGTCCAATGCCGAAGAGAGCGGCCAGCATGATGAGGCCGATAAATACATGGAGACCATGGAAGCCGGTGAGGGTAAAAAAGGTTGTGCCGAACAGGTCCCGGCCGACTGTTACGTTTTTGCGGATGAGAGAGGCGTATTCGGTGCCCTCTCCCACTAAAAAGGAAGCCCCGAGCGCAATTGTGGCCGCAAGCCACGCAAGCGCCGGCCTGGGTCTGCCTGCCCTGAATTTGACCCCTGTCCGCCACATGGTAAAGCTGCTGCTGAAAAGGGCCACGGAGAATGCGGCGGTCCTGGGGATGTCCAGGTAACGGGACGCGTCGGCCGCGCTGGGCGATGTCACGTGATAAACCACGTAAGCGATCATCAGCAATATGAAAAAAACCGCCTCGGATGCCACAAAAAGCAGCATCGCCAGCCTGATCTTATTCATTCGCCGCCCCCTCTTGAGGGTCTGGCGCCACCGCTAAAACCCCCGGCTGCCCTCCGGCTTGCTGCAGGTCCCATAAAGGCCTTATGCTGCGGACAGGCGGGACATGGTCAAAGTTGTGAGGCGGAGGCGGAGAGGATGTGGCCCATTCCAGGGTCCAGCCGCCCCATGGATTGTCCCCCGCAGGCTCCCCTTTTTTAAGACTTACGGCCAGGTTGACAAAAAAGACCAAAACCCCCAGCGCCAGGACGTAAGCGGACAGAGACGATATCAGATTGATGACCGCCAGGTGCGGCAGATCGGGGTACGTAAAGACCCTGCGTGGCATGCCATCGAGCCCGGCGAAGAAAAGAAGGAAAAAGGTGCCGTTGAAGCCGATCACCATAAGCCAGAACTGTATCTTGCCCAGCTTTTCGGAGAGCATTCGGCCGGTGATTTTAGGGTACCAGTAATAAAATCCCGCCATCACGGTAAAGATGGTGCCTCCAAGCAGGGTGTAATGGAAGTGGGCCACCACGAAATAAGTGTGGGTAAGCGCCCAGTCTATGGGCACGACGGCGAAGGCCACTCCGGACAGCCCGCCGATAGTGAACTGCATGATGAACGCAGCGGAAAACAGCATGGCGGTATCGAATCTGATGGAGCCGCCCCACATGGTGGCGATCCAGTTGAAAATCTTCACCCCGGTAGGGACGGCGATCAGCATGCTTGAAAGTGCAAAGACGTAATAGACCGTCCAGTCCATTCCCGTCGCAAACATGTGGTGCGCCCAGACGCCGAAGCTCAGAAAAGTGATCGCCACGGTGGAGACTGCCATGAACGCATAACCGAAGATCGGTTTCCGGGAGAAGACGGGTATCACTTCCGATATGATCCCCCAACCGGGCAGGATCAGTATATAGACCTCGGGGTGGCCGAAGAACCAGAAATAATTCTCCCACAGCAGGGGTTTGCCTCCACCCACGGGATTGAAGAAGGACCCGTGCAGATGCCGGTCTATGAACAGCATTGCAAGCGCGGCGTTCAGCGCGGGCACGGCCAGCAGCATCAGGACGGCATTGGCCGCCGACATCCACACGAACAGCGGGGTCCGGCTCAGCTTCATATCGGGGGGGCGAAGGAAGGCAACGGTCACGAGGATATTGATTGCCGACATTATCGATCCTGCCCCGGTCAGGAGGAGGCCCATGATCCAGTAGTCCACACCGGTGCCGGTCATGTACAAGTTCATCGAATAGTTGGTCTCCGTGAGCGGCGCATAGGCGGACCATCCCGCATGGAGGGTGTTTCCCGTAAAAAAGCTGAAATACAGAAGGAGTCCGCCCATAAGGTACAGCCAGTAGCTAAGGGCGTTAACCCGCGGGAACGCCACGTCGCGGGCCCCTATCATCAGGGGCACGAAATAGACCATGAAGCCTGTAAGCACGGGCATGACCACCAGGAACACCATTGTCGTGCCGTGCATCGAGAAAACCTGGTTATAGGTCTCGGGGGAAAGCCAGTGATTGTTCGGTTTGATAAGCTGGGTGCGCATGACCATCGCTTCGGACACCCCAACCAGAAAAAAAAGCAGCGACGTCACGAAATACATGATGCCTATCTGCTTGTGGTCCACGGAGGAAAGCCAGCTAAGCAGGCCTTTGTATTCCGGGACATCGAGTATGCTCCCCGCTTTTTTTGGAGCTTTGGTTTCGCCGTTCATTCTATTCCCTTCGGGACGCGCTTGCCGTTTATCATTTCAACCCTTCAAGATAGGCCGTCAGGTCCTTTATCTGGTCGTCTGTAAGGCCCAGGTCGGGCATATGAACGCCCTTTTTTATGGCCTGGGGGTTCTTGAGCCACCTGGCCAGGTTTGCCGGTGTGTTTGGAAGCGTGCCCGCGGCCAGGGTTTCCCGGCTTCCCAGGTGCGTCAGGTCGGGGGCATACCCGGAATAGTGGCAGACCACGCAGTTTTTCTTTGTAAAGATTTTCAAGCCCTGTATTGCCTGCGGCGTGGACGGCGGCAGGGCCGGTTGCTGCTGGTGCCTGAGCCATGCATTGAAGTCCGCGGGAGACTGCGCAAAGACCCTGATCCTCATGTCGGCATGCCCCATGCCGCAGAAGGAGTTTCAGGCTCCCAGGTATAGCCCCGGGCGCGTGATGGTCAGCCAGAGATAGTTCGGATGTCCGGGGATAATGTCGATCTTCTGCCCGAACGACGGGACCCAGAAAGTGTGGATTACGTCTGCGGACTTGAACCTGAGGAGCAGGCGTTTGCCCACGGGCAGGTGTATCTCATTGGCCGCCGTCACGCCCGATGGGGAATAGTGCAGCTCCCACCACCATTGGTGCGCTGTCACGGTAAGGTCCGGCTTTTTGCCGAATACCGGCGGATTCACCCGGGCCATGACCCAGAAAGTGACAACAAGGAGCCCGGTGACAATAAGGACGGGAATGGATATCCAGAGGACTTCCAGCCTGACATTCTCCGTGAACTGCCTGGGCTCCCGCCCCTCCCGTCGGCGGAACCTGATGGAGGCGTACGCCACCAGCCCCGCGACGGTGAAAAAGATAAAGGCCCCGACGCCGGTCATTATATAAAACGATCTGAGAATATCGGAGGCCTGCTTTGTTCCCGGGCTCAAAACAGATGTGAAAGTATCCATTCCCGCCTCCGGTCATGAAGCTACAGGATGTCCCCTCGGAATGGCCGCCGGGCCTTTGGCCCGTCCCGCCCGTTCCGAGGTTTTTCAGCCGCTTGCCTGCTAACTGGAACGGCTTTTCTATTGACTTCTTTTGTAAACTGCTGCCTTGTTTTTTAGTTTAAGGAGGGACTGCCTTTGAATTCTTTTTACAGTCTATATCGTCTTGCGAAGGCTGACAAGTTTTTTTATCGATCATTTTAAAAACCATCAAGGCTTGTTTGAGGACACCCTTTAAAAGCAAAGACGCTGGATTCCGTGATGTTGATGTGGCACGGAATGACGGCAAAAGGGCAAACATCGGGCGCATTAAGTAGCGCCCTCGCAACCCACCCCTTAATCCCATCCCAGGTAGTGTCAAGAATTTTTCGGAAACTATCGTAAGCTCCGGGGCTGCGATGTAGGAAACCGCTCCAATCCCTTTTTGTTGAAGCAAACCCGATTTTCCATGAAACTCTTTTAGTAAACTGTTTATGCGGACAATGTTACGGCCCGGCGGATTATTATGAGACTGGCAGGTTTTTTTGTTTCAAGAGCTGAAGCCGGAAAGGGGCCTTTAAATGGATACATTTTATTTTATTTCGCAGCTTGAAAAAAGAGGAGAAGAGCTAAAAAAAACGCCGTGTGTTCATTGACGAATGAACAGTCTTGCCAAAAAAATCATTTAAAAGCAGGCATATAGAGATTTTAGCTTGAACAAAACCAGCAAAAAAGAGAGGAGGGCGGTCACTTTTGCTTATTGGCGGTCCCAACGGGATTCGAACCCGTGTTTTAGCCTTGAGAGGGCCACGTCCTAGGCCTCTAGACGATGGGACCTTTTTTAATCCGCACTAAGAGTAAAGATGGCTGGGGAGAGAGGAATCGAACCCCTATAAGCAGATCCAGAGTCTGCCGTCTTGCCCTTAGACGACTCCCCAAAAAACCAACAGTTTCCG
>JAJYJB010000074.1 GCA_021789735.1 Nitrospirota bacterium
CAGGGTAGACATCCCCTGGCTTCCAGCCGTGCGCCAGAGAGAAATCGGGGCTTGGGACATTGAGGAGCTCGGAGATAAAGGGCCTTGGCGGGTTGTGGACGATCCCGCCGTTTTTTTTGTATGAGATGCCTTTTATTCCCTGAACCGTCCCCTTGCCACCGTCAAGATAGTCTATGAGCTCCGGAAGGCTTTCGTCCCCCTCCTGTCTTACGACAAAATCCGCATGGCCCAGAGCCTCCTCCGGCATGAAGGAAGGGTGGGCCCCGCCCATTATGATCGGCATGCCCAGCTTACTGAACCTGTCCGCTATGGCGTAAGAGCGCTGGGCGGTGTTGGTGATGGCGGAGATGCAAAGGACGTCGGAATTTTCTATGTAGGACCAGTCGGGCTCCGCAAGGTCCTCAAGGAACACGCGGGTCTCGTAACCCCTGGCCTTCATTATGGTCGCAAGCAGGAGCGCGCCAAGCCTGGGTATCCTTATTTTGCTGAAGACATGCCTGCCTGGCGTGTTAGGCTCTATGAAGGCGATCCTTCTGATGCCCATATGCAAACTCTACCAGAAAATCCGGGTTTGTAAACCCGGGGAAAACAGGGCGGCAGTGTCAGGGCATGCTGCTTTTTTGAAGGCCGGTCAGATATTTTTTTTCCGTCGGAAAAAAGCGACCACCGAGGGCAAAACGGATATCACAATGATGGCCATTATGACCGCAGTAAAGTTCTTTTTCACAATGGGGACGTTCCCAAAGAAATAACCGGCAAATGTGAACATGGTCACCCAGGCCACGCTGCCGACTGCGTTGTAGATGAAGAAGCGCACGTAACCCATTTCGCCCACACCCGCCAGAAAAGGGGCAAATGTACGTATTATGGGCAGGAACCTCGCTATCACAAGGGTTGCCGGTCCGTATTTCTCATAAAAACGGTGGGTCTCTTCGAGGTGTTTTCTGTTTAAGAGACGTACCTTTGTGGAATGAAAGACCTTTGGGCCCGCAAAATATCCTATCTGGTAATTAAGCATGTTGCCGGTTACAGCCGCGGCGCACAGAAGCGGAAACAGCACCTTTATATCCAGCGCGGCTGCCGCCGCGAAC
Source organism: Nitrospirota bacterium (assembly GCA_021789735.1). The sequence goes on from JAJYJB010000074.1 coordinate 1,092, forward strand.
ATGCCGGCGGCAAAAAGCAGGGAGTCTCCGGGAAGAAACGGGGTGACCACGAGCCCGGTTTCGCAGAAGATGATCAAAAAAAGAAACATGTAGACCCAGCGCCCGTAATGGCGTATGGCCTCGCCCAGGCTCACGTCCAGATGCAAAAACATATCGATGAAATGGCCTATCATGGTTTTTATTGTTTCCTTTCAAAAAAGGCCGAGGCCAGAAGGACAAAGGCCGCGGAGCTGATCAGGATCACAAGCATGTCTGTGGTGAAGCTGAAGTCCGGGCCCATGGGGCCCGCACCCGCCCGGAACATGGCGTTTTTAAGCGCGTCCACTCCGTATGTAAGAGGATTCAGCTTTGAGGCCCACTTTAATGCCTCCGGAAGGAGCTTTACCGGGTACATCGCCCCGGATAGGAAGAACATGGGCATTATTATGAAGTTCATTATCACGCTGAAGCTCTCGTAATTCTCATAGAAGGTGGCGATGACAATCCCAAAAGAGGATATGGAGAAGGACACGAGCATGCCCACAAGGAGCGTAAGCGCCACCTGGAAAAAAGAGAGCCTTTCGCCGATGACCGGAAACATCATGAGCACAATAAAGACCTGTATGGATGATACGGCCGTTCCGCTCAGGGATTTGCCTATCACGATGGAGGACCTGCGCACGGGGGCAACGAGTATCTCCTTCAGGAAACCGAACTCCTTGTCCCAGATTATCGATATGGAGGAGAATATGGAGCTGAAAAGGATGGTCATGCCCAGTATCCCGGGGAAGATGAACCGCGTGTAGGGCATTCCGGTCCTTGGTCCCACCAGCCTGCTCATGCCCGCTCCGACAAGGAAAAGCCAGATAAGGGGCCGTGCGATGGAAGAGACGAGACGGCTTTTCTCCCGTACGAACTTTTTAAGCTCCCTCATGACAATAACGTATATTGCGTTAAGGTCGGTCAATGTCTCCTCACATAGGCCCTCAGGTCTTCCCTGAGGGAGTCCTGGCCCTGTACGTCCTGCTCTCTTATCTGCCGGCCCGTGAACTTGAGGAACACGTCGTTAAGGGTGGGCCTCTCGAACCGGACCTCAAGCACGCTGTCCGGCAATGCCTTTATGATCGCCGGTATATGTTCCTCGGCGCGCCCGCTTGCAAGGAAAAGCTCGCCATCCTTTTCCCCCGGCGTGAGGCCAAGGACCTCTTTTATTTTAAGCCCCGACTTGACGTTGTCCGTGGTCTTAAGGAAGATGATGTCGCCGCCCAGCGACCTTTTTAGCTCCTCCGGGCTGCCCTCGGCGATGATTCTGCCGCCGTCTATTATCGCAAGGCTGTCGCACACCTCCGCCTCATCCATGTAATGGGTGGTCATGAACACGGTCACGCCATGCTCTTTTGGCAGCCTGGAGATGGCCTCCCACAGATGCGACCGGCTTTGGGGGTCGAGCCCCAGGGTGGGCTCGTCCATGAAAAGCACCTTTGGCCTGTGGATCAGCCCCCGGGCCACTTCCAGTCTCCTTTTCATCCCTCCCGAGAACCTTTTTACCAGGTCGTCCTTTCTTTCAAAGAGGCCCATGAAGCGCAGGGCATCTTCCACCCTTTTCTCTATCTCCTGTTTTTTCACTCCGTATATGTAGGCGTGAAACACGAGGTTCTCATAGGCCGTTAGGTCCTTGTCCAGAGTGCTGTCCTGGAACACTATCCCGATGGAGCTTCTTACGGACCTGGGCTCTTTTTTGCAATCATGCCCGTTCACAACGGCCCTGCCGGAAGTGGGATTGATGAGAGTGCAGAGTATGCTTATGGTCGTGGTCTTGCCCGCGCCGTTTGGCCCGAGGAAGCCGAATATGGTCTTTTCTTCGACCTGGAAGGATATATTGTCGACAGCGGTAAGCTGGCCGAACTTCCTTGTGAGCGCCTCTACGCTGATTACGGCTGGCATCAGGACGTGAGGGTCTTGAGTATTTCCCTGTACCTTTGGGTGGCTTTTAGAAGGACCTCTTCAGGCAGCCTTGGGGCCGGCGGCCTCATGTCCCAGTTCATGGATAAAAGGGCGTCCCTTATTAGCTGCTTGTCGAAGCTGTCCTGCCCTGTGCCCTCCCGGTAGCCCTGGACGGACCAGAACCGCGAGGAGTCGGGCGTAAGGAGCTCGTCAATCAGGATGATCCTGCCGTCCAGGACCCCGAATTCCATCTTGGTGTCCGCAATGATGATCCCTTTTTTCAGGGCCATGGAGCGGGCCCGCTCGTATATTTTGAGGGAATAGTCCTTAAGCATCCGGGCCTCGGCGGCCCCTGCCGTCTTCTGGCATTCTTCGAAGGATATGTTTACGTCATGGCCTTGCTCAGCCTTCGTGCTCGGGGTAAATAGCGGCTCCGGAAGCTTCGAGGACTCCTTGAGCCCTGCCGGGAGCTTTATGCCGCAGACGGAGCCGGTTTCCTTATAGGACTTCCAGCCGCTGCCTGAAAGATATCCCCTTACGATGCACTCCACGGGCAGCACGCGTGTCTTTTTCGCAAGGATGCTCCTTCCTTCCAGAAGCTCGCGGTAGCCGTTGAAAGGCGGCGGGAAATCGGCGACGTCCGCCGAGATTATGTGGTTTTCTATGATGTCTTCGGTCTGCCTGAACCAGAAAAGCGATATCGCGGTAAGTATCTTGCCTTTTTCAGCAATGGCGTCGGGCAGTATCACGTCAAAAGCGCTTACTCTGTCGGTGGCGACGATGAGCAGCTTGTCCCCCAGGTCGTAAACGTCCCGTACTTTCCCGCGTTTCGGCTTGGGCGCGTCTTCTATCTCTGTTTTTTCAACCGGTTTCATATGGAATCTAACATGATACCTGAAAGCCCTTTAACTATTCAAACAGCCTTTTTCTTTTTTCCCCTGCAATTGATTTCTCACTCTCTTTTGCTTTTAATTTTTTGCATCTGATATATTTTCCCCATCATGGCCGGCACCGGAAGGACAGCGCTTATAACGGGTGGCACGGGGGGGCTTGGCAGCAGGCTTGCCGCCAGGCTCTCTGGGGCCGGATACAGGGTGGCCATAAATTTTCACACGGACAGGGAAGGGGCGGAGAGACTTGCAAAAGAGATCGGGGGAGGGGCCATCGCCTTTCAGGCGGACGTGGGCGACCCTGCACAGGTGGAAGGGATGGCCCGTGTTGTGGCTGGCCGGTGGGGAGGGCTTGACGTACTTGTCAACTGTGCGGGCATAACTAAAGACGCCCTCCTTGTAAAATTGCGTTCCGGTCAATGGGATGAGGTACTGAGGACAAACCTCACGGGCGTTTTCAATACTATAAGGGCGTTTGCCCCCATGATGATAGAGGCGGGCAGCGGACACATAATAAACATCTCTTCGTATTCGGGGGTGAAGGGGAAAAAGGGTCAGGCCGCGTATAGCGCCTCAAAGGCCGCCCTTATCGGACTTACCGCAAGCGCTGCGGCCGAGCTTGGGAGGCATAATGTCCAGGTCAATGCGGTTCTCCCAGGGTATATGCCCACGCGCATGGGTGCAGATGCAAGGGCGGCGATGGACAGGGCCATGGAGGAAAGTTTTCTGGGCAGGCTGTCAGACCCCGAGGAAGCGGCGTCCTTCATAGCGGCCCTGGCCGGCATGCGGTGCGTGACCGGGCAGGTCTATCCGGTTGAAAGCAGGATTTTTTAGAGTGAAATGAAAGCCAGGGGGTTTTTCATAACGGCAACAGGCACTGGCGTGGGAAAGACAGTCGTGGCCGGGGCGCTCATCCGCCTTCTTAAGGGGGAAGGGCTGCATGTGGGGGCCATGAAGCCGCTTGAGTCCGGGTGCCGGCGCAATGGGCAGGGCGGAGCGCTTCTCCCTGCGGACGGTTCTTTTTTAAGGGAGCTGGCGGAGATGGAAGAACCTGTTGGCGAGGTGGTGCCTTACTGTTTTGAGGCGCCCCTCGCGCCGATGGCGGCAGCGGACATCGAAGGGGCCAGAATAGACATGAAGAGAATAAAGGTTCGGTTCGAAAGGCTGGGCGTACGGTACGACGCGCTCGTGGTGGAGGGCATGGGCGGACTTCTGGTCCCGATAAAGCGGAGCCGGTCCCCTCGGGCGGCGGGCGCATATTACGTGCTGGATTTGGCGCTGGAGCTGGGCCTGCCGCTTGTCATAGTGGCAGCCCCGTCCCTGGGCACCATAAACCATACGCTTCTGACCGTGAGGTGTGCCCTCGATGCCGGAGCCAAGGTGGCGGGTATCATAATCAACCACAGGGCCCCTGCGGACCCCGAAGACCAGTCGCAGCGCACGAACCCCGGCATTATAAGGGAACTGGCAGGTGTCCCGGTAATAGGCATTTTCCCCTACCTGCGGTTTCATTTTGGCGGGACTGCCGGGGAGCCGATTGATATTTCTTCATATTCTAAACAGCTCGAAATTGCGGCCAGGGAAAATCTGGATACGGGCCTTCTTAGGTGTTTTCTTTCGCGTTAGAACCCTTTTTGTTTTTGCGTTCAAGTGAGTCATTTCCCATTTCCCTTCTCAGTCCTGCAAGTGGCATTTGTTGCAAAGGGAGCGCTGATAGGGGGAAAATTTGCTTGCCGGGAAATCGTAATATGCCCTGCTTGTCTCCGCAGATGTGCGTCCCATGGCCTGGGAGGCATCTCCTGGCACATCGGTGCCCGGCCAGACGGGCTGTCCCGCTGGGTCTGCCGTGAGAAAGGTTTGAAACGGATTAAAGCGGAGGTTATAGTCCCAGCCTGAGGCGTGCGCCCTATGGCAGGTAAGGCACATCACGTTGCTGTCCGCGTTCGGACCGGCGAGATAGGAATCGTCGGTCTTTGCATGGGCCTTCAGTGTGTCATAATTCGAAGTGCCTTCTTCAAATGGGACGAGGGAAAGATAGGAGGTTTCCACTGTCCCTGAAAGGTCTCCCGTTTTTACATACATATTGTAATTTTTTGCAATGAAGCCCAGTTTTGCGCCGTTTCCGGCCGGGTGGCGCGACGCGCTCAAGGTGTTTGGATTGCTGTTAAGGAAAGCTGGATGGCAATTGGCGCACCATTCCGACATGCCTTCGCCGTACGCTACACGTGTTTGGGTCACCGCCTCTGACCTGTTGTAGTCGGAAGGGGCAACGGCAACAGGCGGACCGTAGGTGAACGGCTGGTTAACACCCATCTGCGAATACCCGATGCCTCCAAGCAGCCTGTAGTCGCCCACGGGGCAGTTTGGGGTAGGGTCTGGGCTGGTGTTGTAGGAGCCGGAGGCGCAGGCGTTCTGGAGCGCGTCCGAGACGATCGTTCCGTTTACCGTCCTCCGGTATTCCCCGTGCGGGTCGTGGCAGCTTACGCATGTAAGATCGGCCGCAGGGAACGTGCCTCCAGGCGCCTTGGTCATGACCGGGTTTGCGGCATACCCGTAATCGACGGCCACTATATCATGGCCGTGCATATATCCGGGGTCGGTCATGGTCGTTGTCCCTGACATCCATGTGTAGGTCTTTTTTAGCCAGCCGAAATCCCCGCCCGGGGTCATCTGTTTTGGGGGGACCCCCGCCGGCATCTCTGTGTCCGGGGTGCTTATGAACGGTTCAGTGGGGCCTGGCAGGTTTGCAGCCTGGTGGCAGTTCAGGCATGTCGAACCCTGGTCTGATGCCCTGAGCAGATACGGGCCGCTCTCGGTCGCCGAGCCGTTGGCTATAGACGGCGCCCTGTGGATGGTATGGCAGCCGGTGCATTTTCCCACTCCACCGTTGTGAAATACGGTCTGCTGGATGGGCTGCGCAAAGGCAGGCTGTGCAAGAGTGACAAAAAGCAATAAAAAGAATTTTATGGCTTTTGTTTTTTCCCTCATAAGCCTGGCCTTTTGAGTTGCGCCTGAGAGATCCGGGTGTTTTTACCAGGTGGTTACGAGCTTTTTTTGAGATTTTATTTTTGGTTTGCCTTGTTCCCGCGGTTGCAACTGACAGACATGATTTTTGTGGTCCCTGCTTAAAATTTAACACTCACAAAAGCATTGTCAACTCGTCAGGGCTGTAATGCGTTGCCAGGGGATTTGGAAATAAGCTTATAAGTGATAACATTTGATAAGGGACTGCAGAGGGGAATTGGGGGCATGCGCCGGGACAAAAACAGGGGGGATGGTTTTTGACTCGCCTGCCCGGTATCGCCGAAAAACCGTCGGCATTAACTTTTTTTAAAGAGGCTGGATGGAACTTACCCGCAGGCATTTCATCAAGCTCTCCATGGCCGCAGGGTTCGCTGCCGCAGCCGGTGGGGACCTGCTCGGAGCGCTGGCCGCAAGCGGCGTCAGGATGGACCGGGATGCGAGGTACATTCCAAGCTATTGCGAGATGTGCTTCTGGAAGTGCGGGCTGGTTGCAAAGGTGGTGGGCGGCAAGGTTGTTACCCTCTATGGCAATCCGCTGCACCCCAACAGCCGCGGGAGACTTTGCGCCAGGGGCAATGCCGGCGTAGGACTGCTGTACGATGGGGACAGGCTTAAATATCCGATGATAAGCTGCGGGGGGCGCGGCGAGGGCAAGTACAAAAGGGCCTCGTGGGATGAGGCCTTTGGCTATGTGGCCGAAAAGATGAGCGGGATCAAAAATCGGTACGGCCCGGAAGCCTTGGCCTTTTTTGGCCATGGCTCGGTAACCGCTCATTTTGTGCCACTCATCCTGGGCTTTGGGATGCCCAATTTCGCCTTCCCCTCCTTTGCGCAATGCAGAGGGCCCAGAATAGCGGCTTTCGAGCTTACCTTTGGGGAGGACCCCGGCACTCCGGAACGCGTCGACCTGGCAAACAGCAGGGTTATCGCCCTCTTTGGCTCTCATCTTGGCGAGAATATGCATAACTCCCAGGTGCAGGACCTTGTAGAAGGCCTCTCAAAAGGCGCCAGGCTCATTGTGGCGGACCCCAGGTTCTCGACCGCTGCCGGAAAGGCAAAATGGTGGCTGCCAATAAAACCGGGCACAGATATGGCATTGATGCTTGCATGGATGAACGTGCTTATTAACGAGGACCTCTATGATAGGGATTATGTTGGGCGTTACGCGACAGGCTTTGACAGCCTTCGGGCTCATGTGAGACGGTGCACACCGGAATGGGCCGCGGCGGAAACGGAGGTGCCGGCGCAGCTTATCGTAAGGACAGCCAGGGAGCTTGGCAGAAACAGGCCCAACGTCTGCGTCCATCCCGGAAGGCATTCCTCCTGGTATGGCAATGACGTCCAAAGGGGAAGGTGCCTGGCGATACTCAATGCGATATTGGGCACATGGGGCAGGCCAGGCGGCTTTTATCTGAAGACCAAGGCGTCTTTGCCCATGCCGCCGCAGAAAGAGGAATTTCCTGAGCCCCAGAAGCCGCCGCTCTCCGGGAAATACCTGTCCGCTGGCCCTGAAGGGGTAACAAACGCCATAAGAGATGCAACCAGGTCCGGCAAACCCTACCCTGTAAAAGGCTGGCTTGTGGCGGGCACCAACCTTCTTAAGTCCCTGCCAAATGAAAAGGAGACGGTGGAGGCGATAAAAGGACTGGACCTTCTGGTGGCCGTAGACGTTATGCCCTTTGACACCGCGGTGATGTCCGACGTCATCCTGCCCGAGTGCACATACCTGGAGCGGCATGACGAGGTGTACGTGCAGAGGGACAGGGTCCTGACGGCTTCCATCAGACAGCCTGCGGTTGCTCCAATGTACGGGTCCATGCCAGGCTGGCGGATAGCCAGGGAGCTTGCAAGCAGGCTCGGGCTAGGCGGCTACTATCCCTGGAGCACGCTTGAGGACAAGATCAGGAGTGAATGCGCTCTCTGGGGTGTGGACTATGGCGAGCTCATTTCAAAAGGGGTCATATCGTTCCGGGGCACCGAGGGCGCGTACATCACGGAGGCAAACCAGCCCGGATTCAACACGCCTTCAGGAAAGATAGAGCTTTACAGCCATAAGCTTGAAAAGAGGGGTTTTGACCCGCTGCCGGTTTACACCCGCGTCAAACAGCCCCAGGAGGGCTGGTTCAGGCTCATATACGGACGGAGCCCCGTCCACACCTTTACGAAGACCACTAATAACGAAAGGCTCTGGGAGCTGTTCAGCGAAAACGAGGCATGGATCAACAAGGGCGTTGCCGTCAGGCTCGGGATAGCAGGCGGACAGTACATAAGGCTTGAGAACCAGGACGGACAGAGGTCCGGCAGGGTAAAGGCAAAGGTCACCGAACGCATCAGGCCGGACTGCATATATATGGTCCATGGGTTTGGAAGCCGTGACAAAAGCCTTTCTCTTGCATACAGAAGGGGAGCGGACGACCAGGGGCTCATAACGAGATATTCGGTGGACCCGGTCTGCGGCTCCACGGGGATGAGGGTCAATTTCGTGAAACCGGTGCTGGAGACATAGCGGAGAGCCAAGATGCCCGGATACGCAATGGTGATAGACCAGAGGCGATGCGTGGGATGCATGGCCTGCATCGTCGCCTGCAAGACGCAAAACGGGGTGGCGCCGGAATGCTACAGGACAAGGGTGGTCGAAGAGGTGGACGGCGTGTTCCCTGAGCTGAGGATGGAGATGCGGCCCGAGCTTTGCAACCACTGCGACAGTCCGCCCTGCGTTCAGAACTGTCCCACGGGGGCCTCATACAAGCGCGAGGACGGCATAGTGCTCGTCAACCGGAGGAAGTGCGTTGGCTGCAAGGCCTGCATCGCCGCATGCCCTTATGGTGCCAGGTACATAGACCCGGACCACGGCTATGCGGACAAGTGCACTTTCTGCTTCGAGAGGCTTGAGGAAGGGAAGGAGCCTGCCTGTGTGTCCACCTGCACTGGCAGGGCCAGGGTGTTTGGCGACCTGGAAGACCCTGAGAGCGAGGTCAGCCAGCTCCTCCGTAGATATGCCTCTTATGTCCTCCTGGCCGGCGCCGGCACGCGTCCGCGGGTACATTACATAAGGAAATTCGGGAAACCGGAGTAGGGGACGGCGAAATGGAAATCGATATAACCGGCACAAACGCGATAACCTATCCCTATCTGCACATCTGGGACTGGAGGATCGCCACATATCTTTTCCTGGGAGGAATAACGGCAGGCATCCTGGCGCTCTCCGCAGTGATCAATTTCAGAAGGAGCAAATTCAGGAGCGGCCAAGCGGCATGCTGCTACCTGGGGCCACTGATGGCTCCGTTTATTCTGGCGATCGGAATGTTTTTCATCCTGCTGGACCTTGGAAGGCCGTTCAACTCCTACTGGTTCTACCTGTCCTTTCAGCCCTCTTCGCCCATGTCGTGGGGGGCCTGGGGTGTTGGCCTGATAATTCCGGTCAGTTTCCTTTACGGGCTTGCTGCCGTTCCGGAGGAGAAGCGGGGCATCCTGAGATTTTGCCGCCTGAGTGCGCTTTCGGCCAGGCTCCGTCCGCATTTAAGGAAACTGGCCGGTGTGAACTTTGGCCTGGGGATATTCCTTGGCATCTATACCGGCGTCCTCCTTAGCTCCTTCATCGCCAGGCCGCTCTGGAACTCGCCGGTGCTGCCTGTGCTCTTCATGGCCTCCTCCCTTTCCACCGGCGCCGCCGTGATCATAATTGTGAGCAGGGACCGTGCGATAAAGCTCTTTTTTACGAAAGTGGACATCTGGCTCATATTTGCCGAGATAGTTATACTGGCGCTGTTTTTTTACGGCCATTACGTCTCAAATTTGGCATCGAGGGAATCGATAATGCCTTTTTTTGACTACCGCAGTGAATTTTTCCCCTACTGGCTGGCCATTTTTCTTCTAGCCATACTGCTACCGGTGGCCCTTGTGCTTGAGCTTGCCGATATAAGGGAGGACGCGCACAAGGATATGTCTTTTTTGACGGTATTACGGATGGACCTGAGCGCCTCCATGGTGCTTTTGGGAGGGTTCATAATCAGGCTGGCCATTATTTATGCGGGGCAGCTGAGCAGGCTGGCATGAGCGCCGGAGCATTTTTTTCTTTTCCGGCGGCGGGTTTATGATAATTTTAATAAAATCAATAAGTTTGACGGGGAAGAACGGGAAATCAGAAGGCGGGTCCTCAGTGTCCCGCCCGCAAATGGCGTCATGGGAAGTTTTTGCCGGGCGCGTCTGAAATGCTTGCCGGACGGGGTCCCAAACGGCCATCCGGCACGGATTGCCCGGCAAGTAGAGAAACTATTGCTAAAATTTCGCTTTTTAAATAAACTAGACATAAAAATTGGGGAGAAAGGAGGTAAAAATGGCCGATATTAAAATTGACAAGACCATTGACGCTCGCGGAGCGGCCTGCCCCGGCCCTCTCATGGAACTCATCAAGGCGATGAAACAGGAGAGCGTCGGGTCTGTGATCGAGATCTTGTCTTCCGAGAAAGGGACGAGCGTGGACGCGCCCGCCTGGCTGCAGAAAGTCGGGCAGGAGCTGGTGAAGGTCGAGGAACGGGGAGATCACTGGAGCATCATCGCGAAAAAAATAAAATAAAACAGAGAAAGGACAAGTGGGAAAATGCCAAAGAGGATAGTCATAGTAGGGGGTGGCGCCGGAGGGACCATTACCGGTAATCTGCTGGCCAGGAACCTGATGCACCAGATAGAGCAAGGCCAGGTTGTCATCAACATGATCACGGACAAGCCGGAGCATGTTTATCAGCCCGGGTTCCTCTACATCGCGTTCGACAAGGTCCGTCCCGAAGAGATCATCAGGAAACAGCAGGACCTGCTCGATCCGCATATAAACCTCTTTATTGACCCGGCTGTGAAGATCGATCGGGAAAAAAATGTCGTCCATACAAAAGGAGGCAAGGAATTCCCGTACGACTATCTCGTGGTTGCCACCGGCTCGCGCATAGTCCCGGAAAACATCCCGGGGCTGAAAGAGGGCGCCCACTGGTTCTATGACCTTCAGGGCGCGCAGAAGCTCCGCGAGGCCCTTAAAGGCTTCGAGGGGGGCAGGGTGGTCATCACTGTCGGCGTCCCGCACAAGTGTCCCGTCGCTCCTCTGGAGATCACCTTCATGCTCTACGACTTCTTCAAACAGAAAGGGATTCTGGATAAGGTCGAACTCTACTACACCTATCCCATAAACAGGGTGCACGCCCTTGAGCCGGTTGCAAACTGGGCAGCTCCTCAGTTCGAGAAGAAGGGGATAAAGTACGAGGTCCTTTTCAACATGGAAGCTGTGGACCCGGAGAAAAAAATACTGAAGTCGATGGAGGGCACGCAGCTCAACTATGACCTGCTCATAGCCATCCCCCCGCACAAGGGCGCTCAGGTGATAGAGGATTCCGGGATGGGCAAAGGCGGCTGGGTCTCAACGAACAAGCAGACGCTGAGGAACGAGGGGCACAACAACGTCTACGTCGTGGGAGACACCACCGACATACCGATAAGCAAGGCCGGCTCAACGGCCCACTTCGAGTCCGATGTGGTGGCTGAGAGGATCGCTTCCGAGATACAGGAAGGCGGCACCATGACGGAGTACGACGGCAAGGTCGTATGTTTCGTGGAGACCGGCTTCGACGAGGCCACCTACGTGTGGTTCAATTACAAAAACCCTCCCAAGCCGACCCCGCCCTCCAAGATGCTCCACTGGATGAAGCTGGGCTACAACAGGCTCTACTGGCTGTCCGCGAGG
>JAJYJB010000127.1 GCA_021789735.1 Nitrospirota bacterium
GTCCTTCAGGGCCGCGTTTGCGACTCCCACCTCATAGAACGTCTCGCCCAATACTCTCCCCATCTCCCTGAAATTGCCCACGAGGGAGTCTATCTCGACAATCGAGCTGCGGGGCCACTCGATATTCTCATAGACGGAGAGGTTTGCGGGCAGGTCGTTGGTAACATCTTCCAGCTTTAGCAGCGGGCTGGCCAGTTTGCGGCTTAATATGGTTGAAAACATTACAGCAGCAATCGAGATAAAGAGCATCATCAGCATGTTTCTGACATAACTCTCGAAAAGCCTCTTTCTGTACGGTGCGGCGGGGGCCTCCACAATCAGCCGCCAGGGGACGTTGTTGGCCAGAGAGACCTCCCTCACGTAGCCGGACCTCCTCCACCGCTCCATGGCGGGCATCCTGCCAGAGGGCTGCCACTGGTAAAGGCCGCGGCCCAGTTTGCTGAACCGGACGCCCCTTGCCCACCTGAACCTTTCAAGCGGCTTCATGGCCTGGTCCGTGGCGGCGACGACAATATCGTTCCGGTCCACCAGTGTAATGCGCAGGGGCAGGTCCTTCAGGAGCTGCCTGATCACATACTGAACAGGTGCAAGGTCAAATTCTCCTGAGACACATCCCGCGAACCGGCCCCCTTTCACCACGGGCACGCTCACCATCATCACAGGCTCCAGCGGATTGCATCTTCCGCGGGCGACGGACAGGACAGGCTGCAAGGTGGATTCAGCCTCTCTGAAATAGGGCTGGCCGGAGATGTTCCCCGTCGGCGGCTTCACTTTATCCAGGCCTTCAGCCCGCAGCGAGAACGTAACCGCGCCAGATTTGTCCGCAATGTATATGCCTTTCATGTCCCGCGGCATCCCCCTCATGGTCTGCCCCACCAAAGCCGGCGACTCCAAAAGGATGCTGTCCGCAAGCTCCTGCACCTGGTCGAGCCGTTTCTGCACCATCCGGGAAAGCATCGCCGAGGTGTCTATCGCCGTGTCTTCAAGCTTGTCCCTGATGTCCGCTTTCATATTGGCATACTGGTCCCTGCCGTTTATGACGGTGACAAATATCATCGGGATGAACACCAGCAGCAGTATGATGTCGAATATCATGTTCTGGAGCGTAAGGGTTTTTTTCTTTCTGGAGCTGCCATGCAGCCACTTCTCCAAAGGCATGTGCGTGATGAAGAGGCTGGCAAGCAGGGCGTTCAGTATCCCGTTGACGCTCTCCTTGAACATGACGAGCGACACCGCACTCATGTCCATGTGCAACTGGCCATAATAGAGGAACCAGACCATGGGTATCCCTATCAGGAGCCAGAATATCCCGTCTATGCAGACCATGCTCTTGTTCGTGCGCCGGTAAACCAGGCCCACGAAGAGGGCCTCGACGGTAAATGTGACAACCGCGTACGGATGTCCCCAGAGGAAATGCGTATAGGCGCTTCCGGCAAGGGCAACGGCAACGCCCGCCATCGTCCCGAAAACGCCAACCGCTATCATGGTGGCTATGCTGCCGAATACGAAATCCGCGCCGAAGAAAAGCGGCAGGCGGAAATAATTGCCCGCAAAGCCTGACACCACAAGAAGGGCAAAAAAGGCGGCAGGGCGGGGATTGATTTTTCCGGCCACCTGCGTTCCGGCTGTTTTATCTTTGATCTCAGGCCCTTTTTCTAACATGGCGCGGATAAAAAAACCCATTTTCAGTCCTGTTTTTTAAAGTTTTTAGTATTATTATCGGGCCGGAAGCGGGTAAACTTTAATCGGGCCTTTTCCCTGCCCCGGTGATATAATCTTGCCAGAGAAGATGGCAGGAAAACACATATTTTGAAACGGGAAAAGGCTCTTCTGCTCATCATTTTTTTACTTTTATGCGGGTGCGCGGCTTTTAACAGCAGGCCTCTGCAACCCTCCAAAACGGCCTCGGATTTCGAGGCGCGCACGCTGGACAGCTCCGGGCTCAGGAAGTTTATCGGGAAGAACCTGAAAGAAAGGGGGGAAAAAAACCCCTGGCCTCCAAAAAAATGGGACTTGAATACGCTTTCGCTTGCCGCCCTTTATTACCACCCGGAGATGGATGTGGCCCGCGCAAGGTGGGGGGTAGCGGAGGCGGGGGTCATAACGGCGGGGGAGCGCCCGAACCCCGCTGCCGCGTTCACGCCGCAGTATCATGCCAACCCCCGCGGGCTCCCGCCCTGGACTCTTACGCTCTTGCTGGACGTCCCCATCGAGACGGCGGGCAGGCGCGGCTACCGCATCGCCCGCGCAAAACACCTCTCCGCCGCGGCCCGCATGGAAATTGCGGAGACGGCATGGAAGGTGAGGAGCAGGTTGAGGAAAAACCTCCTTGCCCTTTTCGGGTTTGTCCAAAAAGAGCTTCTGCTTAAAGAGCAATTATCCATACAGGAAGATATCGTGCGGATATACAGGGAGCGGCTGGCCGCGGGCGAGGACTCGAGCTTTGACCTCTCGGTCCAGGGCATTGCGCGGGACAAGACCGCGCTGGCCCTCTCACGCGCCGTGAAAGACAAGGCGCAGGCAAGGGCGGGCCTTGCCGGGGCAATTGGGCTGC
>JAJYJB010000128.1 GCA_021789735.1 Nitrospirota bacterium
TTCCACAATGGGCGTGGCGAGCGGCCCGGTCTCCTTCATGAAGATATACAACACCGCGACCGACGTCATAAAGCAGGGTGGGGCAAGAAGGGGCGCGAACATGGGCATCCTGAGGGTGGACCACCCCGACATCCTGGATTTCATAAAGGCAAAAAGGGCCTCCGGCGAGCTTGCCAATTTCAACATATCCGTGGCCGTGACGGACGCCTTCATGGAGGCGCTTGAAAAAGGCGGCAGCTACAGCCTGGTGAACCCGCGCACGAACGAGGCGGTAAAGCGGGTAAGCGCAACCGCCGTTTTCGATGAGATAGTCACCTGCGCCTGGGAGACCGGGGACCCTGGGCTCATTTTCATAGACGTGATAAACAGGTACAACCCCACCCCCGGCCTTGGCCGCATAGAAAGCACAAACCCATGCGGGGAGCAGCCGCTTCTGCCTAACGAGGCCTGCGTGCTGGGCTCCGTAAACCTCTCCAAATACGTGTCCGCGGGGGAAGCGCGGATCGATTACGGGGCGCTGTCGGAGGGCGTGCAAACGGCTGTGCGCTTTCTGGATGACGCAATAGAGGTAAACAGCTACCCCATGCCCGAGATAGAGGCCATGCACAAAGGCAACCGCAAGATAGGGCTTGGCGTCATGGGCTGGGCGGACCTGCTTGTCCTTCTGGGGATGCGGTATGACAGCAGGGAGGCCTTTGCCCTGGCCGAAGAGTTGATGCGCTTCATAAACGGGGAGGCGCACGAGACATCGGCCCTGCTGGCGGAGGAAAGGGGCGCGTTCCCAAACTTCAAAGGCTCCATGTGGGACAAGCCGGGCGCAAAACCCCTGCGCAATGCCACGCTTACCACCATAGCGCCTACAGGGACGATATCGATCATAGCCGACTGCTCAAGCGGCATAGAGCCCATATTCAAGATAGCGTTCAAGCGCCTCGTCCTGGACAGCGAACTTTTTGACGTGAACAAGTATTTCGTGGGCATCGCGAGGGAGCGCGGCTTCTACAGCGACCAGCTCATGCAGGAGGTCGTAAGGAAGGGGTCCCTGAGGAGGATAAGGGGGGTGCCCGGTGACGTGAAAAAGCTCTTCAGGACCGCGCACGAGATAGCGCCCGAAGACCATATAGAGATGCAGGCCGCGTTCCAGAAGCACACCGACAACGCCGTATCGAAGACGATAAACCTGGCCAGGAACGCCACCAGGCAGGATGTGGCAAAAGCTTATCTTTTGGCTTATCATAAGGGATGCAAAGGGATAACCGTTTTCAGATACGGGACAAAAAGGAAAGGCACACTGGTCAGGCTCACGGAGGACACGAACCTGGCGGACCTGGTGGACTAGGTCCTTACTAAAAAAGGAAAAATGAAAAATACGGCTGTCGTTCTGGGAGTGAACGTGGACCACGTCGCCACGCTGAGGCAGGCAAGGGGAGGGGCCGAGCCGGACCCTCTCATGGGTGCCACGCTTGCAATACTTGGAGGGGCGGACGGGATAACCGTCCATTTGAGGGAGGACAGGCGGCACATAAACGACCGCGACCTGAGGCTCATGCGCGAGCTTGTGACGGGCGTGGAGCTTAACCTGGAGATGGCCCCGGTCAGGGAGATGGTGGAGATCGCCCTTGCCACGAAACCGGACATGTCCACCCTGGTGCCCGAAAAAAGGCGCGAGCTTACTACGGAGGGCGGCCTGGATGTTAAGGGGGAATTCAAGAAGATCTCCGAGTCCGTAAAGAAGCTCAAGGGCGCCGGGATCGGCGTGAGCCTGTTCATAGACCCGGATGAAAGGTCTGTGGAATGGGCCGCAAAGGCCGGGGCACAGATGGTGGAGCTGCACACGGGGTATTATGCGAACGCGGACCGGAAGGGACAACAGAAGGAGCTTGACCACGTGCGGTCCGCTCTTGAATTGGCGGGAAGCGCGGGGCTTCTTGTAAACGCCGGGCACGGGCTCAATTATTCGAACGTCCGGCAGGTGGCGGCCCTCCCGGGGCTCCGCGGGCTCTACATAGGACACAGCATAGTGGCCCGCGCCGTGCTCTCCGGGATGAAAGAGGCAGTGGGCGCGATGAAGGCGCTCATAACGGAAGCCCGCAGGTGATAAAAGGCGTTGGCGTGGACATAGTGAAGATAAAGAGGATAGAGTCCGCAGTGGACAGGTGGGGGCGGAGGTTCCTTGAGAGGGTGTTCACGCGGGAGGAAATAGCTTCATGCTACGGGAAGGCCGAGCCTTACGCCTCTCTTGCCGTACGCTTCGCCGCCAAGGAGGCGGTCATGAAGGCGTCGGGGCTTGCCGGCGGGAAGACGGGGGAGGAAATCAGGGTAAAAATATCCTTCAGGGACATAGAGATAGTGAACCGGGCCTCGGGGGCCCCGGCGATCAGGAAAACGGGAAGGCTGGAGGCGGCCCTTGCCGCGGCGGGGATAGAGGACATACACCTCAGCCTGAGCCATGAAAAGGAGTACGGGGTCGCCATGGCCGTTGCCGAAAAGGCGGGGTAAAAGGAAGGGACAGGGGAAATGTTCGGAAA
>JAJYJB010000075.1 GCA_021789735.1 Nitrospirota bacterium
CTTCACTCTTAAACCCCTATCTCGGCCTTTTGAATTGCTTTTCATACTTGTTTCAACTTTTTTGCGAAAGAACCATAATTTTTTAAACGGACGGAAACAGACAAGGAAAACACACGGACAACACTGCGGCACTGCAAGATACACCGCAGAGAACGGCATTTACGGAATTGTTTGATTTTCCAGGAGAAAAGAGAGCCGGGGATGAGGGTTGAACTCACGACCTGCTGATTACGAATCAGCTGCTCTGCCACTGAGCTACCCCGGCTAAAAGAAAAAACGGCTGAAGACTAGGCATCAATTCTACCGCATGGCGGCGGGGATAATCAAATCCCCTTTTTGGACTTCCGCCCGTCCGGGCCGCCCCGCCTCCTTAAAGAAACGGAGTTTTTGTGGGCAGTAAGCCCCTCGGCCTGGGCAAGCGCCTCAACCTTGTCCGCCAGAAGAGAAAAACCCTTCCGGGAAAACTTCAGATAGCTCGTGTGCTTAAGAAAATCATACACCCCGAGCGGGGAGGAAAACCGCGCGGTCCCTCCGGTGGGCAGCACATGGTTTGGCCCCGCGGCGTAATCGCCAAGGGGCTCCGGGCTCCAGTCCCCAAGGAACATTGCCCCGGCGCAGTCTATCTTTTCGGCCAGGGCGTCGGGCTGGCGGGTCATTATCTCAAGGTGCTCGGGGGCGATGAGGTTTGCAAGCCGCACGGCCTCCTGCAGGTCCTCCTTAATTATTATGGCGCCGTATCTCCCGAGGGAACTTGAGGCGGCCTCCCTCCTTGAAAGCCCTTTCAGCTGGGCCTTCACCTCCCTCTGAAGCTGAAGGGCCAGATCCTCCGAGTCCGTGACGGCCACCGCGCTTGCCAGGGGATCGTGCTCCGCCTGGCTGAGCATGTCGGCCGCGATGAAGGCCGGGTTGGCCCCGGAGTCCGCTATTATCAGTATCTCGCTTGGCCCGGCTATCATGTCTATGTCCACCTCGCCAAAGACCAGCTTTTTTGCCATCGCCACGTAAATGTTGCCAGGCCCGGTTATCTTGTCCACCCTCTTTATTGTCTCGGTCCCATAGGCCAGCGCGGCCACCGCCTGCGCGCCTCCGATGGAGTAGACCTCCTTCACCCCCAGCATGCGGAGCGCCGCCATCACCGCGGGGTTTATATGACCGCCCGGGGACGGCACCGCAACGGCTATCTCCCGCACGCCCGCAACCTGGGCCGGGATCACGTTCATAAGGACGCTCGATGGATAGGAAGCCTTCCCGCCCGGCACGTACACCCCGGCGCGGCCAAGGGGTTTTATGACCTGCCCAAGCCTTATGCCCTGTCTTTCAAAAAACCAGGAGCCCTGCCTCTGCTTCTCGTGGAACTCCCGTATGCGCCCCGCAGAAAACTCAAGAGCCTGGATAAGCCCACGGTCCGCCTTTTTCGCATGGGAATCTATCACCCTGGCGGAAAGCCTTATGTTCTCATGCCCGTCAAACCGGCGGGTGAACCTCTTAAGCGCGGCATCCCCGCCCTTGCGCACCGAATCAAGGATCTTCTGTACGGCCATGACGGTCTTCGGGTCTACACCCCTTCCGCGCTTTTTCAGGCGGTCAAGGAAGCCCGCTATTTCCTTTTTCCCTTTGAGAATCCGCATGACAGTCTATGATTTTATAGGGACGGGCGGACGCATTTCAAGCTCTACGCTGTTTTTTGTTTTTTTCTGCCTGCGCGGCAGGCTTTCGCTTTTTTAAATCCAATCAGGCGGCGGGACCGCAGGCAAACGGGCAGAAGGGGCCGGGACAGGCAAACGGCGCATTTGAAAAAATTTTTACGGGAGGGGCCGCGTTCAGCCCAGGACACGTCCCCGGCGACGGCCCGCAGCCGGGGGCGGCGCCTTTTTATTTAAAAGATCAGGAGGTCTCCGGTACCTTCAGACGGAGGTCCTTCAGATATTTTATGTGTCCTTCCTCCCAATCTCTGAGCCCCTCCATCATGGCCTTTACGGAAGGGTCCTCCGCCTCTTTGCTCAGCCTGTCATAGAGGGCATACGCCCTGGCCTCCATCTTGAGGGCCACGATTATCGCACCGAGCTCGTCGATAAAAGAATATTCTTCCATCCACTTTTCTATGTCCTTTACCGGGATGCCGCCCTCCATGGTATCCGGCCTCACCTTTTGCTTGAACTCCTCGAAACTGACAAACTCCCTGTCCTCGGTGATCGCCTGATACAGGTACTGGATATAGCCCATGTGCTCGTCCTCCCACCTGGAGAGTTCCCGGAAGGCCTCCTTCGAAACATCCAGGATGGCGTTTTCCGAAGCCCTGCGGTAAAACTCCCTGGTGCCCTTCTCCATCGTATATACCTCTATCAACGACTCCAGAAGTCCTGTCCTGCCGGTAAGCATATTTTTGTCTCCTCCCTAAAGATAACAAACCAGGTGAATGGTGAGATGAAACCAAAAACCCCAGTTCAAAATATTTACCCGCCGGAAAAAATTATATCACGCCCTGCCACGGCGGGAAACAAACAGTTGCATGCCCATTTCCTGATGCTATACTTTAAAAAAAACAGGTTGGAGGTAGCTAGGAAAGATCATGGCCAAGGCGATAACCAGGACAAAATGGGGCATCGATCCCGATCATTCGTCCGTTTCCTTTTCGATAAAGTACCTTATGCTTGCCAGCATACGGGGGATGATGAACAAGGTGACCGGAACGATCTATTTCGACCCTCCCGATGTGGTGAACCTGGACGTGGAAGTGGATATAGACGTGTCCAGCCTGACCACCGGCGTCTCAAAACGGGACGAGCACCTGAAGAGCCCGGACTTTTTCGACATCTCCAGGTATCCGAAGATAACATTCAAGAGCACGAAGGTGGAATCCCTGGGCGGCAGGCACATACGCCTCACGGGGGACTTGAGCCTTCATGGGGTGACGCACCAGGTGGTGTTGGAAGGAGAGTACACCGGCCCCGTGAAGCTCCCCGAATCCATAGGAGGGGAAACGAGCATGGGGTTCACGGGCAGCACCGCAATAAACCGCGAGGACTTCGGAATGACGTGGGGAAGCATGCCGCTGGAAGACGGGATACTGGCGGACAGGGAAGTCCTTATCGCATTTGACATCGAGGCCGACCTTATGGACCGGCCCTGATTTTCATGGCCGGGGCTTAATATTTTACAGGCCGGGCTGAACAATTAGTAGCAGACCGGACTGCGCCCGGACCTAAAGCGAGGGCATGGTCAAAAAACGGCACCCGGAAACGGGTCGCCCCGCTATTTTTCCTCGGCCTTTTTGTCTTCGGGCTCCGGCTTGAGCTCTATTTCGTCCTTGCCATTGAGAGCCTTTTTGAAATCCCTGATGCTCTTGCCCAGGCCAGCGCCTATCTGGGGCAGTTTGCCAGGACCGAAGACAAGAAGCACGATCAGCAGAACAAGAATCAGGTGAATAGGTTGAAAAAGACCGTCAAACATATACGCCTCCCATTATCCCCCCGTTGTTAATACGAAAAAACAAAAACCATCTCACTACATATTATAAACCCATTGCGCAAAGAACAAAAGGGCGCCTTGAGGCCGCCCTAATAATTCAGGCCGATCCCGGCCCTCGCACCAAAGATGTCTGAACTGCTGTCGGGCTCGTAATAAGCCTCTCCGGGGACCCCTTTGCTTGTAAGAGTGACCTGGTGGCTGGCCCCTATGCCCCAGTGCTGGTAGTACGGCGTGAGGTAGACAAAAAAGGAAGGTCTGCCCGCGTGGAGGCTGTGATATCCGTAAAATTCATATGTCACAGGCAGTTCGACCGAAAAACCGGCCCTTGTCTTAAGGTAAAAGGTCGCCTCGTCGTACTTCCCGGCAAGGTTGGTCCGGAGTCTCATATTGAAAGGCAGGCGCAGGGCCGCGTTGGCCCCCGCTGTCCATCTTTCAAGCCGGAAAACGTAATCGGCGCCTGCGGCGAAATAGACCCAGGTATATTTTTCTTCGTAGTCCGGGAGGGCGTCGGACCCCCTGTCCCAAATCCTGTAACCCAGGCCTGCGTAAGGGGTCAGGGTGGAGGTGTGCAGGTCCAGCGCCTTGTAGCCAAAGTCCCCCTCATACTGATATATCCTTTCGCGCGTGAACATGGAAAGCGGCGTTCCGTCCTGGGTAGACCCGTCGTAATTGGCCCAGCCCGAGTTTAAATACTGGGCGGTGAACCGGGTCCAGATGACAGAGGTTTCGTAGCGGGCCTCCAGGGCCAGGCCGTTAAGCCAGGCGGTGTCCTTGTCCAGGCAGCCGCCATTGGGGCCCTCTTCACTGTACGCCAGATGGCTGCCATCATAGGCGACGCCAAGGGTCAACCCCCTGTTGCCGGAGCCTCTCTTGAGGGAGGCCGCCCGGGCCAGGCCGGCCCCGGACAACGGGTGGCAAAGCAGAAAAGAAAATGTAAGCGCCGTTAGGACTGACGCGCGTTTAGGCAAAAGGTTAAAACCGGCCATGCAGACTCCGTGAATATTGTAAGGAACGGTACGCGAATTGTAAAGTGCGGCGGCGCACGCTAGCCCGCTCCCTTTTTGTTTGATAGAATTTGATCAGAAGGAAGATGCGTTTCAGTTTGTAAAATCCCAAAAACTCAGGGAGGCGGACCATGAAGATCGATGTCAATGAGTACAGGCAGCATTACCTGAAAGAAGTGGAAGAGCGCTTGATGGCCAGGAAAGACAGCATCCCCGGCTTCAGCACGCAGGGCCTTCACGATGCCATAATGACGGAACTGAACAGGGCGGACCAGGAAACCTGGCTTGTGGACATACCCGATGACAGGCAGAAGGCCCTTAGAGAGGCCGAGGAGCGCATCATCACCTGTATGAAGGAAAACCAGCCGCTCGGAGTGGGCCAGAGCTGGTGAAAAATTTTTCCTTGACACGCTCCAGGCGGTGTGATAGAAGATAATCAAGGAGCGGAAGGCAACAACCGGAACAGGGATACTGCCACCTCATAAAGGGTAAAATACGGAAAACCGTATGGCACAAAGCCACCTTTCCAGAAATGGAAAGAGGGGTTGCTGAGGTGACAGTAAAAAAAAAGAGAGGCGGGCCGATGGCCCGCCTCTCTTTTTGTCTTCGCGTTTTCCGCAAAAAAACAGAAAACGGTTTTTTTATTTTTATTTCTTTACGAGCTGCTTTTCCTTGAGCTTTGCGGCCTTGCCCTTCTTTTCCCTCAGATAGTAGAGCTTGGCCTGCCTTACCTGGCCCAGCCTCACCACCTTTATCTCCTGTATGAAGGGCGAATGCAGCGGGAATATCCTCTCCACCCCCACGCCAAAGGATATCTTTCTTACCGTGAAGGTCTCCCGGGTCCCCCCGTTCTTCCTTGCGATAACCGCGCCCTCGAAAGGCTGTATCCTTTCCTTGTCCCCTTCTATGACCTTCATGAAGACACGGACGGTGTCGCCCACGTTGAAAGAGGGGACTTCCCGTCTGTATCCTTCATCAATGCTATTTATCAGATTCATACTCTTCCTCCTTTATGCCGCGAATAAGTTCGATATCTTCCGGGGCCAGCCCCGCTTTGTCAATAAGCTCCGGCCTGTTTTTCAGCGTCCGCCTGAGCGCCTCTTTTCTTCTCCACCGGGCTATCGCCGCGTGATTGCCGGAAAGGAGCACTTCGGGCACCCTCATCCCGTTCCATTCGGGCGGCCTCGTATAATGCGGATAATCCAGTATCCCCCAGGAAAAAGACTCCTCTTTCAGGGAGTCCTCATCTCCGAGCGCCCCCGGCAGCAATCTGACGACGGCGTCTATTATAACCAAAGCCGGCAGTTCTCCGCCAGTCAAAACATAATCCCCCGCGGAGATCTCCTCGTCCACCAGGCTTTCCCTCACCCTCTCGTCAATACCCTCGTACCTGCCACAGATGAACACGAGACGCCTTTTCTCCTGCGAAAGCTCCTGCGCCATCCGCTGGGTGAAGGTCTTTCCCTGCGGGCTTACCAGCACGGTCATTGACGGCAGGCCGTCCCTCGTTGCAAAGTTCAGGGCATCCTGCAGCGGCTCAGGCTTCATCACCATGCCGGGCCCGCCCCCGTAAGGGTAATCGTCCACGGTCCTGTGCCGGTCTGTTGTAAAATCCCTCAGATGAATGATATCAAAGTCCGCCACCGACCTGTCAGCCGCCCTTTTCATGATCCCCGCGCCCAGATAGGCCTGGAATATCTCAGGGAAAAGGGTTATGACCGAAAACCGCATATTTCCTTCAAGACAAAAGAGAATAAAGAACGGGGGGAGAATTCCTGAGTGCCCCCGCTTTTCTCCCCATCTTTATTTTTTTATTTTGTTTTTGTTTTCCCGAAGGGAAAAAAGAAAAAACTCTTTTCCTCTATTCCAGGATCTCCAGGACGCAGCGCTTCCCTATCTTTGTGCCAGCCGCGCTCAGTATGGTCCTCATCGCCCTTGCTGTCTTGCCCTGCTTGCCAATTACCTTCCCAAGGTCGCTCGTGTCCACCCGGAGCTCGTAAACCGTCGTCCTCTCCCCCTCAACTTCTGCCACCGAGACACTCTCAGGCTTGTCCACCAGAGCCTTGGCCATCGCCTCAATCAAACTTTTCATCTCCCACCCCCGAAAGACAGTATGAATAGCGAGCGCATCCCGAAGAGTCCTTTAGCAAGCAAATACGAAAAAAACCTTCCGGGCCAAAAAGCCTCAGGCCGAAAGCACCCCTGCCTTCACGAGCAATTTCTTGACCGTATCGGTGGGCTGCGCCCCCTGCTTCAGCCACTTGCTGGCCTTGTCCTGGTCCACCTTCAGCTCAAAGGGGTTCTTCTTAGGGTCATACGTGCCCAATATTTCCACAAAAGGGCCGTTGCGCCGGGCCGCAGAGTCGGCGACGACAATCCTGTAAAATGGGGCCTTGTGCGCCCCCATCCTCATTAACCGTATCTTTACCAAAACAGACTACCTCCGTGTTGAAATCAAAGCAAGGTAATTTTAATATATTCCTCCATTAATGTAAAGTCCTGAATTTTCATATCAAAATGGGGCCGCGCACCCGTTTTCCCCCCTGAACGGGCCGGCCTTGGAAATTTGACATAAAAAACCGATGCGATAGCATTTAATTGTCAGCAGGGCGGTTTGCCCGAAAAGATCAAAAACCGCCTTTTGCCGATAAAGGAGGACATGATGAAAATACTGATCCTGAGCGCCGATGATTTCGAGGACATGGAGATGTTCCTTCCCTATTACCGCTTCAAGGAAGAAGGGTTCGATGTGGACGTGGCCTCAAAAAAAAGGCAGACGATAGAAGGCAGGCACGATTACAAGATAGAGGCCAACCGCAGCTTTGAAGAGATCAACCCGCAGGAGTACGATATGCTCTTCCTGCCTGGCGGAAAGGGCCCCTCCAAGGTCCGCAAAGAAGACTCTGCGCTGCAGATAGTCCGGCATTTCATGGAGAAGAACAAGCCAATCGTGACCATCTGCCACGGACCTCAGATAATGATAAGCGCCGGAGTGGTCCAGGGCAGGCACATGACCTGCGCGCCGGATGTGGCAAAGGAGCTTAAGGAGGCCGGGGCCGTATACGAGGACACGGAGGTTGTCGTGGACGGAAACATCGTTTCCTCCAGGATGCCGGAAGACCTGCCCGCCTTCATGCAGGAGGTCATGAAGAAGACAAAAGTGAGCGTTTAAAAAAAACTGGACTTCTCACTTTTTTATGTGGCTTTTGATTCGGGAAGCGCGGTCCGGAACCCCCGGGCAACAACTTGGTTCAGCTAAAAAGTCCCGCCCTCCGGACGCCCTTCCCGGACCTTTTTCAGATGCTCCTGGGGACCCCGGTCAATGGGACCGGCTGTTTCTGAGGCTGGGATTGCTGTACGGGGGCCTGCACAACGCCCTTCATGCTGCCGGAGAGGATCCCCTTGAGGTCGATGTGCGTTGCACCGTAAGCCATTACGCAGACCGTTATGATCAGGCCCGCCGCGGTTATGAAAGCCCATCTCCTCCTCTGCCCTTCGGAAGGCCCGGGCACCGCCCCTTTAATATGCGCAAGCTCCTCATAAAGCTGTGACGTGTATGTTACGAGGTAAGGCATGAACAAAAGCGAGAGAAGAGACCCTACCAGCGGCACGTAACCGATGACGAACGAGAGCGCCCAGACGGCAAGCAGCCTGACAAAAACGGGCCACCAAAACCCTTTTACGTACTCCCTGCTTTCTAGAAGGGCTGTTATGCCCGCGTCTCCCTTGCCTGCCAGGATGAAGACAGCAAAGGAAAACCAGACCATCATGACCACCCCGGGGACAATCAGGAACACGAACCCCGCAACCGTGAGGGCAAAGAAAAGCAGGTAGAGCCAGAAGAACTTCCTTACGGATTCCGTGGCCTTATGCAGCACGGCCCGCACGCCGGCGGACGGGTCAGAAACGGCGTATACGAAGGCCGCCTGCCCCCAGACCGAAACAAGGACCCCCATTATCACCCCCACGGCTATCCAGGCCTTGACAAAGGGGTTTACCGGGTGTGGTGAAACCTTGTAGACAAAAATGCAGAAACCTGATATGAGCATGAGGGGGACAAGATAAAAAAGATAGACGAGGCTGAAGACCGGAAACCTCAGCCTGTAAAGACCCCAGCTCCTGCCGAAAAGCTCGCCGATGCCGGTAAGCTTTTTTGCCGGTCCGCCCGCCCCCGGCAAGCCCTCTGTTTTTCCCTCTTCCATATGATTATAAAAAAATGTCCGCTTTCAAAAGGAGGCACCTCCTGTAAGCTAACTTATTGGCCGGATATATGTCAAACGGCAAAGAATGGACGCGTTTTTCTTTTTAATTGGGCCCTTTCATGCGGGCCATCAGGGGGGGCATTAAAAAAAACGGCGGCCGATTTTTTATGGCGGGTTTTCAAGCGGACAACTTCAGAATGCAGCTTCAGCCCCGAAACGCGGTCTTAAAAAAAGATGCCTGGCGCAGCAGGAGGGCAATGCGCTGCGCCACTGGTCCCTTAAGCCCGCACGTACTTTCTTTTGTGATAACGCCTCGCCCTTAAGACCCGCGCGTGGCGCTGACGGTTGAGTATCTTCTTGCCAAGCTCCCTGACACGGCGCTCCGCGGTCAGGTTTTTATGCCTTAGATATTTATGTCTTATGAACCTGCGATGCGGCCTTCTTATGAGACGGGCCTTCCTGACAATATGATGGAACCTCTTTACAAGATGGGGCCTTCTCACAATATGCCTTTTTGCGAAACGCCTCCGCACAAAATGTCTTCTTAAAGGCCGCCTGAAATGCCTTATAATGCGCCGCCTGAAGTGGCGCCTTGACTCGTAAGAGGTAAGCACGACCGGGCTTTTTACATGGGTTTCATATATCTCCGGCTTCGCCTGGCCGCTTACCACGAGCTCGCTTTCATTGAGCAGCCTCTGCCCGTCGCTCCACAGGTGGTTTCTTATCGGCTCTCCAAGCAGGGAGGTGACTATGGTGCAGTCCCCCTCGGAGGCGGCGAAGACCAGGCAGTGTTCCGCGGCCCTGGTATAGCCTGTTTTACCGCCAATGAGGTTGCCATCGGACCAGAGCAGCCTGTCCGTATTCGCCAGGTACAGGCGCCTGCCGTCTATGGTAATGTCTTTTACCTTTGTGTTTATTATCTGCTTGATGAGCGGATATTTAAGTGCGCTGTCCAGTATGATGGCGAGATTTTCCGCGGTTATGTACTGCCCGGGAGCCGGCAGCCCCGTGGCATTGACGAACCTGGTGTCCGTTGCGCCAAGGGAGGCCGCCTTCGCGTTCATCAGCCTGGCAAAGGCCGCCTGGGAACCGGAAACCGTTTCAGCAAGCTGCACGGCCGCCCCGTTGATGCTGCGCATAAGGGCCAGATAAAGAAGCTGCCGGACTGTCACCCTGGCGCCGGGCCAGAGCCTGGGTGCAATTGACGGCGTGTACGCCGCTCTTTTGCTCACTACCACCACCTGGTCCGGGTTCAGCCTGTCCAGCACCACCATTGCCGTTATCAGTTTTGTCGTGCTTGCGGGCATGAGCTTCATGTCCGGGTTCTTGGCATATAGTATCTTGTGCGTCTGCCCATCCATGACAACAGCCGCCCTGGCTGTAACAGGTATGTTCCGGGCAATGGCGCTCCGGGAAATCAAAACACTGGAAAAAAGGAAAAAAACGGCTGCAAATGGGATAAATTTATTACGGGTGCTGCGGCGGCAAAAAACTCCTTCGTCCTTCAGATGGAACCCCTTTCCGAAAATCGGGTTCTTACGTGCTTCAGCCCAAAACGGCTCCCGTAGGAATTCTATAATATTCACCGGAAAAAATAAACAGAAAATATCACACCGGGCCTTTTTGTTCTGCATGTCCGCCATGCTATTTCAGGCCCTTTCCCGGGCACGGTTTCTTTGACTTTATGGCGCAGACTGTGTTAAAAAAATCGATTATGCATTATTTCTCCTACAAGGGCAACGAGCTCCTTGCCGAGGACGTCTCTCTGGAGGCCCTGGCCCGCGAGTACGGCACCCCTCTTTATGTCTACAGCAAGAACACTGTCATAAGGCACATGAAGGCATACAATGACGCCTTCTGCGCCTCGGGCGGCATACTCTGTTTTGCTCTCAAGGCAAACCCGAACGGCGCCATACTGAAACTCCTTGCGCAGGAGGGGGCCGGGGCGGACATAGTTTCGGGTGGGGAGCTGTTCAGGGCGCTGAAGGCCGGGATATCTCCGTCGAGGACGGTCTATGCCGGGGTGGGGAAAACTGCCGGGGAGATCGCCTACGCGCTGAGGAAAAAGATACTCATGTTCAACGTGGAGTCGGGCGAAGAACTGGAGATGATAAACGAGGTGGCAGGAGGGCTTGGCGTGAAGGCGCCGGTGGCCCTGAGGGTCAACCCGGATGTGGACCCCCGCACCCATCCGTACATATCCACCGGAATGAAGAAATACAAGTTCGGCGTGCCGATAGAAGACGCCCTTGAGTTTTACAGGAAGGCCGCAAGGATGGAGAATGTCCGGGTGCGGGGCATCCACCAGCACATAGGCTCGCAGCTTACGGAGGTGGCCCCTTTCAGGGACTCCCTGAAGAAGGTCCTGCCGCTGATAGAGAGGCTGAGGGCCGCTGGCATCGGCCTGACGCACCTTGATATCGGCGGGGGGCTCGGCATCCGTTACAACAGTGAAGAAAAAAACCCTCCCGTGCCGGAAGATCTGGCTGGAGGCCTTCTGCCACTCATAAAAAAAATCCCGGGGCTCACCGTCGTGGTGGAGCCCGGGAGGTCCATTATCGGAAACGCCGGGGTGCTTCTCACAAAATGCCTGTACAGGAAAAAGACCGGCGAGAAAAATTTTGTGATCGTGGATGCGGGAATGAACGACCTGCTGCGCCCCTCGCTCTACGGCTCGTTCCATGAGATACTGCCGGCCAGAAAAAGCAGGCGCGCCTTCCAGGTGGCTGATGTGGTTGGCCCCATCTGCGAGAGCGGCGACTTCCTGGCCAAGGACAGGCGGCTTCCCATGGTCAAGCAGGGAGAGATACTCTGCGTTATGGGCGCGGGGGCCTACGGCTACAGCATGAGCTCGAATTACAACTCCCGCCCACGGGCGGCCGAAGTGATGGTTGACGGAAAAAAACACCACCTGATAAAAAAAAGAGAGACCTACAGGGACCTCATAAAGGGAGAGCTCTGATGGGAGCGGACGGCCTGAACAGGTTAAAAAACCCGAAGAGGCGGATACTTTTTACAAAGATGCAGGGCACCGGGAACGACTTTGTGCTGCTGGATGCCCTCTCGCACGACCTTAGCGGGTTCGATTTTGCCCGGGCATCCAGGAGGCTCCTGGACAGGCGCTTCGGCGTGGGGGCGGACCAGCTGCTTGTCCTTTTGCCAGCCAGTGAAAAATCCCGCCTGCGCATGCGCATCTTCAATGCCGACGGCAGCGAGGTGCAGATGTGCGGAAACGGGATAAGGTGCCTGGCCAGGTATGTCTGGGACCGCGGCCTTGCGCCCGGAAAGGAAAGACTTGAGATAGAGACCCTGGCAGGTATAATTGTACCTGAGGAAAAAGGGGAGCTCGTCCGCGTGGACATGGGGGCCCCGCGGCTTGAAGGCCGTGAGGTCCCAGTCCGGGTTGACGGCAGGGTCGTGGACTATCCTCTTGAGGTCGAAGGGAGGCGTTTTTCGGTCACCTGTGTTTCAATGGGAAACCCGCATGCGGTCATATTTGTCGACAAGGTGGCAGGCTTCCCCGTCAGCCTGTACGGGCCGCGGATCGAGAACCATCCGCTCTTCCCGGAGCGCACGAACGTTGAGTTCATAGAGGTGGCAGACAAGGGGCGGATAAGGATGCGCGTATGGGAGAGGGGGTCAGGCGAGACGCTGGCCTGCGGCACAGGGGCCTCCGCCTCTGTGGTGGCTTCCGTTCTGAAGGGACTTACCTCCAGGAGCGTGGAGGTGGAGCTTTCCGGCGGGCGGCTTGACATAGAA
>JAJYJB010000005.1 GCA_021789735.1 Nitrospirota bacterium
GTCAGGGTGGTCCACCCTCAGGATGCCCATGTTCGCGCCCCTTCTTGCCCCACCCTGCTTTATGACGTCGGTCGCGGTGTTGTATATCTTCATGAAGGAGACCGGGCCGCTCGCCACGCCCATTGTGGAACGGACTAGGTCGGACCGCGGTCTCAGATGGGAGAAGGAAAACCCCGTGCCCCCACCGCTTTGCAGGATGCCAGCGGCGTTTTTAAGGGTGCCGAAGATGCTTGCCATCGAGTCCTCCACCGGCAGGACGAAGCAGGCGGCAAGCTGGCCCATGGCCTTTCCGGCGTTCATCAGGGCCGGTGAATTTGGCAGGAACTTAAGGTTTGAGAGGAGCTCGTAAAAAAGGGCTTCCCATTGGGAGGCGTCTCCGCCGTAGGCCGCCTCGGCCTGCGCTATGTGGCGGGCCACCCGCCTCATCATCTCCTCGGGCGTCTCAATGGCCTCGCCGTGCTCGTCTTTAAGCAGGTATCTGGCCCGGAGGACCTTCCTCGCGTTGCGGGAGAGTTCCAAAGGGGGCTCCTTTCAAGGAGGAAAGCATAAAAATAAAGATTGAAAAAAAGCTATTTGCTGTTTTTTTCGCCGCAGACCCTGCCGATAAGGACGGAATAGTCCGCGAGCCCAAGGACTTTTCTGGAAACGGAGCCCATCATTCCCCTTATGCCCCTGAGTCCCCTGCAGCCGACAACCACTATGTCGGCGTTCCATTCCCTGGACTCGGCGATTATCTCTTCGGCCGGGTCCCCGAGCCTGATGGTCTCGCTTATGCCGCTGAATTTCTTTTCAAGCTCCGCCCTGGCCCGCCGGATCAATCCCCCGGAGACGGCATATTCGTTCTCCCTGGCGCGCTCTATTTCCTGTTTCACCAGGTCGTCCACCTCTATGATGTATCTTTCCGGGATATCGGAGACGGCGGACCAACTGACGTTCAATAGCCTTACCGGCGTTTCCGCGGGCAGCGGCATCGTGGCCAGAAACCTGGCCGCGGCAACGGAGAAATCCGACCCGTCCGTGGCCAGAAGGACGCTCATTAACGGTTTTTGTTTTTTGCCGGTTTCCCCGGCGCCCTCATCGCGCATGTTTTTCACGATCAGCACCGGTTTTGTCGACTGTATCGCGGCGCTCCTTGTAACGCTGCCAAGCAGGAAAGACGAGACACCCTTGAGCCCCCTGGCCCCCATTACGATCAGGTCCACGTCAGACCCCGCGGCTTCCTCAAGGATGGCCTTGTCCGCAAACCCTTCCCTGGTGGCGGTCTTTATCCTGGCCGGGACCGGCCTCAGTATATTGATGGCGGAATCTATTATCTTCCCCGCAATCTCCCGCCTGAGGTATGAAAGGTTCTTGTAGAAAGATTCCCTGTCTTCCTGGAACGGTATCCAGCTTATGGCGTGAAAGACGATTATTTCATCGTCGGGCTTGAGCTCGAACCTGGTGATCAGGCGGGCGGCCTTTTCCGATTGCTCCGACCCGTCAGTGGCAAGAAGTATTTTCATCCGCGCCCCCTGCGCTTATGAAAAAAACTTAAAAGTTTATAAAAAGAGGCGGTTTTAAAAACTCTCAAGATATCCTATCACATTTTACCCTGCCCTTCCTCTCATTTTATTCTCACCTGTCGAGGACCTTGCTTCTTATTTCCCCCTCCACCATATCCACGGTCACGGCTTCCATGCAGGCCATGTCCCCGCACTCCCGGTTTCTGCACGGAGAGCATTTTACCTGTCCTTTTATGACCACCCTGGTCCCATTTCCGTACGGGCCGGTAAGCCCTGGGTCAGTCGGTCCGAACACGGCAAATACCGGCACCCCCAGGGCGGCGGCGATGTGCATCGGACCGGAGTCGTTGGTCACCAAAAACCTTGCCCGCCTTATTATCTCCACAAGTCCTTTAAGGGAGCTTTTGCCCGCGTAAGGGAACGCAGCCCCTCTTGAAATCGAGGCTATCTCATCCGCCAGACCCGCGTCCTGCCCCGCCCCTATGGTCACCATGTGAAGAGGGGAAAGCCTTCTGGCCAGCTCCCCCCATTTGGGCGCAGGCCATCTTTTCGAGGGCCACCTTGCCCCCGGGGCGATGACCGCATATTCAGCAAACTCAAAGGGAAGCACAAAATCCCTGTCCTCGGGCAGGGGAAACTCCAGCGCCGGCCGGATGCCCGAGGACCTGGCCATCTCCAGGTATCTTTCCACCGCGTGCATCTTACCCTGCAAGCTCACCTTGTGCGTATAAAAAAAGGGCGCGCCTTCCCTGGCCCCGCTGAACCCCACAACCGGCTTTGCCCCGGCCATGCGGGAGATGACGGCGCTCCTCAGGAGCCCCTGGAGGTCGAAAACAGCATCGAATTTCTCTTTCCTCAGCCCCCTGGACAGCTCCCTGAACTGACCGATTGTCTGAAAGAGCATAGAGGGCCTTTTCCACTCGTCCTTGTTTATCTTCCAGAGGCGGTCTATCAGCGGATGCCCTTCCAGCAGCGGCGCAAGGCCCTCGGCTATCACCCAGTGGACCCTGGCCTGCGGCATCTGCCGCTTGACCGAATAAAGGAAAGGAAGGGAATGTATCACGTCCCCAAGAGAGCTGGGCTTTACTATAAGGACCTTGTCTTTTATGCTCTTCTGTAAAGGCCGCTCAGCCATATGACATTAAAGATGTATCCCTCGTCCTTCAGGAAATCGCGCAACCCGCCGCCGGGCTTCTTGTTCTTCCTGTAGCGCTCGAACGGGATGCTTACGGACTCAAGGACCACTTTTTTAACAGCTCCGCCGAAAGGATAAAGGCACGCGCCCATGACGCAGCGCCCCTCCAGGTCTATCACCCTGGTGGCAAGCAGGTCCCCGGCCTTCATCCCGCTGGCCGGCACGCTCACCGGCAGGGTCCCGCCCAGCAGCACATCCTCAAGCTCCGCCTGCCCCCCGGAGGATGGGGCTATCTTTTTCACCTCATAGAGACTGATAAAAGAATCTTTGAGCGCCTTCATGGCGGCAACTTTCCCCGCGTTTTCCTTCTGTCCGGTGTCCTCAAGATAGAGGTCCGTCATGAAGCCCGCATTGGGGTCCGTGTAGTCGCATATGAACCAGTCCTCGAAATTCACAAACCCAAGCTCAAGCGGAAGGCCGCTCAAAAACTCCTCGGGGTATTCCTCCTCCCAAAAAAAATCATAGGCCGCGTCTATGATGTCCGGGTGCTTTGCCCTCATATGCGAGATGACCTCGCCGTAGAGGCCTGCCCTGGTCTGCTGCGCGTCCCTTGTTTTTGAGTTTTTTCCCCCGTCTTTCTCCTTTGCGTCTTCGTTCATCTGGCTTTCTCCGATTCCAAAATGTAATTTACGGCGCCTTTCAGCGAGCAGGCCAGATAATCCGGGGCTGCGGAGGGCCCTTCGGTCCCGGCCTTTATCAGTATGGCCTTTGCGCCCGCGGCCCTGGCGGCAAGCACGTCGGCGGCGCTGTCTCCTATCATATACGAATTCCTGAGGTCGATGCCCAGCTCCTTTCTTGCATTAAGGAGCATCCCCGGTGACGGTTTTCTGCATGGGCAGAGGTCGTCCGGATGATGGGGACAGTAATAAAAGGCGTCAAAACCGTATTTTTGCATGAAGTGGCCGCCCACTTCCCTGACGAACTCCTCCTTTACAAGCCCCCTGGCTATGCCCGACTGGTTGGTCGCGCCAATCAGCATGAAGCCCGCTTTTTTCAGCCCCGGCAGGTATCTTAATCCGTCCTCAAAGGGCTCGAAATCCTCCCAGCGGGACATGTAATGGGCGTTCCGGCAGAGGGTCCCGTCCCTGTCAAAGAAAACTGCCCGCTTCGAGGGTAAAACAGACCTGACCGCGCTGAACACTTCGGAAGCCGTTATGCCGTCCATGCATGGTATCGGCCGGGCCGCCGGACCGGACCCTGCCCGGCCCGCAGCCGCGCACTCCCGCTTGAAGCAGGGGGAGCAGGGCATGTCTTTTTTGATCACCGCACTGCCGGCCGGAGGGCCGGTGAGGGCAGGCGCAGTCGAGCCGAAAAGCGCCACCAGCGGTGCGCCGACCGCATACCCCACATGCATGGTGCCCGAATCGTTTGAAACCAGCGCGTCGCACTCGGAGATGAAGGCCGCAAGCTCCCGGAGCGTGGTCCTGCCCGCAAGCGAAACAGCCCCCTCTATCCCGCGGACCATCTCCTCCGCCGCGCCCCTTTCCTTTTCCGAGCCAAAGACAAGTACGCTCCCGCCAAGCTCACCTGTGGCCATGAGCGCCAGTTCGCGGAATTTTGAATGCGGCCATCTCTTTGAAGGGCCGAAGGCCGCGCCCGGGTTGAGCCCGATAACCGGCCTTTCAAGCCCGCTCATGGAAGCCCTGGCCTTCAGCCTTTCCTCAAGCTCCAGGTATATCCAGGGAGCGGAAATATCTTTGTTTTTATTTTCCTCCCCTTTTATGATCCCGGCTTTTTCCAGCAGGTTGATGTAATACCGCGAGTGGTGCATAAGCCTGTCCTCGCCCCGGAACGGGACGGGCTTGGTAAGCAAAAATCCCCTGCCGTCCCTCCCGTAGCCGATGCGTTCCGGGATGCCGGCCAGGGCCGCCAGGAGCGCGGCTTCAAAGGCGTTTTGAAGCAGCACGGCGGTTTGGAAATCCCTGCGCCTAAGGGCAAGGGCAAGCGCAAGCTTGCCGTTTATCCCCTGCCACTTCCCGTCATAAAGCATCAATTCGTCTATGTTCGGGTCTTTTTCGAAAAGGCCCGCCACCCATGGCTTCACCAGGAGGGTCATCCTTCGGCCGGGCATGGCCGCCCTTAACGCCCTTATCGCGGGCATCGTCATGACCGCGTCGCCCACCCAGTTCACTCCCCTTACCAGTACATCCCCGGTTGAAAAGTCCATTCAGTTAGTCTAACAATATGAAGGAATAAGGGACAAGTTTGGACGCTCCCTCAACCTCAGCTTGGCCCCTTCTCCCGGCGGGACCCCGGGGCAAAGGAGAGCATAAAGCATATTTTAAAAGGGCCAATGGGGCGCAACCCTCAACGGCAAGCCGGAAATGCACAGGCGGGGGCGGCTGGCATGAGGCGAATGCAGTCCGCCCCCACGCGGTCCTAGTCCACCGCCACAACAACCGCCATGACCACAAGCCTCTGTCCCTTTGAGGCCTTGAAGCCGTGCTCCACCATCGGCTCGCACAGTATGGCGCTTTTCTCGCCCGCCTCTATCTGCTCCTGCCCGACGGTAAAAGTCCCGCTCCCCTCGACCACATACATGACGAGCCTCATTGGCGCCTTGTGCGGGGCAAGCTCCTGCCCGGGCTCAAGGCACATAAGGGCCATTCTCATCTCCGGGGTCTCGGCAAGCATCTCCCTGGATATCCTGTCCGGGTAAAAATGCATGAGCCCTTTAAGGTCAAGCACCCGGAACGCCGTCTTTTCCTGCTTCATGGCATCCGCCTCCTTCCTTTTAATCAATTTATATCAGCCAGGAGGCCGCCCCGCAATGAGAAAAATCATAAGTTTTTGTTTTTTGGCAGCGTTGACAATCCGCCGATATTAAGGCAGTCTTCTAAGGGAGGATAAACGGGGCGGAAAACACTGGGGAGACAGAAAAAACGGAAACGAAAGCAAAAACGAAAAAACCTGGCAATCCCGCGAAGGCCGCCGCGTACAGGCTGATCGTCCTTATGGGGACTGTGAGTCTCTTTGGCGACATCACATACGAAGGGGCCAGGAGCATAACGGGCCCCTATCTTGCCGTGCTTGGCGCGGGGGCGGCCGTTGTGGGTGTGGTCTCCGGCCTTGGGGATTTCCTGGGCTACGCCCTCCGCCTGGCCTCCGGATACATAGCTGACCGCACCAGGGCATACTGGGTCCTTACGTTTACGGGCTACGGGTTCATGCTCGCCATCCCTGCCCTGGCCTTCACGGGCAACTGGAAGATGGCCGCCTTGCTTATAGTGCTTGAACGGGTGGGCAAGGGCATAAGGACGCCCGCGAGAGACACCATTTTGTCCCATGCGGCAAAGGAAGTGGGACGGGGATGGGGTTTTGGGCTGCATGAGCTCATGGACCAGGTGGGGGCGGTAATGGGCCCGGTCATCTTCACCGTTGTCTTCCTTTTCAAGGGCAACTATGGCGAGGGTTTCAAGATACTTCTGATACCGGCGGTTTTATCCCTGCTCATGCTGGCAAGGGCGGCGGCAAAGATGCCCAACCCCCGGGACCTGGAGGTCAGCGAAAAATACAAAGGGCTCCCCGGAGAGCAGGAAATGCGCGCCCTGCCGCGGCTTTTCTGGTTTTATGCCCTGTTCACGTTCTTCAGCGTTGCGGGGATGGTCCATTTCCAGCTGATAGCGTTCCACGTCAAGGCCGGAGGCCTTGCCCCGGACGCGCTGATACCCGTGCTCTACATAATAGACATGGCGGTTGCGGGCGGGGTGGCGCTCATAATGGGAGGGCTGTATGACAAGACGGGACTCAAGTTTCTCCTGATAGCGCCGCTCGTATGCCTGCCGGTCGCCTGGCTTTCCTTTACCGGGGGCTATGCGATGGCGGTCCTGGGGGTGGCCTTTCTGGGGGTTGTAGTGGGCGCCCAGGAAACAGTCATGCGGGCAGCCATAGCCGACCTTACCCCGGTTGCCAAGAGAGGATTTGCCTATGGCATTTTCAACCTGATCTATGGGTTTGCATACCTGGTCGGGGGCGTTACCATGGGGTTTCTGTATGACAAGGTCTCGATTACCGGGTTGATGGCGTTTTCGGTCCTCATGGAAGTGATCGCCATCTGCACCTTCCTGCTGACCGGTTTTTACCGTCTGAAGGCGCACCGCTAGAGTCCATGTTTTTTTAATGGGGCACGCTTGATCAAAGACCCCAAAAGAAACTTTTGACGCTTCGGGGTTTTTTGTGCGGGGGGCGAAAAATTCAAAGGGGCCGGGAATTCCCGGCCCCTTTGAAAAAAGATATCCCTTTAAAGGGCTAGCAGCCCTCTATCATCCTTCTCTGGGGGGCCGGCTTTACGCCTGTAACCACGCCGTTATCAACGGTCACCGCGGCCTTTCCCGTCTTCAGGCTCTTCAGGTTTACGGATTTGCCTACCTTCAGCACCTTGTCTTTGCCTCCGGCCGGGCAGAACGTGATGGTCCCGGTCTTCTGGTTCACCACTTTAATGGTGCCCTGCAGCGTGGAAACCGCGGCAAATGCCATGGACATGAGAGACAAAACAAAAACCAGTGTTGCGATAATTACGACCGCTTTTTTCATCTCATCCTCCTCCTAAATTGAGTTTGATTAAAAAACCCGCCCCGTATGTGTCCTCTGTCCCGCAAGCGGCGATTTTTGACTACTAATGTACCACAACCGGAAAATTTTTTAAACTCGGACATGGCGGCAGGCAATTCAAAAAAAAAGGGGGCCGCGGAACGGCCCCCTTCCATAAAGACCTGCAAAAAAGACTAAAAGACTAGATGTCGTAGTAGAGGAAGAACTCGTAAGGATGCGGGCGGAGCCTGAGGGCGTCCACCTCGTTTTTCCTCTTGTAGGCCATCCACGTCTCAAGCGCGTCTTCCGTGAACACGCCGCCTTTGAGGAGGAACTTGTGGTCTTTCTCCAGGTTGTCAAGGGCCTTGTCAAGCGCGCCTGGCATCTGGGGCACCTTTGCAAGCTCCGCTTTCGAAAGCTCGAAGATGTCCTTGTCAAGCGAGGCGCCCGGCTCTATCTTGTTCTCTATGCCGTCAAGCCCTGCCATGAGCATGGCCGAGAAAGCCAGATACGGGTTGCAGGAGGGGTCCGGGAACCTTACCTCTATCCTCTTTGCCTTGGGGTTTTCCGAATACATCGGTATCCTGACCGCGGCAGACCTGTTCCTTGCGGAGTAGGCCAGGTTGACCGGGGCCTCGTATCCCGGCACGAGCCTCTTGTAGGAGTTCGTGGTCGGGTTGGTGAGTGCCGCCAGGGCCGGGGCATGCTTCAGAATGCCGCCGATGTAGTGGATCGCCATCTTGCTCAGGCCCGCGTATTCCTTGCCCGCAAAGAGGGGCTTGCCGCCTTTCCAGAGGCTCTGGTGGACGTGCATGCCGGAGCCGTTGTCCCCGAATATGGGTTTGGGCATGAAAGTGGCGGTCTTCCCGTTGCGGACCGCGACGTTCTTTATTATGTACTTGAAGAGCATGAGGTTGTCGGCCATGTTCACCAGGGGAGAGAAACGCATGTCTATCTCGCCCTGCCCCGCGGTCGCGACCTCGTGGTGCTGGGCCTCGATCTGCAGGCCGCACTGCTGCATCACGGAGACCATCTCCGCCCTCAGGTCTTCCTGGCTGTCAGTCGGCGGGACCGGGAAATATCCCTCCTTGAACCTGGGCTTGTATCCCAGGTTGGGGCATTCTTCCCTTCCGGAATTCCAAATGCCCTCGATGGAGTCTATGAAATAATAGCCGCTGTTGGCGGTCTGGTCGAAACGGATGTCATCGAAGATGAAGAACTCGGCTTCCGGACCGAAATAGGCGGTGTCCGCGAGGCCGGTAGACTTCAGGTACTGCTCCGCTTTCCTGGCCACGTACCTGGGGTCTCTCGTGTAGGGCTCCTTCGTCACGGGGTCTATTATGTTGCAGACCATGCTCAGCGTGGGATATTTCCTGAACGGGTCCATAATGGCCGTATTGGGGTCCGGAACGATGAGCATGTCGGAGGCGTGTATCGCCTGCCAGCCCCTTATCGAAGAGCCGTCAAACCCGAGGCCCTCGGTGAAGGTCTTTTCATCGATCTCGCTGAACGGCACGGAAAAATGCTGCCAGATACCGGGGAAATCGATGAACTTGAGGTCAACCAGCATGACCTTGTTCTTTTTCGCAAACTCCAAGACTTCCTTTGACGTCATGTTTTTTCCTTTCTCCAGATTGTTTTTTTTAAATGTCAGGCGGTAAAAGTGCCCGTTTTCAATGCTTTTGTTATCGGCAATAGATTGCCGACCTAGTATAGAAAATGCCTTTTGCGGGTGTCAAGAAAAATCGGAGCGCAAATATGGCCGCGAAAAACAAAAAAACTTACCTGTATCTCACGCGTCCCGAGCCCCTGGCCGTTTTGCCGATGATCCAGGAACCGTAGCCCGCTTTCTTGAGGGCAGAAACGGCCTTTCCCGCGTCATCCTGCGCGGTGACCACTACAAACCCTATGCCCATGTTGAAGGTCTTCTTCATTTCCGCGTCCGGGACGCCCCCTAAGCCCTGTATGAGGCCGAAGACCGGCGGGACAGGCCATGAGCCCTCCTGCACAACGGCGTCTATGTTGCCCGGCAATATCCTGTTCAAGTTCCCGGGGATGCCGCCGCCCGTGATGTGGGCCATCCCCTTCACCGGGAGCCTGTCTTTGAGCGCCCCGTACGCCTTCACGTATATCTTTGTGGGCGTAAGGAGCTCGGTGGCGACAGAGCGCCCTGCCAGCTCGCGCGGCCTTGATCCGAGAGAAAGCCCGCCTGCCTCCAGAAGGGCCTTTCTTGCGAGCGAATAGCCGTTTGAGTGCAGACCGGAAGACGCGAGCCCTATCAGGGCATCTCCGGGCTTGATGCCGGAGCCGTCCACGATGCCGCTTTTCTCCACAACGCCAACCGCAAAGCCTGCTAGGTCGTACTCCCCTTCCTTATAGAAATCCGGCAGTTCCGCCGTCTCTCCTCCCGTAAGGGCGCAGCCCGCCTGTCTGCACCCCTTTGCTATGCCGCTTATCACTTTTGCGGCCTTTTCCGCGTCAAGCTTTCCGGTGGCGAAGTAGTCCAGGAAGAAGAGGGGCTCCGCGCCGGACGTAAGGATATCGTTTACGCACATGGCCACCAGGTCTATGCCGACGGTCCCGTGCCTGCCGGTCAGAAAGGCGACCTTCAGCTTGGTGCCTACGCCGTCCGTCCCGCTCACAAGCACCGGCTCCTTGTACTTTTCGGTATCCAGCCTGAAAAGGGCGCCGAACAGGCCTATGCCCTTCAGCACTTCCTTTCTGCCCGTTTTTCCGGCCATCGGGGATATGAGCTCCACGAGCCTTTCCCCCTCTTTTATGTCGACTCCCGCTTTTTTATAGGTCAGCCCCAAGACTTTTTGAAAAACCTCCCGGTAAAATTTTTTCGCATTTATTTTGCACAAAACAAGGCGGCGCGGGCAAGCAGTTTTTCTTTTCCAAAATGATACAATTGATTATGGCCGAAGAGAGGAAGCTGATACTCGTAACGAACGACGACGGCGTCCATTCCCCCGGCCTGAAGGCCCTCCTGGAGAGCATGGAGGAAATTGGGGAGGCCGTCGCGGTGGCCCCGGACAGGGAGCGCTCGGCGGTGAGCCACGCCCTTACGCTCCACAGGCCCCTCAGGGTGGAGCGCTTAAAAGAGAACATCTACAGCGTAAACGGCACCCCGACGGACTGCGTCGCCATAGGTGCGCAAAAGCTGCTGCCCAGGAAACCGGACCTGATAGTTTCCGGCATAAACAGGGGGGCGAACCTGGGTGACGACGTCACCTACTCCGGCACCGTTTCCGCCGCCATCGAGGGCACCATAATGGGGATAAACTCACTGGCCTTCTCCCTCATGCTTGATTTTCCGGCCGGTGGCGCCGGCCCCCGCCATTACGGGACGGCCGGTGAATACGCAAGGCTCCTGGCTTCCTTTGCCCTTGAAAACGGGCTTCCCTACGACACTCTCCTGAACGTCAATGTCCCCAACTCCCCGCAGAAGGCCGTAAAGGGGGTAAGGTTCACAAGGCAGTCAAAACGCGTATACGACGGCTCCATCCAGGAAACGATGTCTCCCTGGGGGGAACTTTGCTACTGGATAGGCGGGGGCACGCCCGTATGGGAGCGCGGACCCGACACGGACATGGACACCGTCATGGACGGCTATGTGTCCGTGACCCCCATACACCTGGATTTCACCAACAGCGGGGCCATCGAGTGGCTCAAGAGCAGGTGGAACGGGGCCGGCCAGTCCTTTCGCCAAAAATAAATTTTTTATTCTCCCTTGCTTTTTATCCCGCAAGGCGGGTTTTTTGATTTTGCGAAAGCGGCAAAACATAGCCCTTTAAATTCAAAAACCGCAGCGGGCCGGGGGCCAAGACGGCATGGATGAAGACAGGCTGGCCGCCCTGAGGCGGCGAATGGTGGACACCCAGATAATTTCCCGCGGGGTAAGGGACAGGCGCGTGCTTGACGTGATACTCAAGGTCCCGAGGCACCGTTTTGCGCCGGACGCGCCGGCCAGCATGGCATATGCCGATATGGCCCTGCCTGCCGCGGAAGGCCAGACGATCTCTCAGCCCTACATGGTTGCCGTGATGACCGAGCTCCTGGAGTTGGGAGGAGATGAAAAGGTGCTTGAGATAGGCACCGGCTCCGGGTATCAGACGGCCGTCCTTGCCGGGCTTGCGGCCAGGGTGTACACCATCGAGCGGCTCGGGCCGCTGACCGGAGCGGCAAAAAAAGTGCTTGATGAACTTGGCTATGACAACATAAGCTTCAGGGTGGGGGACGGCACCCTCGGATGGCCGGAAGCCGCCCCTTTTCAGGCCATTGTCGTGACCGCCGCGGCGCCGGAAATCCCAAAACCCCTTGTCGGGCAGCTTGACGAGGGCGGCAGCATCGTCATACCGGTGGGGTCCATTGTTTCCCAGAGGCTCATCAAGGGCAAAAAACAAAAAGGGGCGCTTACCCTGGAGGAGCATACCTTTTGCGCCTTCGTGCCCCTCATTGGAAAGCATGGTTTTTAATTTATGTAGCTTCGGATTTTGCGTGGGGGGCGAGCGGCGTTCGCTGCGCTGGCCCGCCGTCTCCCGCAGCAGGCGCACTGTCCCGGCGCGGCTCAAATGAATACGGCAAACGGCTGTCGCCGCGCCGTGTCGTAAGGGCCGCGGCGGCCACTGCGCTCGCGTCATCCGCCTTCTATTTCCGGCGTTGACAACCATCCGGTTTGAATATAGCATTTGGCTGAGGGAAAACAAAAAAATCGGCGAGGAGGTGCGATGATATGCCGACCATTGTCGTCGATGAAGAGGAAAGGGAGATACTTAAACACGCGCTCGAGATATATCTTTCCGATCTCAGGGAGGAGATATACAAGACCGAAAGCCACGAGACCAAGCCGCCCCTGAAAAGGGAGGAGACGATCCTCAAGGAACTTTTAAAAAGGGTGGGGACAAGCAACTAAAAAACTTTTTAGGTTTTTCCTTTTCTTTTTCTAAAAATTCAGGGATGGGTAAGCTGCACCCTAAGGACGGAAGAGCACCTTCCGTCTTTTTCATTTATGTCCATGACAAGGGCCGACAACAGGACGGGGCCGGAGGGTATCTCGAACCTTGTGGGCATCTGGGTAAGGAACTTCTCCACTATCTGCTCCTTCCGCACGCCGATAACGGACTCGGCCGGGCCGGTCATGCCGGCGTCCGTGATATAGGCAGTGCCTCCTGGCAGGACCTTTTCATCCGCCGTTTGCACGTGCGTGTGAGTGCCGATCACGGCGCTTACCTTGCCGTCCAGGTAGTACCCGAGCGCGACCTTCTCGGACGTGGCCTCCGCATGAAAATCCACGATTATGCTTGCCGTGCGCTGCCGCATGCGTCCTGCTTCCGCCTCCGCCGCCCTGAAAGGGCAGTCGGTCGCGGTCATGAACACCCTCCCCTGCAGGTTAATGACACCAATGGTCCTGCCGTCCGGCAGCGAGGCCACGACGCTACCAAAGCCGGGGACACCGGGCGGAAAGTTCAGGGGACGGAGCAGCCTGTCTTCCTTTGAAATGAACGGGATGATGTCTTTTTTGTCCCAGATGTGATTGCCGCTCGTGATCACATCAATTCCAGAGGAGAGCAGCTCTTTTGCGGTGTCGGCGGTTATGCCGAAGCCGCCGGAGGCGTTCTCGCCGTTTGCGATAACGAAGTCTATCCTGTTTCTGTCGATGAACCTGGGCAGGAGGGCCTTGACTGCCGTGCGGCCCGGCCTGCCCACTATGTCCCCTATGAAAAGAACCTTCAACGGGTGTCTTGCCTGTCCCGGGATCCCCGGCAAAGAACCGCCGGCAGCCCTATGCATGGCTTGATCTTGTCCCGTTGGCCCGCCTGACCCGCGGCAATTTTTTGTCCACGGGAAAAAATACGCTCGCTATCCATGCTATTTCGCGTAATCGACGAACCTGTTTTCCCTTATCACGGTCACCTTTATCTGGCCCGGATAGGACATCTCGGCCTCGATCTTCTTGGCCAGGTCCTTTGAAAGCATCCAGGACGCCTCGTCGGTGACCTCCTCCGGCTTCACTATTATGCGGACTTCCCGGCCTGCCTGGATGGCGTAGCATTTCTCCACTCCCTTGTACGACATGGCCAGGTCTTCGAGCTTGCCAAGCCTCTTCAGGTAGTTCTCTATGCTTTCGCTCCTGACCCCGGGCCTTGCCGCCGATATGGCGTCCGCCGCGGCCACCAGTGCGGCCTCCACCGTCCTTGCCTCTCCGTCGTGGTGGGACAGGATGGCGTCCACGACCAGCTCGGATTCCCCATATTTTCTGGCCAGGTTGGCGCCGATCTCCGGATGAGGGCCTTCGACCTCGTGGTCTACCGCCTTGCCCAGGTCGTGCAGCAGCCCCGCCCTCTTTGCCAGTTTCACATCCACACCCAGTTCCGCGGCCATGACCCCGGCGAAATGGGCGACTTCCCTGGAATGCTGGAGCACGTTCTGCCCGTATGAGGTCCGGTATTTCAGCCTCCCAAGGAGTTTTATGACCTCGGGGTTTATCCCAGAGAGGCCCAAGTCGAACACCGCCTTTTCGCCTTCCTCCCGGATGGTGTTTTCCACTTCCTTCCTGGCCTTCTCCACGATCTCCTCTATCCTCGCCGGGTGGATCCGGCCGTCCGCTATGAGCCGTTCCAGGGCAAGCCTTGCCACTTCCCTCCGGACCGGATTGAATGTGGAGAGGATTATGGTCTCCGGCGTGTCGTCCACTATGAGGTCAACGCCGGTGGCCGACTCCAGGGCGCGGATGTTCCTGCCTTCACGGCCTATGATCCTGCCCTTCATGTCGTCGCTTGGGAGGCTTACGGCGGAGACCGTGGCGTCGGTCACATAATCGCTTGCATAACGCTGCACCGCAAGCCCTATTATCTCTTTGGCCTTTTTCTCGGCCGCCTCACGGGCCTCGTCCTCTATCTGTTTTGCGAACTTCGCGGACTCAAAACGCGTCTCTTCCTCTACCCGCTTAAGGAGCTCTGCCTTTGCATCTTCCGTGCCCAGTCCGGAGAGCTGCTCCAAAACCG
The DNA here is from genome assembly GCA_021789735.1 of Nitrospirota bacterium. The sequence continues at coordinate 14,235 of JAJYJB010000005.1, forward strand.
TCTTCTGCCTTGCGATGGCCTCATCCACCTGTTTTTCCTTGCCCTGGAGGGCGCGGTCCCTGGCCCCAAGGTCCTTTTCGCGGCGCCCGAACTCATGTTCCCTGCGCTCAAGCTGGTCCTGCTTCCTCTCAAGGGTCTCTTCCTTGGTCCTCAGCCTTTTTTCAAGGTGCTGGAGCTCGGCCCGCCTGTCCTTGGACTCCTTTTCCAGTTCGGCGCGCGCCTGGTAAAGAATGCCTTTTGCCTCGTAAGAGGCGTCTTTCCTTATCCTGTCGGCATCGTTTTTTGCCGCAGAGATAAGCTCTTCCGATTCCTTCCTGATGTTTTCCGATTTGCGGTTCAGGGAGAACTTGTAAGCCAAGCCGATAACTGCGCCCACGGCAACAGCAATGATGACGTAGAGAGCCTGGTTCATCTGAAACTCCCTCCTCTCATATATGTATAGGGAGCCGGACGAATCAGCTATGGGAAGGTCCTTCGGTCTTAACCGGAATATCCGGGGACTTGCCTGGGGGGGAATTTTATTGTTTTTTTAACGTTTTCCGCTTTCAAAACCACCAGTCCCCCCTCTATACCGAAGGCATTTTCAACCAGAGCCATAAATAAAACCCGCCCTGCCGTGCAGGCAAACGCGTTAGATCCACTAGTTCCAAGTGGGTGCCCCAAGGGAGACATCAGGCTTTCTCCTCGAAGGAAGACTTGCTCACAGTACCCCCTTATTCCAGCTCCCTAAAGATCTAACTTGGTGGATTAACATCATAGCCCATCACGCACAGGGCAGGCTCCAAATTTGTCCAACCCCTTTATCCTTTTATAGCAGAAAATGGCCCCTTTTAGCAATTAATAAATGTAAGTAGCGGGCATTGTTTTTAAACTGTTGTTTATGTTAATTTTGATTCAATGGTAAAGAATGATCGCTGGATAAAGGAAATGGCCCAAAAAGGCATGATAGAGCCATTTGCTGACAGAATGCTTGTAAAAACGGGCATTTCCTATGGTCTTGGCTCCTACGGGTATGACATGCGGCTTTCAGAAGAGTTCAAGGTCTTCAGGAACGGCAGGGCAGCGGACGCAGGCGGAAACAAAGATGTCCTCGACCCTAAAAACTGCGGGCCGGAGTGTTTTGAGCCAGCAAACGGCCCGAGCTGCGTCATACCGCCCGGCTCGTTCGTCCTTGGCCGTTCCCTGGAATATTTCAGGCTGCCAAGGGACATTATCGTCCTGAGCACGGGGAAATCCACCTACGCCAGATGCGGGGTGATAGTGAACGTGACCCCGCTTGAGCCGGAATGGGAGGGTTTCGTGACCATCTCCATATCGAACACGGGCCCCATGCCCGTAAGGCTCTACGCCGGAGAGGGCATCTCCCAGCTCGTGTTCCTGGGTGCGCATGAGGCATGCCAGGTGTCATATGCGGACAAGGCCGGGAAATACCAGGCCCAAAAAGGCATAACCCACTCCAAGGCATAAAAAATTAGATCAGATCAAAAAAGATGACGGCAAAACAGAAACTCATCGTTGCCCTTGATGTGGACGACAGGTCCAGGGCGCTGGAGATGGTCGGCCGGCTCGGCGGGCATGTGGACATCTTCAAGGTGGGGCTTGAGCTTTTCACCGCGGAAGGCCCTTCCGTAGTGAAGGAGATCCAGGACAGGGGCAAAAAAGTCTTTCTGGACCTTAAGTTCCATGACATCCCCACCACGGTGGCCAAGGCGGCGCGCACAGCCGCCAGGCTGGGGGTTTTCATGTTCAACGTCCATGCGTCCGCGGGGTCCGAGGCCATGCTCAGGGCCAGGGACGAGGTGGTGGCCTTCAGCCTGAAGGAGGACCGTCCCAGGCCTCTGGTCCTGGCGGTCACCGTCCTTACCAGCCAAAACGATGATGTCCTCAAGACGGAGCTGGGAGTGCAGCACAGTTTGAGGACCCATGTAAAACACCTTGCAAGTCTTGCCAAACGCTCCGGGCTGGACGGCGTGGTGGCAAGCGGGCAGGAAGCGATGATGATAAAAGAGCGCCTTGGCGCCGGATTTATAATCGTCACCCCCGGCATCCGGCCTTCCACCTGTCCTGCTGACGACCAGAAAAGGACCATGACCGCGGCGGAGGCCCTGAGGGCGGGGGCAGACTACATAGTCCTTGGACGGGCCGTCACAAAACAGCCGGACCCGGAAAAGGCGCTTGAGCGGATCTGCATGGATATCACCGCCGGATAAGATAAGAAAGCACTTTTTTGCCGGCGGACAATAAAAAAAGCCTTCTTTGCGGGATGAGCATGATCTTACCTTCCAAAACGGACTTTCTGAAAGAAATAAAAAAAGGGGTGGTGCCGCCGCTCCATCTTCAGATCCCGTACATTTCCCCACACCTGCTTTACCCGGCCTTTTCGGGAAAGGGCAGCATCCTTTTTGAAAGCGCCAACCGTGCTCATAAAAGGGAAACAAACTCCTTTATCGCATTTGAGCCTTATGCCTTTTTCAGGGCCAAAGACGGGCTTGTGGAGGTGGAGTCCGGGGGGAAACGGGCCATATCCTCAAAAAAAGACCCTCTCACGCGGCTGAAGGATTTTGTCGGCGTCTACCGGCAAAGGCCGGAGCCAACGCTTCCGCCTTTCCAGGGGGGCGCGGCGGGCCTCATCTGCTATGATTACGCCAGGTATCTGGAGAACATACCGGACAAAAAAGACGATCTCCTTCTCCCCGATCTCTGCTTCGTGATGGCCGACCGCCTTCTGGCCTTCAACCATGCGCTTGAAAAGGCCTGGATCGTGTTCTGCCCGGGAGCAAGAGAGTCCGGTCTTGGCTATGGCGATATCTCGGGCCTTGACTGGCCGGCAGTCTATGATGGTGCCGCCAGGGAGATGGAACGCATCTTTGAAAACATTCAAAAATGGGGGCAAAAAAGTGCACCTTTGTCTCTGTCATCGTCCCTTCCTGATGCCTCGGTGGAAGCGGATGCCGGGCCCGTGCTCCATGAGATGACCGAAACCGGATATTCCGCCATGGTGAGCAGGGCCAAGGAGTACATAGCGGCGGGGGACATTTTCCAGGCAAACCTCTCGCTAAGGCTCAGCGCCCGGCTGGAGGGCGCCACCCCCTGGGACATATACTGCCGCCTGCGGCGCATAAACCCCTCCCCTTTTGCCGCCTTCATGGAGCTTGGGGATTTCTACGTGGCCGGCTCCTCTCCTGAGAGGCTCATAAAGGTAAAGGACGGGATGATCGAGACCCGTCCCATAGCCGGCACGCGCCCCAGGGGAAAAGACGGGGGCGAGGACATCGCCCTCAGGGCGGAACTCCTCCTCAATGAAAAAGAAAAGGCGGAGCACATCATGCTTGTGGACCTTGAGAGAAACGATATCGGCAAGGTATCGGAGCCGGGCAGCGTGAATGTGGACGAGCTCATGGTCACGGAGGACTATTCTCATGTAATGCACATAGTGTCCAACGTAAAAGGGAGGCTCGCCCCCGGGAAGGACATGTTCGACTGCCTCAGGGCCGCGTTCCCGGGCGGCACCATCACGGGTGTGCCCAAGGTAAGGTGCATGGAGATAATTAACGAGCTGGAGCCCGTAAGGAGGGGGGCGTACACCGGCTCTGCCGGATATTTCGGGTTCTCCGGGGCGATGGACATGAACATCATGATAAGGACCTTCCTTATAAAGGACGGCACAGCCCATATCCAGGCCGGGGCAGGCATCGTGGCCGACTCCGTCCCGGAAAGGGAATACCGGGAGAGCCTTAAAAAAGCGGAGGCCCTGCTTCTGGCCCTCGGGAGCAAAAAATAAAAATCTCCAAACGCAGGGTGTTCGGATATAATATGTTACCGTATGGTTTTTTGCTTTGCTTTAGCGATGAAATAAAATGAAAAAAAAGGCTTTTTCAGTCTTTTTCTTTTTCTTTTTCAGCTTTCTCCTTCTCGGCGCGGCCGGCGCGGCCGCTGCGGAAAAGACCATCATCTTGGGGCTGGTGCCGGAGGAGAACATATTCCGCCTTGTCGAGCAGCATCTTCCGCTGGCCAGATACATAGAAAAGAAGACGGGCATAAAGGTCCGGTTCACGGTGCTCCCCCACTACGGCGACATCATAGACAAGTTCAACTCCAGGCGGATGGACGGGGCATTTTTTGGCGCCTTCACGGGCTATCTGGCGAGGATCAAGCTGGGGGTAAGGCCGCTCGTGCGGCCGATAGGGCCCGGGGGGCTTGTGACGGCGCGCAGCGTCATCTTCGTAAGAAAAGACAGCGGCATACACTCTTTGCGGCAGCTAAGGGGAAAGCGGGCGGTCTTCGTGGACAAGGCCTCGGCAAGCTATGTCTACATGCTTTATCAGCTGCGCCGCCTGGGCGTTGAGGGGCCCGCCGTGAAAAGCTTTTTCAGCGGACATTATTATACCGGCAACAATGAGGAATCCATCTATTCGGTCCTCAACGGCGGGGCCGATGTGGGGCTTGCCAAAAACCGTTATTTCGAGAAGCTTTCCGCCCAGGACCCGCTGGTTGCGGAACGCCTTTTTATACTGTCCAGGTCGCGCAGATTGCCCGATATCGTATTTTGCCTGAGAAAGGGCTTCCCGCCCGCAACCAGGGAGATCCTTGAGCGCACGCTGATAAACATGAGCAGCGACCCCGAGGGCATACGCGTGCTGAGGGCCTTGCGGTACTCTGGTTTTGAGCTCGCGAAGGGCTCCGATTTCGCCCCGGTCGCGAGGCTGGCAAGCGATGCCGGCGTAAAGATACCGGATTACCGGTACGAAAGATGAAAAAAAGGCTCATATATTCCCTTTTTCTCCTCTTTACGCTCTTCACCCTGGGCTCTACGCTCACGATACTTTACATATACCGGACCACCTTCAGCCTGCGCACCCTCATAGCGCTGCACAGGGTGGAGATAATAAGGCAGAACCTCGTAATAAGCGCGCAGACCGTCCAGACGCACCTCTATACCATCGGGACCCCTTACGATACGGGCGTCAATGAGATCGTCAGGAACGTGATCCACCTGGACAACTCCGTCCACATATGCCTGGGCTGCCACCATACTCCGCAGATGACCGCCCGCCTGACGGAGGTGGGCCAGCTTGCGAAAAATTACAAGGACGCCCTGAGCGACCTGATAACGACCACAGCAAGCCCCAGACGGGTCGAAAACCTACGGATGACCGCGATAGGCATAGGCACCATGCTTCTGGACAAGTCCCGGCAGATGGCCCTCATTGCCAACAACAGGCTCAACGACGAGACCCTTGACGTAATGCGGCAGATAGGCAATTCCAGGATCATCCTCCTGGTCACCCTGGTGCTCTCGTTCTGCATCGCCCTCGTCATCGCCGTCACGATGACAAGGCAGATAACCGCCCCGGTGAACGCGCTGGTCGGGGCGACCAGGCATATCAAATCCGGGGACCTTGGCTACCTCATCCCTTTCAAAGGCAAAGGGGAGTTTGGCGAGCTCATCGATTCCTTTAACGACATGAGCCTCACCCTGAAAGACTCGAACGAAAAGATACTCAGATATCTCTACAACCTGTCCAACCTCTACAGCATCACCATAACTTTCCATTCGGTCAGCTCGTTCACCGATATACTCAAGGAGCTGTCCGAGGGCGTCCGGAACCTGACCGAGTCGGAGCAAAGCGGCATCCTCCTGAGGGCCGAGGACGGGAAGTTTTTCAGACACATGTACCCCGCCTGCGGCATAACGGAGGAAGACGCAAAGGAGATGAAGGTAAGCGCCCCGGTCATGGAGGATCTCTATCATTCCTCGATGAGGAGGCCCCTTATCTTGAACGATGACCTGCAGGGGTCCCCCACGGCCGCCATGGACGCGCGGCTTGGGGTCCGCAACGCCATGTTCGTCTGGGTGGGGCAAAAGGGGAAACCAATGGGCGTCATGAGGGTGGCGAACAAGAAGACCGGGAACTTCACGGAAGAGGACGCGAGGCTCATGGCGATCCTGGGGAACAGTTTTTTTGTGGCGCTTGAGAACGTGAGGCTGTGGGAAAGCCTGAGGCTCCAGATGAAGGAGCTCAAGGACACCCAGGAGCAGCTTGTGCAGGCGGCAAAGTTCGCGGCCATCGGCGAGCTGGCCTCCAATGTGGCCCATGAGATAAACAACCCCCTTACAAGCATCCTTGGATACGCCGAGCTTATGAGGGAAGACGAGGACATAAACAACATCCGCCGCGACCTTGACATCATAGAAAAAGAGTCCCTGAGGGCAAGGGACATCGTAAACAGCCTTCTTGAGTTCTCGCGCAAAAAGCCGCTCAAGATGGGGCTGGTGGACATAAACAAGGTCCTGGGAAGCGTGATAGAGCTGATAGGCGTCCAGACAAAGGACTCACGCATCACGATAGCAGCCGATTGGGGCAATGTCCCTCAGATCAAGGGCGACGAGGACCAGCTCAAGCAGGTCTTCCTGAACCTGGCCAGCAACGCCGTCTTTGCGATGAACAAATCGGGGACCCTGGGCGTAAGGACCTTCGTCAGCGGCGATTTCGCAAACATCCAGATATCGGACACCGGAAAGGGCATCCCGGAGGAGATCATGGGCCGGATATTCGAGCCCTTCTTCACCACGAAAAACGAAAAGGGCACGGGGCTCGGCCTTTCCATCAGCTACAAGATCGTGCAGAGCCACAACGGCTTTTTCGATGTCGAAAGCGAGATGGGCAGGGGCAGCCGGTTCACTGTGAAGCTGCCGCTCGGGGACAGGACCGTGAAGGCAAAACCCGTCTCCGTAGACCCCGCGGGAAGCGCCGTTACCGTAGAGGGCTGACGGCCGTCCCCATTTCTTCTTTTGCAGTCCAGGCAGTGATCTTACCGGATTCCCCGCCATGGGCGGCAGGGAATCCGGTGTGAGGAATTTTTTTTATATCTTTCCCGGCCAAAAGACTACTCTGCCCGCCCGTGCGCCTTATCCAGGAACACCTTCAGCCTTTTTGCCCAGAACTCGAACGCTTCCTTCGTGGCGCCGTATTTTGTAAAACCCGCGAATTTTGAGCCCGCCCTTTTGTCTATGGCGGCGGCAAGCCGCTCATTTGTCATGGAGTCCAGGAATTCGGCCTCCATGCCGGCGCTCCCCACTCCGGGGTAGTGCCCCGTCACGCCCTTTTGTATGACACCAACGACGATGCCCGCAGGCACAACGGTGGTCATGGCGCTCTTTGCTGGCTTGCCGGGCTCGATGTCCGTGATCGCCACCCTCACCCTGAGGACATCAGGGCCGGGCTCGCTTACAATGGGATAATCCCCCTTCATCACCTTCTCGGTGGTCCGCGCGAATTCGTCCGCCAGTTGCTTCATCTGTTCCGGCTGGATGTCCTTGTATTTCGATTCCGGATCCAGGTAGAACACCACCTGGTCGAACATGAGCTTGTTATATTTGCTGAAATCGGCGCCTTTTTTGACGTAGACAAGGGCCGCACCGCCCTCCGGCCCCTTGTGGAACTTGGGATAGTTCCCAAGAAATCCGGAATACTTTATCGGCTCTTTGGCGCAGCCCGCACCCGCGGCAAGGACAAGGGCCACTGCTATCAAAAGAATTTTCTTTTTCATGATCTCCTCCTTGACATACAGATATCGTGCTTATCGATTGCTATCTCCACCGGCATGCCGGGTGTCCCTCTTCCTCCTTTCATAAAACCAGCCGGAGCCTGAGCCCCAGGACCGTGGCCGTGCCTATATCGCTGTTGCTTATCACCGCGGGACCCGCCGTGTTCAGGAACAAGGAACGCTTTTGGGCCGGCCTGACGACCTGTATATCCGGCGTCAGCCGCGCCCATGGCGCCACCGCGATATCGTAATAAGCCTCCACCCCGTACTCGTCCCTCAAAAATGTCCGGGTGCCGGAGGAGCCGGTAAATTTTGGGTTGCTTATGCTGATGTAGTAGAAACCGACGCCGAAGGAGTCCAGGGGCCGCTTGGGGACCACGCCGCTTCCTCCAAGTCCTATGCTGTAAAAAAAATGTATCGGGTTCGGATTTCCGTCAGAGGCGCCGAAACGTCCGAATATGCCCACTCCTTTTCCGGAACCCTCACGCCGGTATGAGCCATGTGGTGGTTGTCTCCGGTCAGAAGGGCCGCGCCGGTGGGAGAGGAGAGCGCGGTGGTATGGAACTCCGCGTACCTGAGGCCGTTTTTGGCCAGCCTGTCCAGCGTGGGGGTGGATATGGGCCCGCCGAACGTGTCCGATGCCCCATAGCCAACGTCGTCAAGCAGTATTAGGACTATGTTGGGCGCGCCCTTGGGGGCCTGTACCTCCTTTGGGAAATCCGGCGTGGAGTCCTTTGCGCTGAGTCCTATCTGTCCCTTGAAAACAGGGGGCGGCACGGGCAGCGCTCCAGCAGCCAGGACCGACCCTATCGCGGCCCATGCGCTTGCCTTTCTCAGGTCATGTTGGCTTCTTTTCATCTTCTCTGCCGCCTTTCGCTTCTTGTCCTCTTCTGTTAACACAACCCGGTCCCGTTTCTTCCCCTGGCGGTTTAAGTACGCCTTTTATCACCTTGGGGATGACTGGGAAACGGTGGTCCGCATGTTCCACTTCTGTCCGAAGGTGTCTGGATGGACGGGCATCCGCTGCCTGCAAGGCGGGGCCTGCCTGCCACTTGCCCTGCCCGTTATAGCCACTGCCGCGGCGCCTGCGCATGACATCACGAGGCGCATGACATCACGGGCACCCCAGCCACACCCGGCATCGTTCCGGCGATGTTTTTCATCCGGCCTCTCCTGTAAAAAAACCGTTTGAAGTTCCAAATGACCGGCGCCTGCGGGGTCCACAGCGTATGACTTTTTCACGGGGATTGAAATGAAAGTTTTTCGCTTTGGGAAAAAATAAAAAACCTGCAGACGGGGGCCGTGAATTCCGCTTGCTCTGTCTGATTCCAATCTACTACAGACACATGCCCTTTGCAACCCGGAGTTTTTAATATCAGACAAATATCCTGCGAATACCCTCCGCACTGTCTTGATTCCGCCCGGCCGGGTGATATTCTGTAGACAGGAAAACAGGAAAATGAAACCCGAGGTGAGTTTCCACAGGCCGGATGACAAAACATTGCAGGTTGACCTTGCGGGTGACTGGCTCCTCGCAAACGGCATCCCTGCCGCAAGCCGGTTCACCGGAGAGATGACCGCTGGCGCCGCAGTGGACCGCGTCTGTTTTAACACCCGGGACCTCACGGACTGGGACACGGGGCTTTTGACTTTTCTGGTCAGGATCATAAGGGAGTGCGGCGGCGCGGGAATTGCCGTTGACAAGCAGGGATTGCCGCAGGGTGTTCAGAGGCTTTTGGCCCTTGCCGCGGCGGTGCCGGAAAGGAAAGCCGTAAAAAAGGAGCAGGCCCGTTTTCCGCTCCTGGACTGGTCAGGCCGGCAGGCTGTGGCGTTCTGGGAGGGGCTTCTTGACATGCTGGCGTTCACAGGCGAAGCCGCCATCGCCTTTGCAAGGCTTGTCACGGGCAGGGCAAGGTTCCGGAGATCGGACGTCCTGATCACCGTCCAGCAATGCGGCGCGCAGGCCCTTCCCATAGTTTCCCTTATCAGCGTGCTTGTCGGCCTCATCCTGGCCTTCATCGGGGCGATCCAGCTCAGGATGTTTGGCGCGCAGATATATGTCGCAAGCCTGGTAGGCATAGGGATGGTACGCGCGCTGGCCGCGATCATGACAGGCGTCATCATGTCCGGGCGCACCGGCGCCTCCTTTGCCGCCCAGCTGGGCACAATGCAGGTGAACGAGGAGATAGACGCGCTGAAGACGCTTGGCATCCCGCCCATGGAATTTCTCGTGCTGCCCCGGATGATCGCCCTTTTCCTCATGATGCCCCTGCTCAGCCTTTACGCGGACCTCATGGGCATACTGGGCGGCTTCTTTATCGGCGTCTCGATGCTCGGCCTGAACTTCGTCGAGTATTACAACAAGACCAGGGAATCGGTAAGCATGAATGATTTCTGGGTGGGCCTCATCAGCGCGGCGGTGTTCGGCTTGCTTGTCGCGCTTTCCGGATGCATGCGGGGCATGCAATGCGGCAGGAGCGCGCAGGCCGTGGGCGAGGCCACCACCTCGGCCGTGGTGACAAGCATCGTCAGTATTGTTGTGGCAATGGCGATAATCACCGTGATATGCCACGTGCTTAACATTTAAAGCCGGAAGGAAAGGATTTTACTTTTGAATAAGCCCCGGCCCTACATCGTTGTGCAGGACCTCACCATGGCGTATGGCAATTTCGTGATCCAACGGGACCTTACGTTCACGGTGAACAGGGGAGACATCTTCATCATCATGGGCGGCAGCGGCTGCGGGAAAAGCACGCTCCTGCGGGGGATGGTCGGCCTGCAAAAACCCTCGAAAGGGAAAGTGCTGTATGGCGGCGTAAGCTTCTGGGATGCGGAGGAGGCGGGGCAGCAGCGCATAATGCGGGATTTCGGGGTGCTTTACCAGAGCGGGGCGCTCTGGAGTTCCATGACGCTGGCCGAGAACGTGGCGCTGCCGCTGGAGGAGCATGCCAACTACAGTCCGGACCTCGTCAGTGAAATAGTTTCCCTTAAACTCTCGCTGGTCGGGCTTGCCGGTTATGAGGAGTTCTATCCCTCCGAGCTCAGCGGCGGGATGAAGAAACGGGCCGGGCTGGCCCGCGCAATGGCGCTCGATCCGGACATCCTGTTTTTCGACGAGCCGTCTGCCGGGCTGGACCCCGTAAGCGCGCGCCTGATGGACAGGCTCATACTTGAGCTGAGGGACAGCCTGGACGCAACGGTCATAGTCGTGACGCATGAGCTGGCCAGCATCTTCGCGATAGGAAGCAACTCGGTCTTCCTGGACGGCGCGACAAAGACGATGATAGCAGGCGGCCCCCCGAAAGAGCTGCTCGAACGCTCACGGGACCCAAGGGTGCGGAATTTTCTGACGAGGGGGGCCGAAGAAACCGCGGCCAGTTGACGTTTTTTCGGGCACATACGGATGCCAGCAAAAAAATCCGTAAAAGGAGAACAAGATGGGCGCAAAGGCCAATAAAACTCTCATCGGCGCGTTTGTCCTTGGCGCGATCGCCCTTGCCGTCGCGGGGATAATCATCTTCGGGTCCGGCAGGCTCTTTACAAAGACACGCAAGTTCGTGATGTTCTTTCCGGGCTCGGTAAAAGGGCTCAGTGTCGGGGCCCCTGTCATGTTCCGGGGCGTCAAGGTGGGCAGGGTCACGGCCATCAAGGTGGAGTTCCACGGCAAGGAGTTGGCCATCGTCATCCCGGTTTATGCGGAGATCGACCCCGGCGCCGCCGTGATGGCCAGCGGCGCGCCCCCAAAGGGGCAATACCTCACGGCCTTCGTTAAAAAGGGGCTGAGGGCCCAACTGCAGCTCCAGAGCTTCATCACCGGGCAACTCGTCGTGGACCTCGATTTCTTCCCCGGCACGCCTGTCGTGTTGACCGGCCTGGAAAAAAAGTATCCCGAGGTCCCGACCATACCCACTCCGCTTGAGACGCTGACAAAGGGCATTCAGGACCTCAGGCTCCACCGGACCATGCTAAGGCTCAACAGCGCCGTTGAAGGCATCAACCGGGTGGTCAACTCACCCGGCCTGATCAACGGCATCGCTTCGCTTCAGGAGACCCTGAAGAGCGTAAACGCTCTTGCAAGAGACATTGATTCGCGTCTTGCTTCCGTTACATCGGATTTAAAGGAAACTTCCGGGGCCGCGCACGATATGTTCGACCAGGCCGCAAAGACGCTTTCCATGAAAGAGGGCCCTCCGGCCGAACTCATCAGGAACGTAAACGAAACGCTCAAGGACCTCCGCGCCACCCTTGATGAGACCGGGAAGGCGGTTGCCAGCTTCAAACGCATCGCGGACCAGAATGAGAACACAGGGTATGAAATGGACAAGGCCCTTGAAGAGATCTCCGCGCTTTCGCGCTCGCTGCGGTCCCTGACCGACTATCTGGACCGCCACCCGGAAGCCCTTATCAAGGGGAAAAAACCTTAAGGGGAGGGCAATGAAATGAGCAAGGCATTTTCGGGAAGAGCTGGAATACTGCTGCCGCTTGTTTTTTTATTTGCATGCGCCGGGTGCGCCAGCTCGCCGCCAACCAGGTTTTACCAGTTGAGCTCCATGAGGGCAAACAGCGCGGACCTGGGGGAAACCAAAACAGCGGGAAGGCCCGGCATCGTGATGGTGGGCCCGGTGCAAATACCCGATTACCTCGACAGGCCGCAGATCGTAACGGTTTCCGGAAAGAACCGGTTGAAACTGGCGGAGTTCGACAGGTGGGGCGGGTCGCTGGACAAGGACACCGCCCGCGTGCTCGTTGAAGACATGTCCGCTTTTCTGCCGCCTTCCCGCTTTCAGGTGACCCCGTGGACTTTTTACTGGGCCCCCCTGCCTTTCCGGTACCGGGTGGGTGTCAATATCATACGTTTTGAAGGCGCGCCCGGCAAGACCGTGCTGCTCAAGGCCCAGTGGGTAATATATGACAAAGAGCGGAGGATACGTTTGCAAAGGGAATCCGCCATCACCGAGGAAGTGCGCGGAAATACCTACGGATCAATTGTGGCCTCCATGAGCCGAGCGCTTGCGGACCTGGGCAAAGAAATGGCTGGTTCGGTCATGTCCCTGAAGTCCACGGAAAAGTGACAGCCGGGCATTTTTTTGCATCCCTTTACAATAAGGCCGTGGGCTGCGCCGGCCATATTATTTTTTAAAACCCACTGATTTTTCCGCGCGGAAGGACCAACAAAAACCCCTCCGGCTGGAAACGCTTTTTCATTTCCCCGCGAAAACTGAATGCACCCCCCCGTTCCTGAAGAAAAAACCATCCCCTGGACAAAAAACAGAAAATAAAAAAACAAAAAAACTCGCCGGCCATGATGCGCGTCATACTCAGGCCGAAATTTTAATTTTATAGTTTTAATCAGACCGCTTGCGTAATTTGCGTTTTGGGTCCGTTTCAAACGGCAAAAACAAAAAGGTCTTTTAAAAAAATCCGAGGAGGTTTTCAATCATGTTCTGTTACCAGTGCGAACAGGCGGCCCAGGGCAAGGCATGCACCAAAGTGGGCGTCTGCGGCAAGAACGAGGAGGTATCGGCCCTTCAGGACCTGCTCATCCATTCTCTCAAGGGGCTTTCGGTCTACGCGCAGGAGGGCAGGCGTGTGGGCGTCAATGAACACGAGGTCAACGTCTTTACGGCCGAGGCCCTGTTTTCGACACTGACAAACGTGGACTTCGACCCGGCGCGCTTTGTGGAGCTTATCGGCGCCTCCGCCAGGCTTAAGGAAGGCCTGAAGAAAAAGATAGCGGCCGCGGGCGGAAATCCGGACATGCCCGGAAAGGCCGCCTCCTTCACCCCGGCCCAGGACGCGGCGGGCCTCGTAAGGCAGGGCCAGCAGGCATCGGAGAATGCTCCGGACCCGGACATACAGTCCCTTCAGGATATCGTGCTTTTCGGGCTCAAAGGCCTTGCCGCGTACACCGGCCATGCCTATATTCTCGGACAGGAGGACGACTCCGTATATTCCTTCATGCATGAGGCCCTGGCCGCGATGACGAGGACGGACATCGGGCTTGAAGGCTGGACCGGGCTTGCGATGAAATGCGGAGAGGTCAACCTGCGCGCCATGGAGCTGCTCGACGCCGCAAACACCGGCGCCTACGGCCATCCCGTGCCCGTCAAGGTCCCCCTGGGGGCCAAAAAAGGCAAGGCCCTTCTGGTCTCGGGCCACGACCTCAAGGACCTTGAGGAGATACTCAGGCAGACGGAAGGAAAAGGGATCAACGTCTATACCCACGGGGAGATGCTCCCCGCGCACGGCTATCCGGGGCTCAAGAAATACGCGCACCTCTACGGCCATTATGGAACGGCGTGGCAGAACCAGCAGAAGGAGTTCGCAAAGTTCCCGGGCGCAATAGTGATGACCACCAACTGCCTGCAAAAACCGCAGGACTCCTACAAGGAAAATATCTTCACCTGCGGGCTGACGGGGTGGCCGGGCGTAAGGCATGTCACGGGCCGCGATTTCACTCCGGCCATAGAAAAGGCGCTCGCGATGCCCGGCTTCGCGCACGATGAAAAAGGCGCCGAGGTCATGACCGGATTTGCCAGAAACGCCGTGCTGGGCGTGGCGGACAAGATAATCGGGGCGGTAAAAGGCGGCCAGATACGCCACTTCTTTCTTGTGGGCGGCTGCGACGGGGCCAGGCACGGGAGGGACTATTACACCAGGTTCGTGGAGAAGACGCCGATGGACACCGTCGTCCTGACCCTGGCCTGCGGCAAGTTCAGGTTCTTCGACAAGGAGCTGGGAAACATAGGCGGCATACCCAGGCTGCTCGATATCGGCCAGTGCAACGACGCCTATTCCGCCATCCAGATAGCGCTTGCCCTCTCGAAGGCCTTTAACGTGGACGTAAACGGGCTGCCTCTCTCGCTTGTCCTTTCATGGTATGAGCAGAAGGCGGTGGCCATACTCCTTACGCTCCTGTACCTGGGCATAAAGGACATACGCCTTGGGCCAACGCTTCCGGCCTTCATGACAAAAAACGTGCTGGATGTGCTCGTAAAGAACTTTGGCATAAGGCCCATAGCGGAGGAGCCCGAAGAGGACCTCAGGGCCATCCTGGGCGAGGACTGCTGCCGCAGGGAGGAGCCCGCGGCATAAAGCAAAAAAACGGCCGCTCAAAAAGACAATAAACAGAAAAAAGGCGAAAGGCCAGAATGGTCTTTTCGCCTTTTTTAAATCGCCAGTTATTTCAGGATCTCGCCCGTTTCTAGCCGCACCAGAATAAAATTCCGGCCGAAATGACAAATTGCATAAGAATGGTTTTTCAGAACCTATCTCAAAATTTATTTTATCTCCAGCCAGGCGCGGCCGCCTCGCCAGCGCAGGCGGACCGGGACCCCAAAAAAAGAAGACAGGTTTTTTGAGGTAAGGACGCTTCCCGCCACGCCCGCGGAGTGCACCTGCCCGGCTTTCAGAAGGAGGACATGAGTAAAGACCGGCAGTATCTCCTCCACGTGATGGGTCACATATATGAGGGCGGGCGACGGGCCCGTCCCGATGGCATGAACGGCAGAGAGAAAATCCTCCCTGGAGAAAACGTCAAGGCCAGAGCACGGCTCATCCATTATGAGAAGCTTCGGAGAGGACACCAGGGCGCGCGCTATCAGCACCTTCTGCTTCTCCCCCTGCGAGAGGGTTTCGTATCTCCGGGGGGCCAGATGCCCGCATCTCAGGCCCGCAAGCGCCTTTTGCGCCCGGGCGTTGTCTTTTTTCTGCGGCTGGTCGTACAGCCCGATGGTGCTGAATATGCCGCTTAAGACCGTCTCAAGCGCGGTCTCCCCGCCGTAGAGCCTGCCCTGGATGGACGAGCTTATGAAACCTATGCTTTTTCGCAGACGGCGCCAGTCATAGGCGCCGTAACGCCTGCCCAGGACACGCATCTCTCCGGTGGAGAGATGCACATACCCGTTCAAGAGGTTAAGAAGGCTGGTTTTGCCGGAGCCGTTCAGTCCCATGACGGCCCAGTGCTCGCCGGGTTTTACCGTCCAGTCTATGCCTCTCAGTACCTGCTTGTCTTCAATGAAGCATGAGGCGGACTTAAGATCAATGATCATGGCAAAGAAGGACCTATCTCAAAATTGATCCCGATGCGGAAGAGAGAGCAAACCGCGGCAGACAAGGAAGAAATGATGTCCGCCCGCAGGCGCAGCAGGGCCGCGCCTTGGGACGGTTTTGTCTTGATGACGCCGCATGCAACGATTTAAGCCTCCTGCAGCCCAAAGCAAGGAATTTCGAGATAGGCTCAAGCCATCTCCACGAGCTTTTCCGCTATCTGCACGGCGTTCAGGGCCGCGCCTTTGCGCAGGTTGTCGGAGACCAGCCAGAGGTTAAGTCCGTTTTCAATGGACTCATCCACCCTTATGCGGCCCACGAACGTCTCGTCCTTCCCGGCCGCATACAGGGGAACGGGATAGATGTTTTTCTCCGGGGCGTCATAGACGACCACTCCCGGGGCGGCTGAAAGCACCGCCCTCGCCTCGTCGGCGGAGATCTTCTTTTCGGTCTCTATGTTCACGCTTTCCGAGTGCCCCCTGAAAACGGGAACGCGCACGGTGGTCGCGGTGACCCTTATGGAGGCGTCCCCCATTATCTTCCTCGTCTCGTTCACCATCTTCATCTCTTCCTTGGTGTACCCGTTGTCAAGGAACTTGTCTATGTGCGGCAGGACGTTGAAGGCTATCTGGTGCGGATAGACCTTGCAGGTGACCTCCCTGAAGCCGAGCAGGTCCCCCGTCTGCTTAAGAAGCTCGTCCATCGCCTTCTTGCCCGTCCCGGAGACCGCCTGAAAGGTGGTCACGACCACCCTCTTTATCCTGGCCGCGTCATGTATGGGCTTAAGAACCACTACCATCCCTATGGTCGAGCAGTTGGGGTTGGCAATTATGCCCTTGTGCCATTTGAGGTCCTGGGGGTTCACCTCGGGCACAACAAGGGGCACTTCCGGGTCCATGCGCCACTGGCTGGAGTTGTCCACCACCACGCAGCCACTTTTGGCCGCTATGGGGGCCCATATGGCAGACCTTTCACCGCCGGCCGAAAAAAGCGCTATGTCTATGCCCTTGAACGAATCTTCCTTCAGTGTCTCCACAGCAACCTCGTCCGCCCCGAACGGAAGCCTTGTGCCAATGGACCGCTCGGAGGCAAAAAGACGCAGCTCCTTTACGGGGAACTTCCGTTCCTCCAGCACGGAGATCATCTCGTTTCCCACGGCGCCCGTTGCGCCGACCACGGCCACTACGTATTTATCTTTCCTCTTGAGCATTTTCTCTTTCAAACCAAAAACTCCCTTCCCTTTTTCAGACATCGGGCCGGTTTTTTTAAATACTGGCCGGCTCCTTGCGCGGTTTTTGTTCTGTTTCAAAACAAAAGTTAAAAATCCAAAACTTTATATTAGCGAAACCCGGCGGGAGTATTCAAGGGCCTAGGCCGGCCCGTCTTTTATCACCTTGCCCAAAACCCGGTTCAGCTCCGACACGAGAAAAGGTTTTGCCAGCGCCTCCTTGAAGCCGTAATCGCCAAACCGGGCCATCGCGGGGTCGTTATAATTGCCGGAGGCCGCTATGGCCCTGACCCCGGGGTCAATCTCCATGAGCCTGCGGACGGTTTCCTTCCCGTCCGGGCCGCCTGAGACCACGAGGTCCAGTATGACCGCGTCATACGGCTTCCCGGACTTCATGGCGGCCCTGTACATCTCTATGGCGGCGTCCCCGTCGCCCGCCAGGTCGACCGCATACCCGCCCTGCTCCAGCATGCGGGCTATGACCACCCGCACGCCCTCCTCGTCGTCCATCAAAAGGACCTTGCCCTCCCCGTAGGCCTGGCTGAACCTGTCTTCTTCCTTCCCCTCCTCTTTTGCCGCGGCCCTCAGGAAGCGCTCCGGCGCGGCTGGAAGATACATTTTGAAGAGCCTGCCATGCCGCCCCGGCCGGGCAAAGATGCACCCGCCATGCTTTTTTACTATGGAATAGGAGATGGCAAGCCCGAAATCCGGTTTTTCCCCATGCCCTGAGACAAGGAAAGGGTCGAATATCCTTGGCAGCTCCCCGCCGGGCACGGCGGGGCCCCTGTCTTCAAAAGATATCTTCACATACCTGCCTTCCTCAAGCGGGGGCAGCTCATCCGCGCCGACGCTTACGTTAACGGCCCTCACCGTTATGGGTCCGCCCTCCGGCATGGCCTGGTGCGCATTCATGAGCATGTTGTTCATGGCCTGCATCATCTGCCCGCGGTCAGCCATTACGGGCCAGAGGCCGCCGGGCAGGAAAAGCTCCACCCTGTTGGGGATGGAGGCAGCGGACAGGGAAACGGCGCTCCTTATGAGCTCCTCCGTCCTGAAGAGCTTTTTGTCCATCTCTCCCGTTTTTGAAAAAGCAAGCATCTGGCCGGCCAGGTCCCTGCCTTTTATCGACGCCTTTTCCGCCTCGTCCAGGATGTCCTTCATCTCGCCTGTGACCGGGTAGAGCCTTGAGAGGGCCAGGTTGCCCATGACCATGGTCAGGATGTTGTTGAACTCATGGGCTATGCCCCCGGCAAGCGCCGCGAAAGACTCCAGCCGCTGGGCCCTCTGGAGCTCGGCCTCGACCAGCTGCCGGGCCGTGACATCCTTGACGATGGCCACGACGCCGCCGGCCTGCCCATCGCGGTCCGTAAGCGGGGACATATGTATCTCAGTCCAGTCGCCGTACTTGATGCACATGTCGTCGGATCTGACGGTAACGGTGGCGGAGCGGCCGGTGCGCATGACCTCGGAGCTCATGCACCCCTTGCATGGCGCCTCCCTGCCCGCCGCCTCGAAGCATTTCCTTCCCGCAGGAAAAGAGCTTCCGCACAGCCCATCCATTATCTTATTGGAGCGGAGGATGGTCAGCTCCCTGTCGATTATGACCACCGCGCCCTGGATGCTTTCAAATACGTTGGCCAGGAACTCTTCTTCCGTCTTTATCTTCTCTTCGCGCTGCTTGCGTTCCGTTATGTCCCTCGCTATGCCCAGGACACTGCAGACCGCACCCTGCCTGTCCCTGACCGGTATCAGCCGGGTCTCCAGGCATACCTTTCTGCCCAGAAAGCTTATCGCGTCCTCCACGAACAGGGGCTCTCCGGAATGGAACACCCTTTGAAGTTGCATCCCCTGGAACTCGAACACGTCCGGCGGAAAGAACTCCTCGAGCGGCCTGCCTATGATGTCCTCGGAGGCCACCCCCAGGAACCCTGCGGCGAAACTGTTCACGAACCTGACGCGTCCGTCCTCCCCCACAATGAAAACCATGTCCAGGCTCAGCTCCGCAAGGGTGCGGTAATGGCTTTCCCTTTCCATGAGGGACTCTATTATGTTCTTGAGCTTTTCCTCGGACTCCTCGGCCCTGGCAAGCCTTTCCTCCAGGTCCCGGGACTGCGGCGGGCCGCCCTTATCGTCTTTTTCTTTCAACGCCGGCCCACGTTCAAAGAAGCGCCGACGCCCTTTCGGCAAGTGCGCTCCGGGCGCTCTTTGTAAGGTTCAGATAACAGAAGAATTCCTCGTTTATGAACCTGCTTATAAGATAGGCCATCCCGTTGCTGTCAGAGTCCAGGTAAGGGGTGTCTATCTGGTCCAGGTCCCCGGTGAAGACCACCTTCGTCCCCTCCCCGGCCCTGGTAAGGATGGTCTTTATGTCGAGGGGCCTCAGGTTCTGCGCCTCGTCGATTATCATGTACCTGCCAGGAAGGCTCCTTCCCCTTATGTACGTCAGGGGCTCTATGTGCACGGCGTCAGATTCCACCAGGTAGTTGGAGCTGCGGTATTTGAAGACGTGCCTGTCGTCCTTCTTTTCCTGCGGGGTGCCCACTATCACGTCCAGGTTATCGAATATGGGCTGCATCCAGGGGCGGAGTTTTTCCTCCACGTCCCCCGGCAAAAAGCCCAGGTCCTGCCCAAGCGGCACAACGGGCCTTGCGACCAGCACCTGCTCATAGTGGCCCTTCTCCCTCTGGTGCAGTCCGGCGGCCAGGGCAAGCAGGGTCTTGCCGGTCCCGGCGCGCCCGGTCAGGGCCAGCACCTGCACGTCTGCCGCCGTGAGGGCATCGATGGCGCATTCCTGGTCCGTGTTTTTAGGCAGGATGCCGGAGACGGAGCGCTGCCTTTTAATGGCCATCTGGTTGTCGCGCCCCCAGAGCCTGAAGAGCGTGCCCCCGTCCATCTGGTACCTCACGGACAGGATGGCCTTGGCGCGGGGGTCTGCGGGGCCTGTGACAAGCCCGTATTCCCTGGCGGCCGTCGTCTTGTCGTGCTTGTAATCCTGGGCCTCTACCCCCTGGGCCTCCGATTTGATCCTCACGGCCGTGTCCTTGGAGACGACAACCACCGGGGTGCCGCCCGAGACATCTTTCATGTCCAGCGCGGTCTTTATTATCTTGTCGTCCACCGAAAGCTGCCTGCCACCCGGCCCGTGCGCGTTGTCCTCCTTCAGCGAAACCTTGAGAGAGCCGCCGCCGGGCGTCTTCACGCTGCCGGCCAGGTTGCCCCTGGGCCTGAGGCCGTCTATCACCCTGAGGGCCTCCCTCGATGAATAGCTCACCGACCCGTGCCCGCGCTTAAGCCCGTCCAGCTCCTCTATCACCATGATAGGGATGATGATATCGTTGTCCTCGAACTTCTCAGGGGCGTGCGGGTCGTGTATCAGGACGCTCGTGTCTATGACGTATGTCTTCTTCACCGGGTCTCCTTCCATGCCTTTCCTTTGTCCTGCCCTTTGAGCAGTTTGTACTCTATGCTGTCCACAAGCGCCTGGTAGGATGCCTCTATTATGTTTTCGGAGACGCCGACGGTGCACCACTTCATCCCCCCGTCGCCGGACTCTATCAGCACGCGCACCTTCGCCGCCGTCCCCTTGCCGGGGGCGATGACCCTCACCTTGTAATCGTTCAGCTTCACGGGCCCCAGTTCCGGATAAAACTTTTCAAGCGCCTTCCTGAGCGCATTGTCGAGCGCGTTTACAGGGCCGTCGCCGGTCGCCGCCGTGTGCTCGACGCTGCCGTCCACGTTGACCATGATGGTGGCCTCGTTGATCGGCACCTCGCCGCCGCTGCGCTTCTCGACTATCACCCGGAAGCCGATAAGGTCAAAGAAACTCCTGTGGAGGCCCAGCGCCTTTTTCATCAAAAGCTCAAAAGACGCCTCGGCGGCCTCATACTGGTAGCCGCGGTTTTCAAGGTCTTTCAGGTCCCTGACTATGTCCCCCAGTAGAGCGGAACGTTCGCCTATCTCTATGCTGAACTCCCTGGCCTTCCTGATTATGTTGCTTTTGCCGGACAGGTCGGAAACGAGCACCCGCCTGGAATTGCCCACCAGCTCCGGGCTTATGTGCTCGTAGGTGCCCGGGTGCTTCATTACGGCGCTCACATGCACCCCGGCCTTGTGGGCAAAAGCGCTGTCCCCCACGAAGGGCTGGTGCCCGAAATGCCTCAGGTTGGCTATCTCGGTCACGAACCTGGAGACCTCCCTCAGCCTGGACAGCTCCTCGTCCGTGACGCATTCGACGCCCATCTTGAGCTTCAGCGCCGGGATGACCGAACAGAGGTTCGCGTTGCCGCAGCGCTCCCCGTAGCCGTTGATGGTGCCGTGCACCTGGACCGCGCCCAGGCCCGCCGCGATGAGCGAATTGGCCACGGCGCACTCCGAATCGTTGTGGGCATGGATGCCAAAGGGTTTTTTTATGCTTTTTTGCTTTTTGACCTGCTTTATGATGTCCGCAACCGCGTCCGGCAGCGTTCCGCCATTGGTATCGCAAAGCACAAGACAGTCCGCTCCGCCCTGTGCGGCGGCCTCAAGGCATTTTAGCGCGTACGCAGGGTCCGCCTTGTAACCGTCGAAGAAATGTTCCGCATCGAAAAAGACCTGCTCCATATGCTCTTTGAGAAAAAAAACGGAGTCCCTGATGATATTGAGGTTTTCTTCCAGGGAGACGCGCAGCGCCTCGCGGACATGGAAATCCCACGTCTTTCCGAATATGGTGGCGGCCTTCACTCCCGACCGCACAATGTGCCTCAGGCTCTGGTCGTCGCCCGGCTTGTGCCCCGGCCTGTGGGTGCTGCCAAAGGCCACCACCCGGGCCTTCTTAAGGGGCAGGGCCTTAACCCTCTCGAAATACTCGGAGTCCCTGGGGTTGCTGGAGGGCCATCCGCCCTCGACATAATCGGCGCCCAGCTCATCCAGCTTCTCGGTTATCCTCAGCTTGTCGTCTACGGAGAAGGAGATGTCTTCAGCCTGGGAGCCGTCCCGCAAGGTCGTGTCATATATATATACCCGGCCCATAAGGAATAATTTAACACATTTAATCATTTAAATAATCTGCGCCGGCCCCATGCATGCAGGGCTGGTGGGTGGGTTAAATAAAAACCCGTGCATTGAAGTTGTCGAACCGGGCCCCCCCGGGGTTCCCTGCCTTGACCTGGCCTCGCCCGCTGTGTTAATTTTTATGGCTCAACAAGAAAAATTTTTAAACGCGGAGGTCGTCCAAAAAAATGCTAAAACGCTATTTACTGGCTCCGGGGCCTACGCCTGTCCCGCCGGAGGTGCTCCTCCGGATGGCCATGCCGATAATACACCACAGGGCCCCAGACTTTATACCGGTATTCGAGTCGGCCAAAAACAGGCTCAAATGGCTCTACCAGACCAACAACGACACGCTCATACTCACCTCGAGCGGCACGGGGGCGATGACGGCTTCGGTCAATAACTTTTTCAACCCCGGAGAGCGCGTGGTTGTAATAAACGGCGGGAAATTCGGAGAGCGTTGGACGAAGATATGCCAGGCCTACGGCCTTTCGGTGACGGAGATAACCGTCCCCTGGGGGCAGGCGGTCAATCCGCACGATGTGGCCCAGGCGCTGGAGAAGGACCCTTCCGTAAAGGCCGTCTTCATGCAGGCGGTCGAGACCTCCACAGGCGTATACCACGATGTCGAGGCCGTGGGGGCCGCCGTGAAAAATAAAAAGGACGTCCTTTTCATAGTGGACGCCATAAGCGCCCTCGTTGCCCACGACCTCAAGACGGACGCGTGGGGCGTGGACCTTATGGTGGGCGGCTCGCAGAAGGGGCTCATGCTGCCTCCGGGCCTGGCCTTCCTGAGCGTCTCTGACAAGGCATGGGCAAAGGCCGAGGGCTCGAAGCTGCCGCGCTTTTACTTCAACCTCAAGAAAGAGCGCGACGGCCTTAAGAAAAACCAGACAAACTTCACCCCCGCGGTCTCGCTTATCGCAGGGCTAGACGCCGCTCTTGGCATGCTTGAGGAAGAAGGCCTGGCCGCGGTGTTTGCCCGCCACGCAAGGCTGGCAAATGCGATGAGGCATGCGGTCTCCGCGATGGGGCTGGAGATATACCCTTCCCAGTCGCCCAGCAACTCGGTCACGGCCATAAAGGCCCCCGAGGACGTGGACGGCCAGGAGATATACAAGACACTGAGGGAGAGATACGGGGTGACGGCGGCCGGCGGCCAGGACAAGCTCAAGGGGAAGGTCTTCCGCATCGCCCACCTGGGCTATGCCGGCACTTTTGACGTGATCACGGCCGTGGCGGCGGTAGAGATGACCCTCAAGGGCCTTGGGCACCCCATAAAGCTGGGCAGCGGGGTTGGCGCCGCCGAGGAGATACTTGTAGAGAAAAGGACGGCATAGACATAAATGAAAAAGGTTCTGGTAAGCGACAGCATATCCCCCAAAGGGGTGGAGATATTGAAAAGCGCCGGGCTTGAAGTCGATGTGCGGACCGGCCTGCCCCCGGAGGAGCTCAAGAAAATAATAGGGGCCTATCACGGCCTGGTGATAAGGAGCGCGACGAAGGTCACGGCTGACATCATAGCGGCGGCCGAAAACCTCAAGGTGATAGGCAGGGCGGGCTCCGGCCTTGACAACGTGGACAAGGCGGCCGCCACCCAGAAGGGCATAGTGGTCATGAACACGCCCGGGGGAAACACGATAACGACCGCGGAGCACGCGCTCGCGCTTCTTTTCTCCGTTGCCAGGCTTATCCCCCAGGCTGCGGGCAGCATGAGACAGGGCCTCTGGGAGAAAAAGAAGTTCATGGGCGTGGAGCTCTTCGGAAAGACGCTTGGCATCGTGGGGATGGGCAACATCGGCGCGCAGGTGGCAAAAAAAGCCCTTGGGCTTGAGATGAACGTCATAGCCTACGACCCGTTCCTGAACGAGGAGAAGGCAAAGAGCCTTGGAGTGCAGTGCGTCGAGATCGAAGAGCTATGGAAGAGGTCGGACTTCATAACCCTGCACACCCCGCTTACGCCCGAAACAAAATACCTGGTTAACTCAAAGTCCATTGCGCTGATGAAAGACGGCGTCAGGATAATAAACTGCGCGAGGGGCGGGATAGTGAACGAGAAAGACCTCCTCGATGCCCTTTCCTCGGGCAAGGTGGCTGGCGCCGCGCTTGACGTCTTTGAAAAAGAGCCCCCCGCTGGAAACCCGCTTTGCGCCATGGAGAACGTGGTCTGCACGCCGCACCTGGGGGCCTCCACGAAGGAGGCACAGGAAAACGTGGCCATTGCCGTGGCCGAGCAGGTGGCAGACTACCTGGTGGGCGGCATAATAAGAAATGCGGTGAACTTCCCCTCGATACCGCCGGAACAGGTGCCGCTCCTTACCCCTTACCTGAACCTGGCGGAGCGCATGGGGGGCTTTGCCGCGCAGGTCTTCGAGCACGGCATAAAGGAGATCGCGGTGGAGTACAAGGGGGAGGCCTCCGGGCTTAACACCGCCCCCGTTACGATAGCCGCGGTAAAAGGGCTTTTGTCCCCCGCCCTGGGCGAGACCGTGAACTTCGTGAACGCCCTTGTCATTGCGAAGGAGCGGGGCATAGAGATAAAAGAGACCAGGAGCGGGGACTCGGGGGATTACAGGAGCATGCTTTCCCTGCGCATAAAGGGCGAGAGGGAGAGCTCCATCAGCGGCACCATCTTCAGCAGAAAAGACCCAAGGATCATAGAGGTGGATGGCGCACCGGTCGAGATAATCCCGGAAGGGACGATGCTCTTCATGTACAACAATGACAGGCCCGGCCTTATCGGCGCCATAGGCACCTTCCTTGGCAGCCGTGGGATAAACATAGCGCGCATGTTCTTTGGCAGGGAATCCGAGGGCGGGACCGCCGTATCGGCCGTGAGCGTGGACAGCCCGCTTCAGCCCGAGCACCTGGAAGAGCTCAGGAAGATACCGAACATATTGTCCGTAAAACAGGTGGTCCTCTGATGCCGGCGCTTATCGTAGCCGGGGCCCAGTGGGGGGATGAAGGCAAAGGCAAGCTCGTGGACTACCTGGCCAGGCAGGCCCACGCCGTCGCCCGCTACCAGGGCGGGCACAACGCCGGCCACACGGTGGTCATAAACAGCGAGAAGTTCATCCTTCACCTGGTCCCGTCGGGCATACTGCACGAAGGCAAGCTCTGCGTCATCGGCAACGGCGTGGTCATAGACCCGGCCTGCCTTATCGAGGAGATGGACGCGCTCATAAGCCGCGGCGTGAACATAGGCGAAAACCTCCTTATATCCGAGAACGCGCACCTCATAATGCCATACCACATGGCGCTTGAGGCAGCCAGCGAATCCAGGATGGGCCAAAAGGCGATAGGCACGACGGGGCGCGGCATCGGGCCCGCCTACATGGACAAGATGGCGCGTTCCGGCATCAGGATGAAAGACATCATGTCTCCGGACATCTTCAGGGAGCGGCTGAAGGCCGCCCTGGAGAAGACAAACCGTCTTCTGGACGTCCTTTACGGGGCCAAGGGGTTCGATCTTGAAGAGGTTTTCGAAAAATACACGGGCTTCGCCCAAAGGCTCAAAAAGCATGTGGGAAACGCGGGCGCCGTGTTGAACAAGGCGCTGCGCGAAGGCAAGAACGTGCTCATCGAAGGGGCTCAGGGGACGCTTCTGGACATAGACCACGGCACTTATCCGTACGTGACATCCTCGAACGCCTCGGCGGGGGGCGCATGCACCGGACTGGGCATCGGCCCCACCAGGATAAATGGCGTAATGGGCGTCATAAAGGCGTACACGACCAGGGTCGGCGGCGGGCCTTTCCCCACCGAGCTTAACGACGAGCTGGGCAACTGCCTCAGGGAAAAGGGCGGGGAGTACGGGGCGACGACCGGCAGGCCCAGAAGATGCGGCTGGCTGGACATCGTTGCGCTGGAGCACGCGGTGCGCGTCAACGGCCTGAGCGGGTTCGCCCTGACCAAGCTCGATATCCTGGATGGGCTGGACACCATAAAGGTATGCACGGCATACAGGATAGGCGGCGAGGTCACGAGGGAATTCCCGCCTGACGCGGCGACCCTCGAGCGCTGCGAGCCCGTCTACGAGGAGCTCGCGGGCTGGAAAGACAGCACCTCCGGCAAAAAGAAGCTGACCGAGCTGCCCTCGGGCGCCAGAAAGTACATAGAGTGGATAGAAGACAGGCTCGGCATCGGGGCGGACATGATCTCCACCGGGCAAAGAAGGGACGAGCTGATAATAGTGAAGGAGAATTTTCACTAGTTTTAGTTTTCCCCGGGCCTTCTAAATTGAAAAAATTCCCTGTTAGCTTGCTGCGGGGTATCCTTGTGAAGACGTCCCCTCACCCTCCGCTTCGCTCCCGCCTCTCACAATGGGAGAGGGCTTTTTTTGGGTGAGGGTATCCTTGGCCTTGGTTTTTGACTTCCATCCCCTGCAGCTTGCTGCAGGGTGGTTCATTTATCCGGCCGCACGGGAGGAAAAGCGGTTTTTAATACCAGGGCGCTGAAATTTCTTCTTGACGGCTTTTTTCCATCCGAATGCCCGCGCTGCGGCAGGTCTTCGGACAGCCCGCGCCACGCCCCGCTTTGCCTGGAATGCTGGGGGTCGATAACCCCCTATGCCGGCCCTTCGTGCGATATATGCGGCGAACCTCTGGTCTCCGGTCACAGCTCGGTCTGCGGGGAATGCCTCGCTGACAGGCCGGCATTCTCGAAGGTGCATGCTTACGGGCTCTTTGACGGAGCGCTCAAGGAGGCCATCCACAGTTACAAATTCGCCTCGATACGGAGGCTTGCCGCGCCCCTTGCGGCCCTGCTTGCCGAAAAATGCCTGGGACTGCCCGCCGCCGACGTGGTCACCGCCGTCCCGCTGACAAAGAAAAGGCTGCTTGAGAGGGGGTTCAACCAGAGCATGCTCATAGGCAGGGAGGTGGCCCGGATGACCGGGGCAAAACTCCTTCCGCATGCGCTCCGGAAAGTAAAGGACACCCCCGCCCAGGCGGGACTTAACAGGAAAGAACGCGGTCTGAACCTTAAAGGGGCGTTCCTGTGCGCCGGGGGCGTCTCAGGACAGACCGTCACCCTGGTGGATGACGTCATCACAACAGGGGCAACCGCGAGGGAGTGCTCAAGGGCGCTGATCGAAGCCGGGGCGAGGGAAGTATACGTGGTGGCGCTCGCCCGAACGAAAAAGTAGAAATTAAAAAGGCCCTTCAGGGCTTTGCGGGGGGGCGGGCGGCCTTCGCTGCGTTGGGCCGCCGTCTCCCGTGGCCAGACACACAGTATTCCCTGCGCGGACCAGATGAATACGGCAAAGGACTGTCGCCGCGCCATATTGCAGAGGATTTTGGAAAGAACTGAAAAACAAGAATAAAAGCAAAAACAAAAAAAAATTCAGAACCTTTACATTTATAACGTAAATAAATTATCTTGATAGGATGATCGATTTGCACACGCACACTCTTTTGAGTGACGGGGAGCTGCTTCCGTTCGAGCTTGTAAGGCGGGCAGTCGCCGCGGGTTACAAAGCCATCGGGATAACGGACCACGTAGATGTCTCCAATATGGACGACGCCATCCCCAGGGTAGTAAAGGCCATCCGGAAGCTGAAGGGGCTTATGCCCATCGAGATAGTGCCGGGGGCGGAGATAACGCACGCCCCGCCCGAGCTTATAAAAGACATGGTCAAAGAGGCAAGGGAGCTAGGGGCCTGCATTGTGGTGGTGCATGGGGAAACCCTTGCCGAGCCGGTCGCTGAGGGCACGAACCGGGCCGCGATAGAGGCGGGGGCGGACGTGCTGGCCCATCCCGGGCTCATAAGCATCGAAGACATCCTTTTTGCAAACGAAAAATCGGTGGCCCTCGAGATCACCTCCCGGAAGGGGCACTCGATCTCTAACGGCCATGTGGCCCAGATGGCCATAAAGTTCGGCGCACAGGTGGTCATCAATACCGATTCCCACAGCCCTGGCGACCTTATAACCAGGGACCAGGCGGAAAAGGTCCTGATGGGCGCCGGCATCGGCAGGGACCGCGTGCCGCTTGTCTTTGAGACATCCAAAAACATATTTGAAAAGGCACTTAGGAGGGTTTAACTGATGCCGCGGACCATAAAGAAGAGAGCGCCCAGGGAAAAAGAAACAAGGACCGACGGGATGGCCGTTTATGACGAGCTGAAGGAGTCCATAGCCAAGCGCCAAAAAGCGGTGCTTTCATTGTCCATCGCGGTCCTTGTCGTGATAGCCGTAGCGGCCGGGCTCTATTTCCACCACGGCAGCACGGTGAGGAAGGCAAACGATTATAACGCGCAGGGGTACGCGCTGTACTACGGGCTCTCGCCGCAGGCCCCGCAGCCCCCCCAGCGGTACGCGCTGGCCCTTTCTTTTTTCCAGAAGGCCTACTCCGCCAGAAAATCGGCCTATTCGCTTTACTACGTGGGGGCGTCCCAGTACGCGCTTGGACAGTACGCCCAGGCGCTTGCCACACTGAAAAAAGTGTACACGGACTACCCCGAGGACGCGCAGTTTGTCCCGCTCAGCCTCTACAAGTCGGCAATGGTGGCCCTTAAAATGGGCAAGGCAGAAGACGCCACAAAATACCTGTCCATGATGGAGGGCTCCAGGTTCAATTCTCTCAAGGACATGGCCTACTACGAAGACGCAAGGATACTGGAGTCCCTGGGCAGGAAGGACGAGGCGGCCAGAAAGATCAACGAGCTTATCCAGTTGTTCCCGCAGTCCCCTTATTCCATGGACCTCAAGGCCCAGATGCAGGCGGCCCAGGCGCAGGCAAAACCGGCCGCAGGCAAAAACAAAAGCACAAAAGCGGCGACTGCGGGCAAATAGAAAAATAAAAAAAACGCCTTTGGCCCTTTAATTTGCTAAAAAAACCCTGCAGCAAAAAAGCTGCAGGGTTTTTGTTTGTTTTTTTGTTTTGTTTTTGTTTTGCACTGTGGCTTTTGCGTGCCATGCGAAAGCCGCCCGGCTTCAATTCGTGTCTCTCTTTCGGGTTTTGTGTGCGGGCGGGGGGCAAAAAGATCCGCTATCCGCCCACGGGTTTTTTCTCCCGGAAGAACCAAAATGGGTTTTGTTTTCAGGGACAGTTGATTATTTGCCAGGATGCCGCATGAAGCAGCGGTCTTCTTCTTTTTACCTGCTTGCAAGCAGATAAGTCGAATGGTCAGGCGGCAGGAATATCCTCTGCCCGGGCCTCACGTACCAGCCCCGGATATTGTTGAGACTCCTGAAAATCGGCACCGGTACGCCAAACCTCCTGGCCAGCCAGACCACGGAGTCCCGGTATCTGGGCCTGAAGACCCTTAATGGAAGCCTCTGATCCGGGGTAAGCTTGTCCAGCCTCGCAAGAAAAGGCATAAGCGTATGTTTGGGTATTCTCAATATGTAGCTTTTAACGTCCAGGGGGGTGCACCACCTGGTGAGCGCCGGGTTCAGCGCCTTTATCTCGGACAGGCTCACGCCCGCGCATTTTGCGGCCACCGAGAGGTCCAGCGGCTGCCACAAAACGACCTGGTCATAAGAGAACGTATTCTGGGGGACCACGTTGGCGAACCCGTGGCCGCCGGGATCAAGGGCAATGGCCCTGGCGGCCAGGAACTTTGGGACGTAGTCCTTTGTTTCGTTCGCTATCCAGCGTGTGAAGTAGAGGTCCCAGAAACTGTTGCCTCCGGTTTTCTCAAGCGCGCGCTTGATCGCCCCTTCCCCGGCGTTGTAGGCCGCCATGGCCAGCCCCCAGGAGCCAAACATGTTGTGGAGGTCCTTCAGGTACATGGCCGCCGCCATGGTGGACTTCACCGGGTCGCGCCTTTCATCCATCCACCAGTTTATCTTGAGGCCGTACCTCCTGGCCGTGGATTCCATGAACTGCCACGGGCCGACGGCATTTGCGCGCGAGTCGGCATAGGGGCTGAAGCCGCTCTCTATCATGGAGAGGAACACTATGTCCTTGGGGATGTCGTTCTCGGACATTATCTGCTTCATCACCGAAAGGTATTTGGGGGCGCGTGAGAGCCAAAGGGCAAAGGGTTTTTTCAGGTCCTCGGAGAAAAATTGCAGGTATTTCGCCACCGCCTTTGACGCGACGGGGCTGTCCTCCAGGTTGGAGATGAAGGTGCTGTCTTTCTCCGCCCAGGCGCCGCGGGAGAACAGAAAAGTGACAAGCGTCACAATCAGCAGAATATGCCTTGCTGCGCGCTTTTTTCCCATGGTCATTATTTCTATCGCATCTGCATGCCGCTTGTCAAGCCGATTTTCCCCGGGGATGCCGCCCCGCGGCCCCTTGTTTACAGGCGCTGCCCGCAGGCGTTATACTACAAGCTTAAAAAAACAGGGGAGGCTTATGTCTTTAAAGCGGAAGCTCTGGCCGGTGGCGCTCGTTTGCCTCATCTTATCATTTTGGGCGGGCACTGTCGAGGGCGCACAGCCGGTCGTGACCGGCATAGAAATCAGAGGCCTTTACAGGATCGAGGAAGGCGTGGTCCGGCGCCAGATATCGCAGCAGGTCGGCCAGCCCCTTTCCCGGAAAAAGATCAGCCGGGACATAAAGAGCATTTACGCCACCGGCTATTTCAGGGACGTGAAGGTCGAGGGACTGCCTTCTGAGGGCGGCATCAAGCTCATTTACGCGGTCAAGGAAAAGCCCACCATAGCCGGGGTCAATATTTACGGCAACAAGCAGATAAAACTCCAGGACATAAGAAAACAGGTCAGCATAACGCCCGGTTCCGTGGCCGATACCGTCCTTATAAACGACAATGCCCTCAAGATAAAGTACTATTACGAATCCGAGGGCTTCAGCCTCACCCAGGTGGTGCCGGTAGTCAGGATACTGAGCGGAAACCGCGCGGACCTCACCTATGTGATAAAAGAAGGCCCCAAGATAAAGATCAGGAAAATAAGGTTCATAGGCAACAAGGCGCTTACAAGCAGCGAGATAAAAAAGGTAATGAAGAGCAAGCAGCGGTGGTTCTTCTCATTCCTCACAAAAAGCGGATATTACAAAAAGGACGATCTCCTTGCCGACAGTGACCGCATAAGGGACCTCTATTACGACCGCGGGTACATACAGGCGGTAGTCTCGCCTCCGCAGACCACCCTTTCGCGGGACAAGAAATGGGCCACCATCACGTACCGGATAACCGAAGGCAACCAGTTCAGGATATCGGCCATAAGCATCAAGGGCAACAAGGTCATAAGCACCGGGGTGCTTGCGCACCTGCTTAAGTCCGAGGTGGGAAAGCCGGTCAGCCGGAAGCTCGTCCAGGAGGATGTCGTGGACCTTACGGAGCAGTACTCCGAGCACGGTTACGCCCTTGCGGTCGTAAACCCGGAGCTGGTGCCGGACCTGGCCAAAAAGACGGTCTCCATCACCTTCCAGATAGACGAAGGGGCGCTCTACCGCGTGGGGAGGATAGAGATATCCGGAAACCAGAAGACAAGGGACTGGGTCATAAGAAGGGAAATCCTCCTGAACGAGGGGGACATCTTCAACAGCGCGCTGCTCAGGAAGAGCTACGAGAACCTGAACAACCTCAACTACTTCAGCAGCGTCACCATGAACCCCCAGCCCGTGCCCACGACAAAGCAGGTGAACCTGGCCGTGAACGTGAAGGAAAAGCCGACCGGCTTTTTGAGCGTTGGCGGCGGGTACAGCTCCGTCGACAAGCTGATAGGAATGGTCAACATATCGCAGGCCAACCTGGGGGGCAGGGGCGAGTCCCTGAAACTGAGCGGCGAGCTTGGCGGGCTTTCCAGTTACTATGAGCTCTCCTTCAATGAACCCTGGCTGTTTGGCCACAGGCTGTCCCTTTCCACTTCCATCTTCAAGCAGAACCAGGACTACCTCGACTATACCCAGGAGGCCAGCGGCTTTGACGTTAGCCTGAGCAGGGCCATATCCGCGAACACCTGGCTGAGCACCCAGTACAGGTTCGAATACGACACGATAACGGGGATATTGAATTCCGCTTCCCCCGTGATACAGCAGCAGGTCGGCTCCAAGCTCACAAGCAGCATAACCCCCGGCATCGTCAGGGACACCAGGGACAACTACCTGCTGCCGCACACGGGCTCAAGGAACAGCCTCTACGTCACTTTTGCCGGCCTTGGCGGCGACAACAAGTTCCTCAAGGCGGTCGGCGAGTCCGAATGGTTTTTCCCTGTATCCAGAACAACCACACTCTCTCTCCGCGGTATAATAGGGTACAGCACCG
Organism: Nitrospirota bacterium; assembly: GCA_021789735.1. Next base: position 46,265 of record JAJYJB010000005.1, read on the forward strand.
GCCTGTTCGGTTCGGACATGCCGCTTTATGACAGGTTTTACGTCGGCGGCATTTACACCATAAGGGGCCTTGGATTTGGCGACGCGGGGCCGCAGGACATCAACGGAGAACCCATCGGCGGATTAAATGAAATGGTGGGCAACGTGACTTACATCTATCCCCTGATCAGCGCCTTCAAGCTGTACGGGGACGTCTTTTTTGACACAGGTTCCGCTTATGACAGCCTCTTGCCGAGGGACATCAGGTACACGACAGGCACCGGCCTGAGATGGATATCCCCGATCGGCCCGATAAGGATAGAATGGGGATGGGACTTAAACAAGAAGCCGGATGAAAAATCTAACAGGGTGGACTTCACCTTCGGCACGTTCTTCTAGGACCTGTCTGAAGTCGATTTTGAAGCGAAAGAGAGGTGGAATTGCGGCAGACAGGGAAGAAATGAGAAACCGCCCGGAGGCGCGGCAGCGCTGCGCCCAAGGATGGTTTGTCCCTTGATGGCTCGCGATTCCAGCCCCTTGCAGCCAGGAGCGGCTTTTGAGATGGGTTCCAGACGGATGAGTGCCGGTGAAAGCAAAATAAATAAAAGTCAGCCAAAAGGAGAAAGAACAATGAAGAAAGCGATACTTATGGCAGCGGCGATGCTTCTTATTGCCGTGCAGGTTGCGGTGGCCCAGCCCGCCTTGGCCGCGGGCAAAAACGACAAGGACAAGATAGGTTATGTGGACCTCCAGAGGGCCCTTAACGATTGCAACGAGGGCAAGGCCGCCAAGGTCGAACTCCAGGCAGAGATGAAGGGCATGCAGGCCAACATAGACAAAAAGATTGCGGAGCGGGACAAACTGAAGGCCGAGCTCGAAAGGCAGTCCTCCGTCCTTTCCCCAAAGGCGAAAAAGGCGAAAGAGGCCACCCTCGAAAAGCTGACTGCGGACACGCAGCAGCTCATAACGGAGTCCAACCAGGACATGCAGCAGAAGCAGCGTGAAAAAGAGGTGGTCATCCTCAAGAGGATAAAGGCCGCCATAGACCAGATAGGCAAGAAGGACCACTATATGGTGATCCTGCCGTCCGACGTTATCCTGTACTCGAACGGGGCGAAGGAGATCACCGATGATGTGATACAGACGGTCAACCAGATGCCCTCGGCCCCGGCACAGGCGCCGGCCAAGACGGGCAAATAAAGACCGGCCTCTTTTGCCGGGTCTTTTTGCCCCATTTTCCGGATGAAACTCTCTGAGATAGCAAGCCTGCTTGGCGGCAGGCTCCAAGGGGACCCCGATGCTGAGATCATCGGGGTCTCCGGCATAGAGGACGCCGGCCCGCGGGACATTACCTACCTGCTCAAGCCGTCCCTTGCCGGGCAGGCGGAGGGCTCCTCCGCCGCCTGCGTCATGGTAAAGGAGTTCCTGCCCGGCCTCAAAAAAAGCCAGCTCCTGGTGGACGACCCGCAGCTTGCCTTCGTCCGGCTGCTGGAGCATTTCCATGCCGCAAGCCGCCCTCCGGCTGGCGTAAGCGGCCAGGCTTTCGTATCGGACGGGGCGGAGATAGACGGCCAGGCGGCCGTGCTGCCATTCGCCTTCATAGGGGAAGGCGCCCGCATAGGCGCGGGCAGCGTGCTTCACCCTGGCGTTTACGTCGGGGTGGGCTCAAAGATAGGGCGGGACTGCACCTTGTACCCCAACGTCACCGTGCGCGAGGGCGTCGCCATCGGGGACAGGGTAAGGATACATGCCGGAAGCGTGATAGGGGCAGACGGCTTCGGCTACATCATACGGGAGGGAAGGCACATCAAGATCCCCCAGGTCGGAGGGGTCGTGATCGAGGACGACGTGGAGATAGGGGCGTGCACCACGATAGACCGCGCCACCACCGGCAACACGCTCATAGGCAGGGGCGCAAAGATAGACAACCTGGTGCAGATAGCACATAACGTAAAGATAGGGGCCGGCTCCATTGTGGTTGCGCAGGCCGGGGTGGCCGGCAGCTCCACGCTTGGCAACTATGTGATAGTGGCCGGACAGGCCGGCATAGCCGACCATGTCCGCATCGAGGACGGCGCCGTCGTGGGCGCGAACTCTGGCGTTATGCCAGGCACGAGTCTTTCAAAGGGGGCTTATGCGGGCTCCCCCGTGATGCCGCACAGGCAGTGGCTCAAGGCCATGTCGCTCACGGCCAGGCTGCCCGAGATGAACAAGGCCCTGCAGGACCTTGAAAAAAGGCTATCAGGACTTGAAAGGAGGCTTTTGAGCGAGAAATGATAAATATCAGAGAGATCGAGTCCATACTTCCCCACAGGTTCCCTTTCCTGCTCGTTGACAGGATAACGGAGATGGTGCCGGGAGAAAAGGCCACGGGGATAAAGAACGCCACCATCAATGAGCATTTTTTCGCCGGCCATTTCCCCGGGAACCCCATCATGCCGGGCGTCCTCATAATAGAGGCGCTGGCCCAGACGGCGGGGGTGCTAGCCTTCAAGTCCGGCATGCAGGGCAAGGCGGTGTACTTCATGAGCATAGACAAGGTGAAGTTCAGAAAGCCGGTGGTGCCCGGGGACCAGGTGCAGCTCCAGGTAAAGGTCCTGCAGCACAGGGACAAGGTCTGGAAATTCGCTGGCCGCGCGGTAGTGGACTCCAAGGTGGCGGCGGAGGCCGAGTTCACCGCCATGGTGACGGACAGGGAGATATGAAAAAATGAAAATCCATCCTACGGCCTCCGTGCACGAGAGGGCTTCTATCGCCAGGGACGCGCAGATCGGCCCCTACTGCATCATAGGCGAAGGCGCAAAGATCGGCCACAGTGTAAAGCTTTCCAACAATGTGGTCATAGAGGGGGACACGGAGATAGGCCAGGGCTGCACGATCTACCCCTTTGCCGTTATCGGGCTGCCGCCCCAGGACATGAAGTACGCCGGGGAGAAGACCAGCGTGAAGATCGGCAGCGGCAACATCATAAGGGAATACGTCAGCATTCACAGGGGTTCTGTCGGCTCGGAGGGGGTCACTCTGCTTGGCGACAACAACTATATAATGGCTTACACGCACATAGCCCACGACTGCAAAATAGGCAGCAACGTGGTGATGGCAAACTCTGTCACCATGGCCGGGCACGTCCAGGTGGATGACAACGCGATACTGGGCGGCGTCATCGCCATTCACCAGTTCACCCGCATAGGCGCCTTTTCAATGACGGGCGGGTTCAGCGGCATAGGGCAGGACATACCGCCCTACACAATAGCGTCGGGCGCAAGGGCGCAGCTTTACGGCCTCAACCTGGTGGGCCTTAAGCGGCACGGCTTCTCCAAGGAGACCATAGCGGACCTCTCCAGGGCCTACAAGATCCTTTTCAGGAGCAAGCATACGCTGAAGGAAGCGATAAAAAAGGTGCAGGAAGACCTGCCGGAATCCCCGGAGATAGTGCGCCTCCTGGAGTTCGTTAAGACCTCAAAACGCGGCATCTGCCGGCCCACGGCCGCCAAGGCCCCCTTCTAGCCGGAAGTGAAGACCGTGGGGCTCATAGCTGGCATGGGCAAACTGCCCCGCCTGATCGCAAAGGACGCCAGGCAGCGGGGGTACAGGGTTGTGGCCGTGGGGCTGGAGCCCGTGGTGGACGACGAAAAGCTTGAGGGCGCGGTGGACGTTATGGAACGGATAAACGTGGGCAAGCTGGACAGGGTGATAAAGACCCTCAGGCAAAACGGCGTGACCGAGGCCGTGATGGCGGGCAAGGTGCCAAAGGAACTGCTGTACAAAAGCCGCATCACCCCGGACTTAAGGGCGGTAAAGCTGCTGTGGAAGCTCAAGGACAGGAGCGATGACACCCTCATGCTTGCCATCACCGGGGAGCTTGAGAAAGACGGCATCAGGCTCCTTGAGACCGCGGCCTTCTGCTCCGGCCTGCTTGCCCCTGAGGGCGGGATGACCAGAAGACAGCCCACCAGGGCCCAGTGGAAAGACATAGAGTGGGGTTATGGCCTGGCGAAGGAGATGGGGCGGCTCGACATCGGGCAGACTGTGGTGGTCAAGGACCGGGCGGTGATGGCGGTGGAGGCCATCGAGGGCACGGACAGGGCAATAAAAAGGGGCGGCAAACTGGCCGGGGGCGGGGCCGTCGTGGTGAAGACCGCGAAGCCCGGACAGGACCTGCGCTTCGATGTGCCCGCAGTCGGCCTGAGCACGATCCAGTCAATGATAGAGGCGGAGGCCGTGGTGCTGGCCGTTGAGGCCGGGGCCACTCTCATTCTAGAGAAAGAGAAATTCATAGAGCATGCCGACGAGGCCGGGATAGCCGTCGTGGGCTACCGCCCGGGCAGCAAATAGAAAATTTTTCCAGGCCGCGTCCGCCCCGGGATTTTTCCCTGTCTACCTTCCTGCCCTGACAAAAAAAGCTTCTTCGTGCTTCCCCCATTCTTTCACAGCCGCCGGAGCGCCATAGCGCCATTTTCGCACCGGTCCGGACCGAAGATGCAGCAATTTATTCCCGTGCATTTCCAGATCACTTGTCAGGGGTTGGGGCGCAAAGGTTCAGCAATGATTTGTCCATGCCTTACCCTGTCCGGCTTGACTCCGCACGTGGATTGAAAATATACTGAACAGATGTTCAGTCCAGGCGCCGAGGTCTGTAAAACGCGCCTGCGGCGCAAGAATTTCTGAAAGATTCCAGGGGCCGGGGACGCAAAACAGGTCCGCGCCGCAAACAGGGGAGGCGAAAGGATTTTTGAAAAAACCGGGTCTTGCCGCGACAAAAAAAAGCATCCTTGAGGCCGCCGAGCAGCTTTTTGCCGAAGAGGGCTACGCCGGAGCTACCATCAGGAAGGTCGCGGCCCGCGCAGGCCTGAGCATCGGCACTATCTACCTTTATTACAGGAACAAGGAGGACCTCTACTCGGGGCTCTTCCGGCGGCAGCTGGACAGTTTCTCCGCCATGACCGAGCCCCTCAGGGAACAGGAGCCCGTTGCCGCACTGAGGGGGCTCATGGACAGCTATCTGGGCTACGCGGACAAAAAGGCGAAGCTGGTCTCACGGCAAATAAAGGAGTACGACCTGGAAATAAGGAAGCCTTTAAAAAAAGCTTTTTTCGATTCCCAAAAAAAGCTCATCGCTGACATACTCAAAAAAGGGGTCAGGGAAAAAGTTTTCAGGCAAATGGACTGCGAGGCAACGGCGTCGGCCCTTTTTTATTGCCTCAGGGGCATGATACTGGCCCAACTCTCCGGAGACCTGGGCGCGGCGGACGGGCCTGCGGCGGAAAACAAAAACCCCTGCGAGCTTTTTCTGCTTGGGTTGCTCAAGGACCGGCGCGCCACGCAAAAGGGGTGCGGGCGGCCGTGAACGGCGGAACGCAGGCCGGCAAGTGGCTCATATCGCTCACTGTCATAATGGGGACCATCATGGCCGCCCTGGACATAAGCATTGTCAATGTGGCCCTGCCTTACATGAGGGGCAACCTGGGGGCATCGGTGGAGGAGATAACGTGGGTCTCCACCGGCTACATACTTTCAAACGTTATCATCATGCCCCTTGTCGGCATGATGAGCGCCCGGTTCGGGCGGAAACGCTTTTACGTGCTCTCCATCTCCCTTTTTGTGGCAAGCTCGCTGCTCTGCGCCATGTCGTGGGACCTGACATCTCTGGTCCTCTTCAGGATAATCCAGGGCGTGGGCGGCGGGGCGATCATTCCGCTTGGCCAGGCGATACTGAGGGAAAGCTTCCCTCCCGAGGAGCAGGGGATGGCGATGGGCATATACGGCTTCGGGGTTGTCCTTGGCCCGGCTTTCGGCCCCGTCCTTGGCGGGTGGCTTACCGACAATTTTTCCTGGCGCATGATATTCCTCATAAACATTCCAATAGGAATTTTGAACCTTATCCTGGTCTCCCGTTTCCTCCATGACCCGTCATACCTGAAGCGGGAGAAGGGAAAGATTGACCTGCTGGGCCTGGGGTTTCTGGTCCTGGGGCTTGGCGCGCTCCAGCTCATGCTCGAAAAAGGCGAGACCAAGGACTGGCTGCAGTCGAATTTCATAGTCTATCTCGCCGTCATCTCTGTTCTGGGGATCATATTTTTCATCTGGCGCGAGCTCGCCGTGGACAAGCCGGCCGTGGACCTGCGGGTGCTTAAAAACCTGTCCTTCGCTTCCGGGACGGTCCTCATGGGCATCCTGGGGCTGGGCCAGTATGCCGCGCTTTTCATCCTCCCGCTGTTTCTCCAGCAGCTTCTGGGCTATCCCGCTCTTGACTCGGGACTGGTGCTTTTGCCACGGGGCCTTTGCATGTCGATAGTCATGCCCATTGCCGGAAACTTGTACAACAGGCTTGGCCCAAAAATTTTAATAGGGACCGGCCTCGTTGTCGTGGCGTTCTCTTTCTGGCAGCTTTCGGTGATGTCGCTCAGGGTAGGTTTCTGGGACCTCTTCATCCCCAATCTGCTGCAGGGGGGAGGGTTCGGTTTGATCTTTGTCGCCCTGAGCACTTCCGTGCTGGCGACGATAGAGAAGTCCCGGATGACGGCGGCCGCGGGTCTCTTCAACGTGGTCAGGCAGGTCTTCGGAAGCGTCGGCATAGCTATCGCCGCCACCGTCCTTTCAAGGGGGGAGCAGATTTACAGGGCCAGTCTCGTGGATAACCTGAGCGTATTTAACCCCGGCATGACGCACCGGCTGAAGGCCCTCACGGCAGCCATGGCGGTCAGGGGGTCATACCTCTACATGCCCCGCCAAAAGGCGCTTGGTTCGCTCAACAGCCAGCTCATGAGGCAGGCCAGCATGCTCGCCTACAACCATATCTTTCTGCTTGTGACCGGGGTGTTCGTGCTGTGCATCCCGCTTGTCTTCCTGCTGAGGGGGCACTCCGAGCCGGCAGAAAAAGAGCTGGTCCTGGACTGACAAAAAAAACCGGGTTCATAAGCCGGCCCGCCGAAGTCAGGTGTTCCGCCGGCTAACGAAAAAAAATTGTTCCTCGTGGATTCGGACCCTGGCAAATTATTTTCGGAACTCGATACTGGCCGGGCATCGATGTGCGCGCGATGTAGCCCCTTCAACTCCGCACTTTTGGGTGAAGTCGGCGAATACAATAATGCGTCCCGTACACCACATCCTTTAATTTGTTATAATCGTTCAGGTTTCTTTTGGAATTTTAGGCGTGTTCTTTAAAAATAGGCCCAATGAGTTTCAAGCTTAGGTAATAAATTATGAAATATTTCGTATATTGCAAAGAGCATTCCGGAGAAAAAATATATGTAAATTTTGGCAAAGACGAGCCGACAGATAGAAACCAAATATCTTATTTCTGTTTTTCTTTAATATGCCCAACAAACGGCCGTTCATCTGATTACAACGTCAACAATATCATGGCCGAGCAAGGATTTCCTTTGGGTAGCACTTTAGCTGGTGCATTCTTGTTCGTTATCGATCCAGCACTTGGGCTTTTGGGGTTGCTGGGGGGGTTATTGGGAGGTGCTAAAACCGAGCAGCAAAAAGTCGAAGCATTTAATAACTCAACTAAAAAATCATTTTATTAATTCCTGATGAACTGGCTTTCACATATAGCTGCCTTCACACACATCCTTGTTTTTTTGATTTGCAGTCGTTATTTCTATGTGTCCCCAAGATTTCTAAACAAAAAAAATTTAATAGACAGTTTCGTAATGGCCAGCGGTACAGCATCGTTTTTAAACGCGATACTTTTTTCCAGATC
>JAJYJB010000076.1 GCA_021789735.1 Nitrospirota bacterium
TCTATTTGCGGTATTTTTATTTTTTAAAAAAATGACCGCATCCCTTTTCTCCAGGGGATGCGGTTTTTAATTTTAATTTTTCCCAAAAGGGTGCATATGAGATTGAAGGTAAACGGGGAACCGATGGATTGCATGGCGGAGACGGTTCAGGCGCTGCTTCAGGAGCTTGGCGTCAAGGCGCAGGCCGTGGCCGTGGAGGTGAATTTCTCCATTGTAAGCAAAAAGGATTTCGGCGCCTTTCCCTTAAAGGAAGGTGACCAGGTGGAGATAGTCAATTTTGTGGGGGGCGGATGAAATTTTTTCCGCTTTTCCCTCTCCCAATGGGAGAGGGCCAGGGTGAGGGAAGTAAAAGGATAAAAGGGTTGCGGAGAAGACAGTTCGAATTTCTCTGTCATTTGTAACTTGCCGCTTGCCACTTATTTCTTACAAGGAGGATAGATGGAAAAAGACGGACAGAAGGATAAATTGATCATAAAGGGGATCGAGTTTAGCTCCAGGCTATGGGTGGGTACAGGGAAATACGGCAGCTTTGAGGAGATGGCGCAGGCACTTGAAGCTTCGGGCACCGACGTGGTGACCGTCTCTGTCCGCAGGGTGGATCTGAAGCGCACGGCTGAAAGCCTCCTTAACTACATAGACCTCAAAAAATACAAGATACTTCCCAACACCGCCGGGTGCTACACTGTGGAAGACGCCCTGAGGTACGCGAGGCTTGGCAGGGAGGCCGGTCTTTCGGACATGGTGAAGCTGGAGGTCATCGGAGATGAGAAGACCCTGTTTCCCGATGTGATAGGCCTTCTTCAGGCCACCGAAACCCTGGCCAAAGAGGGGTTTATAGTCTTCCCCTATACGAATGACGACCCTATAATGGCAAAAAGGCTGATTGATGCCGGGGCCGCCTGCGTTATGCCGCTTGGCGCGCCGATAGGTTCGGGCCTTGGCATCAGGAATCCTTACAACATAAAGATAATACTTGAGACGGTGGCCCCGCGCTGCGCCCCGCTAGGTTGTCCTGTTGTGGTCGATGCCGGTGTCGGCACCGCCTCGGACGCCGCGATAGCGATGGAGCTTGGCTGCGATGCGGTTTTGATAAATACGGGGATAGCCGGAGCAAAGGACCCTGTTGCGATGGCGAGCGCCATGAAGCATGCCGTTCTGGCGGGCAGGCTCTCCTGGGGGGCGGGCAGGATATCAAAAAAACTGTACGCGACCGCAAGCAGCCCACTGGAAGGGATGCTTCTTTAACAAGAAAATTGAAACCGGATTTCAGGCTCTATCTCATAACGGACGGAACACTGGCGCCGGATATTGAAGACGCCGTGGAAAAGGCCCTCGACGGCGGAGTGAGAGCGGTGCAGTTAAGGGAGAAGGCCATGCCGGTAAGAGATCTTCTGGAACTGGCCTTCCGGCTGAGGGTACTTACAAAAAGCCGGTCCGCTAGGCTCTTTATAAACGACAGGGTGGATGTGGCCCTTGCCTGCGGGGCGGACGGTGTGCACCTGGGTGGCCAAAGCATACCCCCGGAGGCGGTCAGAAGGATACAGGCAGTCGGAGAGATACAGGGCGTTAGAAAGATACGGGGAAGCGGAAAAAGAAAAAGGCTCATGGTAGGAGTCTCGGCCCATTCGGTGGAACAGGCTGCCGCCGCCCAAAGGGGAGGGGCGGATTTCGTCACCTTCGGGCCCGTGTTCGAGACCCCTTCGAAAAAGGCATATGGGGCGCCTCTCGGGCTTCAAAAGCTCAGGGAGGCGGCAAGCGTGCTTGACATACCGGTTTTTGCGATAGGAGGCATCAAGAGCGGCAACATTAAAAGCGTGACGGAGGCTGGCGCATATGGCGCCGCCCTTATCTCGGGGATATTTGGAGCGGACGATATAAAGGGGGAAACTTACAAGTTCATGAGGACACTGGAATGAAGACACGGATAGAGCTTGCGAAGGCTGGAATAATAACGGACGAGGTCAGGGATGTTGCACTCAGGGAGGGGATGGAGCCCGAAAAGCTCGCCATGGAGATAGCGGAGGGCCGCGCGGTGATCGCCAGGAACTCCGGGCACGGCATAATTCCCCTTGGAATAGGCAGGGGGCTTAAAACCAAGATAAATGCCAACATAGGCACTTCAAGGGACAGAGATTCTCTTGACGAGGAAAAGAAAAAACTCGATGTGCTGGCCAAATACGGGGCCGATGCGGTCATGGACCTCTCCACAGGGGGAAAGATAAAAGAACTCCGGAGGATGATCCTCCGGGAATATCCGTTCTGCTTTGGCACTGTGCCCATTTACGAGGCGGCCGTCAAGGCGGTGGAGACCCGCGGGATGATAAAGCATATGAGCGCGGACGACATGTTTTCAGCGGTCGAGGAGCACGCTGAAGAGGGCGTGGATTTTGTGACCGTGCATGCCGGCATCACCCGGAAGGCCATTGAGAGGCTCAAGATGGAGGGGCGGGTGCTGGATGTGGTAAGCAGGGGAGGCTCGTTCCTTTTCGAGTGGATGATCTTTAACGGCCGCGAAAACCCTTTTTATGAAGACTACGGCAGGCTCCTTGAGATAGCGAAGAAGTATGACCTCACATTAAGCCTTGGCGACGCCATGCGTCCGGGCTGCCTGGAGGACGCAACGGACAGGGCCCAACTGGAAGAGCTCCTTGTCCTTGGAGAGCTGAGGGACGCCGCGCTCGATGCGGGGGTGCAGGTGATAATCGAGGGGCCGGGCCATGTGCCTCTGAACCAGGTGGAGCTGAACATAAAACTGCAAAAAGAGATATGCAAGGGAGCGCCCTTCTATGTGCTTGGCCCCCTTGTGACTGATATCGGCGTAGGGTATGACCATATTGTGGGCGCGATAGGGGGGGCGGTGGCCGGTGCCGCCGGGGCGGACTTCCTGTGTTACCTCACCCCGTCCGAGCATATCCGGCTGCCAGATATCGAGGATGTGAAGGAGGGACTAATAGCCTCAAAGATAGCGGCCCACGCGGCGGACCTGGCGAAGGGCATACCAGGGGCCATGGATAAAGACAGAAAGATGGCCCGCATGAGAAAGTCGCTGGATTGGGACGGCATGATAGGCATGAGCTTTAACCCCGATAAGGTGTCCGGTTACCGCGCGGCCGTTCCTCCAACCGAAAAAAATGTCTGCTCGATGTGCGGAGAGTTTTGCGCGATAAAGACGGTTGAAAGGGCCTTGAAAGGGAAATAAAGAACCAAAAACAGGAAACTACTATTCTATGATGCTCAGGGCGGCCCCTGCGCCGCGATGGACAATCTCCATGGTGACGCTTCCTCGGATGAAATGGCTGGCCTCATCGTGCTTGCAGTGGCCGATAAGCAGTGTTTTGTAGCCGCCGCTTCTGGTCTCATCCAGGATGCGGTCCGCCGCGTCCACGGTGTCCGAGGCGTCCTTTATGATTATCTGCTCGCGCCTGATCCCTTTTTGCACGAGGGCCTCAAACGCCTCTCTGAACGCAGGTTCAAACCGCTTGCGCTGTTCTTCCCTCCACTGCTCAAAAAACCGCCTGCGTTCTTTCCTTTCCTCTTCGCTTAACACATGCCCTTCATCCCAGAAGACGGCGGGTACGGGGAGCACATGAAGAAGGGTTATCTGAACGCCGGCCATGCCTGCGAAATGCTCCGCCGCGTACCTGACCGCCTTCATGGAGCACTCCGAACCGTCAATGGGGATGAGCATCTTGTTCATCTTGCCCAAAGTGTATCACGACTTGCCGGCCTGAACCAGCCGCCCTTAGCGGCGGCGCCATGTGAATTTTTTCTTTTTTGCCTTTTTTGCCCTTTTGCCAGGGGCCGGTTCTTCACTGTAAAATATTGGATGGTCCAGGCTAGCGGCATAGTGAAGGCATATGGAAGGCATGTGCTTTTTAATGGGGCATCTTTCACATTGGGCCCCGGTGAGCGCGCGGGACTTGCCGGGAGAAACGGCTCCGGCAAGACCACGCTTTTCCGCATGATAATGGGCAGGGAGCTGCCCGACGAGGGCTCTATCAGCATACCCAGGGGCTACAGGGTAGGGCATCTCTCCCAGCAGATACTCTTTGCCGCCGGCACGGTCCTCGATGAGGCGATGCTGGGGTTGGCGGCAAAAAACGGCCCGGGCAACGGGGACAGCGGTTTTTCGCTGGAGAGTGAGGCCTATAAGGCCAAGACTGTGCTGATGGGGCTTGGCTTTCAGGCTGAAGATTTTTCCCGGCGGCCTCTTGAGTTATCCGGCGGTTTCCAGGTCCGGCTGAACCTTGCGAAGCTCCTCCTTGAGGAGCCGGACCTCCTGCTTCTTGACGAGCCCACAAACTATCTGGACATCGTTTCTTCCCGGTGGCTGGAGCAGTTCCTCAGAAACTGGAAGGGCGAGCTTATGCTTATAACCCATGACAGGGATTTCATGGACTCGGTCACTACCCATACCATAGGGATACACCGCGCAAAGATAAAGAAGATAGCGGGCGGCACGCATAAGCTGTATGAGCAGATACTGGCCGAGGAGGACATCTACGAGCGCACCCGCGCAAACGATGAAAAAAGGCGCGGTGAGCTGGAGGAATTCATAAACCGGTTCAGGGCCCAGGCAACCCGGGCCAGCGCGGTGCAGTCCAAGATAAAAGGCCTTCAAAAAAAAGACAGGCTGGAAAAGCTATCAAAGGAAAAAGGGCTTGAGTTCGAGTTCAACTATGCCCCGCATGAAAGCAAATGGCTGCTGAAGGCGGAGGACATCTCGTTTGGCTATGCGCCTTCAGACCCGCTTTTCAAGGATTTCAGCCTTTCCGTGGGCAGGAGCGACCGCATAGCCGTCATCGGAAGAAACGGGCAGGGCAAGACCACGCTCATCAGGCTTCTGGCCGGGGAAATGGACGTCTGGACCGGCAGTGTGAGCTACGGCAGCAAAACGGTTCCGGCCCATTTCGGGCAGACGAACGTCTCGCGGCTGGACCCTTCAAAGACCGTTGAAGAGGAGATACTGGCTTCAATGCCGGAACAAAGACGCGGGGCCGCCCGTAGCATCTGCGGGGCGATGCTCTTCGGGGGAGACGATGCCCTCAAGAAGATATCCGTCCTTTCCGGAGGAGAGAAGAGCCGCGTCCTCCTGGGAAGGCTTATTGCCCAGCCCGCAAACCTGCTTTTGCTGGATGAACCCACAAACCATCTGGACATGGAGTCGATCGACGCTCTTGTGGAGGCGATAGGGGCTTTTGAAGGAGCCGTGGTAATGGTGACCCACAGCGAGATGGTATTGCGCGCCCTGGCCACGCGCCTTGTGGTCTTCGACGGAGGCCGGGTAAAGGTATTCGAAGGCCCATACGAGGACTTTCTTGACCGGGTGGGCTGGGAGAGCGAGGAGGCCGCCCCCCTCAATTCCAATAGATCGCCGGGAAATGTGGGGCCGTCTGGAAAGGATGCCGGCAAGGCTGCAAACAAAAAAGAGATAAGGCGGGCAAAGGCGGAGCTCATCACCGAGCGCTCCAGGGTGCTTGGGGCCTTTCAGTTAAAGATCAAGGAGGCGGAGGAGAAGATAATCCGCTTCGAAGAACAGGTCGAAAGCGAAAACCTGGCGCTCATCAGCGCCTCAACTAAGGGTGACGGCGGGGAGATAAAGAGGCTTTCAAAGTCCATCCATGAGGCCAAGGGGAAGATAGAGACGCTTTTTGACGAGCTCGCGGCGTCCACGGAGGAACTGGGGATACGGCGCTGCGAATTCGAGGAACGATTGGCCGGACTGGAAGCGGGGAACCCGGAGAACTGATATCCTCAAGGGATTTTTTATTTTTCAGTGGCTCTTTTCTTTTTCTTTAGGTCCTTTTCTCTTTTTGGGGGCCATTTGCGAATGTGCATGAACGCGCAAAATCTTCAATATGAACAACGGCTTTTCGCACCTCTTCGCCTGGCGGCAGGGAGGCTTCGAGCGCCTTGGCGTAACGCCTCCTTAAAAACAGGCGGAAGGTTGTCTTGAAGTTGATGCTGAAGACCCAGGAGAGAAGCAGGAGCTTGTAATCATTCAGGCTCTTTACAAGGGAGATAGGCACAACCCGGTTTTCAAGGACAACCGGTATTATCTCCGGGGAAACCCCTCTCCCCTCGGGAAGGCCCAGGCCAGCCGCTGTAGCCCTGTGTTCCTCGGGCTGGGCAAAAAATTCGAGCATGACCTTCCAGATATCCAGTTTGTCAGCATCGCGAACGAGCTTAAGAAAAAAAACCGTTCTCCGGTCCAGCCTGGGGATGGCGTACGCGTTATGGTATTTCACGGCCTGCAGGATGAGAGCCCGCTCGCCGCGGTCCAGTCCATCGGGGAAAAAATTCTCTTTTGCCAGGATCTCCGCTCCGAGGAGCCCATGGTTTACCGAAGTCCTGTCATCGAAGGTCCTGAAATCCGAGTATTGGCGGAACCTGCCTATATCGTGCAGCAGGGCCGCGGCCCTGGCTATGAGGGAATCGTTTTCATTCAGGCCTTCCCCCCGGCAAAGGAAACCCATGTCCCGGCATACGCTGAGCGTGTGCCTCCGTTTAAGGACGATGTTGCGCTGCTCGGACGGGTCCTCCATCCGGTTGGCCTGGACATATTTTAAGAACAGTCTTTTCAGACGGGCAAGGTCCTTTTTTGTCATTTTGTTTTTCATTTCCTCTTCAGAACAGCTTTTTTGTTTTATAATGAGCCCGGTTTTTATTTTCAAAAAACAAAAGAAGCTCAACCTCGAACAGCCCGGCGCCCGCCTAAACGGCCCGGCGCAAAGTGAGCAGCGTTATCTCCGGAGGCATGTCGAGGCGCACCGGGAGCCAGATGGTGCCAAGCCCCCTGTTAACATACAGTGCGGCTGCCCCGTGACCGGCCCGTTCCTGCGCCGATTGTCCCCGTTCAGCTCTGCACGGTTTTAATTTAACTGTCCCCGGCCGGCCGGCTTCGCGTTCTCCCTCTCCTTTAAAAGGGAGGGTGTACATTCCTGCCACGAATTTCGTGTAGAAAAGCGCCGGGCTCAGTTCTTCGCCGTCGATCCCGATGCTGATCTGGCCGCCGTGGGTATGGCCGGCAAGGCTCAGTTCTATCCCCATCCCGGCCGCCCGGTAAAAGGAATTGGGGTTGTGAGAAAGCAATATGTTTGGCATGTCCCCGCGCACCAGGGGCTCTACGCCTTCAAGCATGTGCGTGTACCCGGATAAGCCCTTCTCCCGTTGGTAATCAACCCCGATGATATTGATCTTTTCGCCCTGAAACTCCAGGACCTCATTCTGTTTTCGCAGCAACCTCATTCCGTTGCGATGAAACAGCTCCTGCGCCAGGTGCTCCACCCTGGCATGGCCTTCGTGGTTGCCGTTACAGCCCCATACTCCCAGAGGCGCGCGCAGCCGGCCCAACTCGGAAATACAATCTTCCAGAGGATCGCCCTTCCAGGTTATAAAGTCGCCGGTGACAACGGCAAGGTCCGCATCCAGCCGGTTGGCCATTTCAACTGCGCGGCGCACTTCCGCACGGGACATGAAATCTCCTATATGGATGTCGCTGAGCTGCACGATCTTCAGCCCGTCCAGTTTTTCAGGCAGGTCCGCGACAGGTATATCGGACCTCCTGACATGGTAGTTCAACCGGGAGAAGAAGCCGTATGCGAGGGCAGGGAACGGAGCGGCCCCGGCCAGAAAAACGCAATAGCGCAAAAAATTCCGCCGGGATCTTTCCAGGGACTTTCCCGGACAGGGACCGCGAAGGGCAGGCACGGCTTTCCCTGCCAGCCACGCGGTGAGCCGCACCGCGATCACCCCCAGCAGTCCCAGAAGAGCCGCAAACAACCAGACCCTGGCGGCGGTCAGGACCCAGTGTGCAAAGCCGCGGTGAGGGAAAAAGCGCACAAGAGGGGCCGCTCCGGTTGAAAGCAGCACCAGACCGGCGGCGGCCAAAAGCCACCGGAGCAATTTCCTGAAAACAGGCCGCCTGACGCCTCCGGACCACCGCCATGCTATCGCAAACCAGATGCCCTGGGCCAGGTACATCAGGCACAGGGCCGCAAGATAGGCGTTAATATGTGAAATTTTGCTGTAAACGAGTTTGATAAGGTCCATCACAATATTAAAATATTAACATTACCTGTGGGATAACACGCATACGGCCAAAAAAAGCACCGGAGAAAATTTTCAGTCGCCCGGTTTCGATTATCTATTCCGGCGTAACATCGAATATATGGGTCTGGTATCCATCCAGAATGACATGTAACCCCTCATTGTTCACCTCCGCCCCTTTCCGGGGATATTGACGCCCATTCAGTTCATCGGTGAACAGATAGTCTTTCCCACGGTCAAGTTCCGGCAGGGGTATATTGCCCTGCGACATTCCATTGCCCAGATTGACCACTACAAGCTTCATCCGCCCCGCTGATTTCCAGGTATACGCGATGAGATCTTGATGGCTGCCGTCCGAAAACGGGAAAACGTCTCTCAATCGCCATTGGCCTTTGTGGAAGATATCCTGGCCGGTTATGGAAAGCAGTCTTTCGTAAAAGGCCTTTATATCCTTTTCCGGTGCTTCGGAAATAACGTCCCTGACGAGCTGCACGGGGACCTTTATCTTTTTCCCTTCCAGTTGCCCATGGTAAAAGAGCTTCATGCCTGGAAGCGTTGAAAAAAGGGCGGCCCCGGCGCGGAGCCTGCCCGGGCCGAAGGCCGCCAGGCTTCTGGCCTCATCATGGTTTTCAAGGAAGCGGACAAGTTTTTTCTGATAGCCGGTATCGGCGGCAAGGTGGAGCCTTATCTCCTGGGCGGACGAAGACCTGAGCCTGTCATAAAGCGTTTTATCATAGATATAATCAAAACCCATTTCCATAAGCCGCCATTCGGTATTCCAGTAAGCTTCTCCCATCAGGAGCGTACCAGAAAGGGCTGCGCGGGCCTGCTCCCAGAACTCCCCCGTGGGCAGTGCATTAATGGAGAAGCTCCCCCAGGTCCGGGCGAAGATATCATTAAGGACAAGCATGGCCATGTCGCACCTCAGGCCGTCGCAGTATCCGGCTATTTTCCCCATTTCAGACAGCATGGCCTTACGCAGGGCCGGATTGAAGTAATTAAGCTGGACGGTATCCGACCATGCGGGGAAATTCGGGTCTTTGCCCCGCGCGATGAACAGGGTTTTGCCCTCGCTTTCTATCCGGGAGAATAACGATGGGTCTTTTATTTTTGATTTTTTCCCCTCATATCCGGCCCTGCCCCCATATTCGGCACTGTCAGTCATGAAATAGTAATCCGGGTGTTCGGAAACCCAGGGATGGTCCGGGGCAGTGTGGTTCGGCACAAAATCCAGAATGAGGCCGATGCTGCGCTTATTAAGTGCATCCCTCGCTTTTTGAAGGTCCTCCCAGGTGCCTATCAGCGGGTCCGGCTCATAAGCCGCTATCGAGTAGGGTGATCCGGCAACATCGTTTTCTCCCCAGCCGGGAAGGATGGTGTCCAGATATTGCTTGAAAGGAGGCCATTCGGGGCTCTCTCTGAATATCCGCGTGCCCTCTTTGCTTCTTTTCCATACCCCCATCAGCCATACGTAATCGAAACCGGGTGCCAGCAGCCTGTCCCATTCCGTGGCCGGAACGGCCCCAAGTGTGAACCATTTCCCGTTTTTTTGCGAAACCTCATAAAGCCACTGTGCGGTGTTTATTTCATAGAGCCGCGGATTTTCCCTGCGATCAGCCAAGACCTTCCCCCGTCTTTAAGTTTCTTTTGATCCTTCAAGCCGGAAATTATCCCCTCTGTACATGGAATCTTCCGGCAATTATTCCTTCCGTCATGCAGGCACGCCAGTTGTCTCTACAAAATATAACCCGCTAGAGGCAACTGTCAAGTTGACCGGCTTTTTTTGCAATTGAAAATTTGGCAGCGCCTGGTTTGAGTGAAAGCGGAGCCCGCCAGGCGGGGCGGATTGAGCGAGGCTTTTGCGGAGCAGGCATGTTGAACACCGCGTCGATATTTGATATGGTTTGATTACAGAAAGGCGGAAGCCCTGACGTTAAGGTTTTTTGTTTTTTGTTTGATAATCAGAAAAAAAGCGAAAGGAAATGGAAGGAGGCCCCCCAGATGCGATTCATGATGTTAATGATCCCCCAGGGCTATGAGAGCGCCGCGCCCGGCAGCGTGCCGGATGCCGGGGCGGTTGAGGCCATGATGCAGTACAACAGGCAACTTAAGGAGGCCGGTGTGTTGTTGTCGCTTGAGGGCCTGCAACCGCCGTCAATGGGCGCCCGTGTCACTTTTTCAGGAGGCAGGCCGAAGGTGGCCAAGGGGCCCTTCACCGGGGTGAAGGAGGCTTTGGGCGGTTACTGGATGATACAGGTGAAATCAAGGGATGAGGCAATCGAATGGGCCAAGCGCTGCCCGGTCCAGGACGGCTCGATAATCGAGATCCGCCAGGTGCAGGAATTAACGGATTTTCCCGCCGATATTCAGGCGGTCATGGCAGGGTTTGAGGAATTGCAGCACCATTAATCGCCGAGCGCGTTCAACTATACTTTTTATATGCTCCGGGGCTTTGACTCTATGCCTCGGGCAGCAGGATGTCCACGGTTGTCCCGCGGCCGCGCATGCTTGAGACCTTAACATCGCCACCCATCCTGGTTATCATTTTTTTGACGATCACCAGCCCCAGCCCCGTGCCCTGTTTTTTGGTCGTGTTGAAAGGTTTGAAGAGATTGTCCATTTGTTCTTTTGCCATGCCGCAGCCATTGTCCGCCACGCGGACCATCAGCGTCCTGCCAACTTTGAAAAGCCCAAAGAGTATTTCAGCTCCGGCAACGCCCGCAAGCGCGTCCACGGAGTTTGCCACCAGGTTCAGAAGGACCTGCTTCAAGGCCCTCGGGTCGCACAGGGCGGATGCGGGAAACGCCGCGTCCAGCGCCACATTTATGCCCTTGTCCGGGAAATCGCATTTTATGAGCGAAACGAAATCGGCCAGAAAAAAGGACAGCTCCAGCTTCCGGATCTCAAGGGCCTCGTCTCTGTTAAAATTCTTCAGGGATTTCAGGAGGTACTCCATCCTTGCCACCTCTTTATGGATGCGTTCCAGGCATGCTCTCATCGAAGGGTCGAGTTTTGCCTCCAGAACGCCAAGGGAAAGTTTTATGGAGTTCAGGGGGTTTGCAAGTTCATGCCTCAGTCCGGAAATGGCATAACCCAGGCTATTAGTCGTGCTTGCCGCCTCGGCTATGGATTCCAGCCGCATCCGTCCGGTCACGTCCTGGAAGACCGACACGTAGCATGTCACCCTTCCCGTCCTGTCCCTGACGGGAGAGATGGTGCCCTCGAAATGGACAAGCTCCCCGGTTTTTTTTCTGTTTGTCATGCGTCCGGCCCATGTTTTGCCGGCGGTCACCGTGTTCAGGAAACCAATGTATAAGGACCTGTCGTGCCGGTGGCTGCCCAGGACCACCGGGGATCTGCCCATCACATCCTCCCTGGAATATCCCGTGGCCCGTTCAAAGGCGGGGTTAACGTACTCTATCTTTCCCTGCCTGCATATTATCATCACGACCTCGTCCGTGGATTCCACGGCGGCCGCCAGGCGCGCCTTCTCTTCCTCTGCCCTGTCCAAGCCGGATATCTCCTGCCTGGCGAAGACCGGACCAAAGGAAGCAATGGGAACTAAGGGACCTGGCCCTGGATCATTTGCCGTTTGCATTAGAAAGCCTCATCCTTCAATGACAGCGGGAAAGAAATAAAAATAACAAAAGATCGTCCAATACCCACAAAGCAAATCAAAAACCGCATACATTAGATTAAAAATTTCTCGTGGTAATGGATGTAATTAAGGTCACGCTTGCGGGGATATAAGAAAATTTATCAAAAAGAAAGATTGTTGGCCAACAAATGGGAAAAAGTCTGGTCGGGGCGAAAGGATTTGAACCTTCGACTTCACGGTCCCGAACCGTGCGCGCTACCAGACTGCGCTACGCCCCGAATACCAGATAGTTTAAGGGGTTTTTAGAAGCCAAGTCAAGAAACCGACTTGCCTCATCAAAAATCTAAACGAAACCGATTCGTTGCCTCATTTAAGAATCTAAACGAAAATAGCCTCTTGGATTTCGATTCGGGAGGCGGGAATGGGGCTGACGATGGACGAGAAGAGGTC